>JAUJNC010000348.1 GCA_030446525.1 Armatimonadaceae bacterium
CGGCGATACGGCTGCGGGTGCAGGGCTACGACGTCGACGTCTACGAGAAGAACGCCACGGTCGGCGGGCGGTGCAACCTGCTCGCGGACGGCGGTTACCGGTTTGACGTCGGGCCGAGCCTGCTCCTGATGCCCGACGTGTTCCGCGAGCTGTTCGCCTTCGCGGGCGAAAGCTTCGACGAGCGGCTGCGGATGGTCAAGATGGAGCCCAACTACCGGGTGCGCTTCGCCGACGGCTCGACCCTGGACGTCTCGTCGGACCTGGCGCGGATGGTGCCGCAGATGGAGGCGATGGAGCCGGGCGTCGCGCCGCGCTACTACGCCTTTCTGCGGGATTCCGGCCTGAAGTACCGCCACGGCCGCTACGAGTTCGTCGAAAAGAACTTCCTCAAGGCGGGCGATTTCTTCACGGCCCGCAACCTGCGCCTTTTGAACACACTCGGCGCGACCAAAAAGCTGTATCCGCACGTCGCGCGCTATTTCCGCGACCCCCGCCTTCGCCAGGTGTTCTCGATGCAGAGCATGTACCTGGGCATCTCGCCCTACGAGGCACCCGCGGTCTACACCCTGCTCTCCTACACCGAGCTGGCCCAGGACGGCCTCTGGTTCACGATGGGCGGCACGTACGCGCTGCCGCAGGCGATGGCCGCGCTCGCCGAGGAGAGGGGCGTCCGGATGCACACGAACGCCCCCGTGTCGCGCATCGTGGTCGAGGGGGGCAGGGCGAAGGGGGTCGAGGTCGCGGGCGGCCTGGTCCCCGCCGACGTCGTGCTTTCCAACGCGGACCTGCCGTACACGTATCTGGACCTGCTGCCCCCGGAGGCGCGCGGGCCCTGGACGCAGCCGAAGCTGGACGGCCTCGTCTACACGGCCTCGGCGTTCATGATGTACCTGGGCACGGATCGGCGCTACGACCACCTGCTGCATCACAACTTCTTCCTCACGCGCGACTACCGGGCCAACTTCGACGCGATCTTCGGCACGAAGACGCTGCCCACTGACCCGTCGTTCTATGTCAACTGCCCGGCGCACACCGACCCGTCGCTGTGCCCGCCCGGCGGGGACAACGTCTTCGTCCTGGTCCCCATCCCGCACCTGTCCGCGCGCGTGGACTGGGCGAAGGAGAAGGAGCGCTATACGGAGAAGATGTACCGGCTCCTGGAGGAGCGCGCGGGGCTGACGGACCTGGGCAAGCATGTCGTGGTGGAGCACGTTTATACCCCGCACGACTGGCGCGACCGGTTCAACCTGCGCCACGGGGCGGCCTTCGGCCTGTCGCACGGCATCCGGCAGGTCGGGTACTTCCGGCCCGCCAACCGCTGCCCGGCCGTCCCCAACCTGTACTTCGTCGGCGCGTCCACCACGCCGGGGACCGGCCTGCCGCTCGTCACCATCGGCGCGCGCCTGGTGACCGAGCGCATCGCCGCCGAGCAGAAGGCGTGAGGAAAAAAGCGTCGCACGGTTTTTGCAGGGTAAAATGAGGTGAAAGCCGCCCGCATCCGGCACACCCCGGGGGCGGGCATTGAGGAGCGTCACATGCGAATTGACCAGATGCTGGGACGGGAAATGCCTTCGACCTCGTTCGAGTTCTTCCCGCCCAAAGACGAGGCGGGCTTCGCTCAGCTGTATCGGACGATCGACAGGCTGCGGCCCCTGCACCCGAGTTACGTCTCGGTGACCTATGGGGCGGGCGGGAGCACGAGGCAGAAAACGATCGACCTGGTGTCCCGCATCCAGAACGAGATCGGTATCGGCGCCATGGCGCACCTGACCTGCGTCGGGCATACCGCGGCGGAGATCGGCCAGATACTGGACCAGCTCTGGGACACGGGCGTTCGCAACGTGCTGGCGCTCCGGGGCGATCCGCCCGCCGGGCAGAGCCAGTTCGTCGCCACCGAAGGCGGGTTCGCCTACGCCAACGACCTGATCCACTTCATCCGCGGCCGCCACGACTTTTGCATCGGCGTGGCGGGCTTCCCGGAAGGCCACCCGCAGTGCCTGAACCGGACCCGAGATCTGGAACACCTCAAGCGCAAGCTGGACGCCGGCGGGAATTTCGTCATCACCCAGTTCTTTTTCGACAACGACGAGTTCTACCGCTGGCGCGATCAGGCGCGCGCCCTGGGCATCGACGTCCCGCTGATCGCCGGCATCATGCCGATCGTGAGCGCGTCGGGGATCAAGCGCATGTCCGCGCTCAGCGGGGCGAAGATACCGCACCCGCTGCTGCTCGAGATCGAGGCGGCCGAAGGCGACCCGGACGCCGTGTACCGCGTCGGCGTCGAGCACGCCACGCGCCAGTGCCACGACCTGCTGGACAACGGGGTGGACGGCCTGCACTTCTACACCCTCAACCGCAGCAAGGCGACCGTGGAGATTTACAAGGCTTTGAACACGAAGCTCACCACGTGAAGCGGCATGGCGGGAACTCGACCTGCTTCCGCCCTGTTAATGAGGGTATCTAGAGCAGGAGAGGCAGCCGCACCTTGATGGGGAGTCCGTATCAATTTCCGCGTAGGACGCGGCGGGACGGGGAGGGGACCGTCCCGCCGCGGTCGCTGCCCACGATGGAACCCGGCCTGGCGGCTGCCTACGAGCACTGCCGGGAGATCAACCGCCACTACGGGAAGACCTACTATTTCTCCACCCGGTTCTTTCCCCCGCCGCTTCGCCCCGCCGTCCACGCGCTGTATGCCTGGGTCCGCTACCCCGACGAGTGGGTGGACAACCCCGGCGGCCTGTCGGCCGCCGGGCAACGCGACAAGCTGCGGCGGTGGCAGGACGCCACCGCCGACGCCCTCCAAACCGGACGGTCCGGGCACCCCGTGCTGGCCGCCTTCGCCGATGCCGCCCGGCAGCACGAGGTGCCCGCGAGCTACATGCGGGACTTCCTCGAGGCCATGGAGATGGACCTCACGGTCCTGACCTACGAGACGTTCGAAGACCTGCAGAAGTACACGTGGGGTTCGGCGTCCGCGGTCGGGCTGATGATGTGCCACCTG
>JAUJNC010000349.1 GCA_030446525.1 Armatimonadaceae bacterium
CAAGGGATGAAGTTCACCGACTTCTACGTGGCCTCCTCTGTCTGCACCCCGTCGCGGGCCGCCCTGCTGACCGGGTGTTACCCGCAGCGGATCGGGATGGGAACGTTCCCGGCCGACCCGGTGAGCGGGCGCAAGCCGGAGCGGGTCCTGTTCCCCAACTCCGGATACGGCCTGAACCCGGACGAGATGACGCTCGCCGAACTGCTCCGCGGGACCGGCTACGCCACGGCGTGCGTCGGCAAATGGCACCTGGGCGACGCCCCCCCGTTTCTGCCCACCCGGCACGGCTTCGACACCTACTTCGGCATCCCCTACAGCAACGACATGAATCCGGTGGTGCTGATGCAGGGCGAACAGGTCGCCGAGCGCAGCGTCGATCAGGCCGCGCTCACCGAACGCTACACCCACGAGGCGACCCAATTCATCCGCCGAAACCGCGACCGGCCGTTCTTTTTGTATCTGGCTCATACCATGCCGCACACGCCGCTGCACGCGTCGGAGCGGTTCCGCGGCAAGTCCGCCGGGGGGCTGTACGGGGATGTGGTCGAGGCGCTGGACTGGAGCGCCGGGCAGGTGCTGGACACGCTGGCCGAACTCAAGATCGAAGGCAACACGCTGGTGGTGTTCACGTCGGATAACGGCCCGTGGCTGATCCGCGGCGAGCACGGGGGGCGCGCCAACCCGCTGCGCTCCGGCAAGGGGACGACCTACGAGGGCGGGATGCGCGTGCCGTGCGTGATGCGCTGGCCCGGCAAGATCCCCGCCGGGGCGGTCTGCTCCGAGGTCGTCACCGCGATGGACCTGCTGCCGACCGTGGCGGCCATCACGGGCGCGCCCCTGCCGCCAAAGACCCTCGACGGCAAGAACGTGCTGTCCCTGCTCCGCGGCGAGCCGGGGGCGAAAAGCCCCCACGAGGCGTTTTTCTATTACAGCGCCGCGAACAGCCTCAACGCCGTGCGCAGCGGCCGGTGGAAGCTGAAGTTCCCGACCACCCTGCAGGAGGAGCTGACCTACGGGCGGGTCGCCAACCCGGACACGCCGATCCCCGAAGCCCTGTACGACCTGGAGACCGATCCGGGCGAGCAGAAGTCGCTCTTTAACGACCACCCGGAGATCGTCGCCCGCCTGCGCGCGCTGGGCGAGGCGGCGCGCCGCGACCTGGGCGACGCCCGCACCGGCGTCGTGGGGCAGAACGTCCGCCCCATCGGCCGGATCGATCCCGCCGCTCCGGCCAACGGGGTCCCCTCCGCCCGCCCCTGAGCCGGGACATTCGCCGCGCGCATCATCACCACCGCCGCTCTCGCCGGCGTCCGCATGGGCGTCGCCCAGGTCGCGGCGTCATCAGGAGAATGGAACCGCATGAACGGATTCAACGGACTCGGCCTGCACCTGGGCAACCTGTCCCGCCTCTCGGACGCGCAGACGCGCTCCATCAGCCCGGAGAACTTCACGGGCGAAAAAGGCAAGGGCGGCATGGCGACCGAGGGGACGGGCGTCCACGCCGCCCGCGATCTGGGCCAGGGCTGGAAGATCTCGCCGAGCGTGAAGATCGCCGCCGGCGCTACCTTCACGCTGGCTGACATCACGGGGCCGGGCGCGATCCAGCAGATCTGGATGACCCCGACCGGGAACTGGCGCTACTCCATCCTGCGCTTCCACTGGGACGACGAGGAGCAGCCCTCCATCGAGGCGCCGGTCGGCGACTTCTTCGCCTGCGGTTGGGGCAGGTTCGCGCAGGTGTCCAGCCTGCCCGTCTGCGTCAACCCCGGCTCGGCCTTCAACTGTTACTGGGAGATGCCGTTTAAGAAACGCTGCCGGATCACGATGGAGAACATCGGGCCGGAGGATATGGTGCTGTACTATCAGATCAACTACACCCTGACCGACGTGCCCGACGACTGCGCCTACCTGCACGCCCAGTTCCGCCGCACCAACCCGCTGCCCTACAAACAGGACTACACGATTCTGGACGGCGTGCGCGGGCGCGGCCACTATGTCGGCACGTATCTGTGCTGGGGCGTGAACAACAACGGCTGGTGGGGCGAGGGCGAGATCAAGTTCTTTTTGGACGGTGACGGCGAGTTCCCCACGATCTGCGGCACGGGGACCGAAGATTATTTCTGCGGCTCCTACGACTTCGATGTAAGGCGCAAGAACGAGTACGGCGTGGAGACCCTCGAATACCAGGAATTCAACACGCCGTATGCCGGCCTGCCGCAGGTGATCCGCGGCGACGGGCACTACCAGGTGCAGCAGCGGTTCGGGATGTACCGCTGGCACATTCCGGACCCGATCCGCTTCCAGCAGGATCTGCGCGTCACGATCCAGGCGCTGGGCTGGCGCGCCGGCAGACGCTACCTGCCGCTCCAGGACGACATCGCCAGCGTCGCCTACTGGTATCAGGCCGAGCCGCACGCCCCGTTCCCCGCCCTGCCTGACCGCGACTACCTGGAGATCATCTGAATCCAGTCGGGTGAAAAGACATGAGGATAACCCTCTTATGAGCACGAAAATCACGCGCCGTCGGTTCATCAAGCACTCGTCTGTGGCCGCATCAACGGTCCTGATGCGCTCGGTTGCGGCGTCGGACAAGGCCGGGGCGGCGCGCCCGAACATCCTGTGGATCACCTGCGAGGACCTCAGCCCGCACCTGGGCTGCTACGGGGAAGAATACGCCCGCTCGCCGAACATCGACCGGCTCGCCACCGGGGGCGTCCGCTATGACCAAGCCTTCGCCGCCGCGCCCGTCTGCGCCCCGGCGCGCTCCAGCCTGATCGCCGGGGTGTACGCCTGCTCGCTCGGCAGCCACCACATGCGCTCCCGGATCGCGCTGCCCCGAGCCGTCCGCCCGTTCCCGGCGTACCTGCGCGACGCCGGGTATTACTGCACCAACAACAGCAAGACCGACTACAACTTCCCCGTGCCGGAGGACGCCTGGGACGCGTCGAGCAACCGGGCGCACTGGCGCGACCGCCCGGCGGACAGGC
>JAUJNC010000350.1 GCA_030446525.1 Armatimonadaceae bacterium
AGGGGGTCGCCGCGTGCAAGGACGGGGTGGAGATCCTGTTCGTCCTCGGCTACGTCGCGCCGAACGCGCCCCCGCCGGGGAGCCGGCGGTAGCGGGGGCGCGGGCGGGGGGCGGCAGGCGGGAGCGCATCGCCCGCTCCTGCTCTGGCGCGCCCGGTCTCTCGCCCCCCGCCCCTCGCCCTTTGGCCCTCCGTCCCCCGCCCCTGCCCGTGGTGGCGGCTCGTACGATTTCGTCATGATTGCGCGCTATCGGTGGTATACTTCCCGCACTTCACCTCTCCCGTGAGGCGCGGCGCAGGAGCATTCACCCCGGAGGCTCGCCGCGGCCGATGTGCCATGCGCCGGAGAAACAAGCATGCGAACGATCATGGTGATCAACGACTCACCCGAGTTCTTGGAACTGATGCGCGAGTTCCTGGTTGACGAGGGGTACGCGCCCGAGACGCACGACAGCGGCGAGCAGGCCCTCGAACGGGTCAGGCGGGTCGGCCCGGCCCTGATCATCCTCGATCTGGTGCTGGGCCAGGTCGACGGCTGGTTGGTCCTGTCGCAACTGCTGGCCGACGACGAGACGCGGGCCATCCCCGTGATCCTCTGCTCGGCGGCGGCCGATCGCACCCGCCGCTACGCGGACGAACTGGCGAGCACCGGCGTGCGCGTCCTCGAAAAACCGTTCGATCTCGACCATCTGCTCGGCCTCATGGTCGAGCTGATCGGCCCACCACCGGCCCCCGCCGACGACGGGCTGCCGTCCGCCGCGCCGGCCGCCGCCGCGGAACCCCGGACGATGCCGGGCCTGGCATGACCGGCCCGCCCGCCGCGCCGCTCAGCGCCGCGATCCTGGCGGGGGGGCAGAGCCGGCGGATGGGGGCCGACAAGGCGCTCCTGCGCCTGACACCGGGCGGCCCGTCGCTGGTCGAGCGGGTCGCCGCCGCGGTCGGCGCGGTCGCCGACGAGACCTTCCTGGTCGCCAACGACGATCGGCTCGCTTTCCTGGGTCTCCGCACCGTGCCGGACGCCTTCCCCGGCGCTGGCGCGCTCGGCGGCATCTACAGCGCGGTCGCCGGGGCGGCGCACGACCATTGCCTGGTCGTCGCCTGCGACATGCCGTTCCTCGCGGTCCCGCTGCTGCGCCTGCTGGCGTCCCGGCCGCGCGACTACGACGTGCTGGCCCCTTTCCTGCCGGTCGAGCCCCGGGAGGAGAACCGGCAGAGCGCGGCCGGTGGCGTCTACGAGACGCTGCACGCGATCTACGGTCGCCGCGCATTGCCGGCGATTCGCGAGCAGTTGGCGGCAGGGCGCTTCAAGATCATCGGGTTCTTCCCCCACGTGCGGGTGCGCCCGGTCCCCGCGGACGAACTGCGCCGCGCCGACCCCACACTGCGCTCCTTCTTCAACGCCAACACGCCCGCCCGCTTCGCCGAAGCGCAAGCCTTGCTGGGCGAGGTCGGTGGCGGCCGGTAACGTGGGTGGCCCCCGCCGCGCCACACCTGCCGATACAAGCGCGCCGCGTTCTCTGGCACACAACATGCTCTATAGTGCCGCACGGGAACCGACGCGGGCGGGAGCACCTGCCCGATAAGTCGGCTTACGGTGAGCCGCCGGGAGGCGGGAGGAGATGGAGCAGGATGGGCATGCAAGTGGGCGGGGTGCAGCACGGCTGGACCGTCTATGGCCGCGATGGCAAGAAGATCGGCGACATCGATGAGGTCACCCCGATCTATCTGAAGCTGCGCCAGGGGCTGATCTTCAAGAAGGACATCTACGTGCCGATCGCGGCGATCGCGCAACTGCGCGGCAACGAGGTCCACCTCTCCGTGCCGCAGAGCGAGATCGAGGCGCTCGGCTGGCACACGCCCCCCTTCGCCACCGGCGGCATGGCGCCCGGCGCCTGGGCGACGGTGCGCCGGATGCCGGTCGAGGCCGAGCTGGCCCCGCTGGTCGAGCAGGTCTTCTCGCGCGAGAAGCTGCGCATCCCCGTGCGGGGCGAGCGCGTATCGGTCGCCGTGACGCCGGTGATCACCGGCGAGGTGGTGCTGAGCAAGGAACGGGAGTACGCGCGCGAAGAGGTCGATGCGACGACGCGCTCGACCCAGGTGGAGGTCGAGCAGCACGTCACGCGCGAGGCCCATACGGTCGAGGGATCGGGCGAGCGGGCAGCCCGCACGACCGAAGAGCGAGTCGATCCCCGGCCCAGACGCGATAACTGAGGGGCGCTGCTTGCCCCCCGCCGCGCTTCCGGGTATCATGTCACGGTGTGCCCATCACCGTTTGGAGCAATGCCGGGAAGTCGCGCGGGCTCGTCCCCGGCAGCGCCGGTCGCGCGATGCGGGCAAGTGGGGCCGACGATACAGCGGCAGCGGCGTGCTGCCGGACGACACGCGCGATCCGCGACGCGGCGGCTGATCGATAGCGCCGCGCACCCGCGGAGCGTCGACGGGTACTGGGAGGAAGGTTCAGACGATAATGACGGCTGAGACGGGCAACGAGGCGGGCAGGGCGGTCGGGATGCCCCTGGTGGTGCCGGGACCCTGGACGCGGGAGGCCCGCGACCGGGCGGCGGCGGCTGAGACGCACGAGGCTTTCATCCGCTACTTCCGCAAGGCGATGAAGGTGCGGAACTGGACGCCCTGGGACGACCTCCCGCTCGGCGAGATGGCGGAGTTGGGCGACCGCCTCAGCGACGACACCGTCACGATCATCACCGCCTATCTCGGCGTCGAGGATTACGTCGGCGACTACGTCGAGGACGGGCTGAACTTGCTCCATAACCGGCGCGAACGCCGCAATCTGCAGCTCGCCTGGGGCATGGAGGAGTTGAAGCACGCCGAGGCGTGGGAGCTGGTCCTGCTCCATTCCGGGCGGCTGACCGCGCAGGAGCTGGCGAACTACCGCGAGGAGGTCATGGCGCACAAGTGGCGGATGCGCGACGACCACCCCGGCCTCGACACGCCGCTCGGCGTCGCCTGCTACGCGA
>JAUJNC010000014.1 GCA_030446525.1 Armatimonadaceae bacterium
AGATTCTGTGCGCCGTGGAGGTAATACGGGGTCAGGTGATGGTACCAGCCGACGACGAACCCAACTACGACCGCCAGAAAGAGTGCCAGGGCGATGCGCCTGGGGTTGATGCGCGTCCGGCGCGCCAGTTCCATCGCCTCGACCTGATAGCCGGTCATCGCCGGGAAATAGCCGCGCGCCAGGAAGGTGAACAGCGCCCATACCGGCAGGGTGGAGGGCCCGCTGGCCGCGAACGGCTGCGAGCCGAAGGTGTACAGGAGCACATGCTTCTGCATCGCGTAGGGGAAAAGCCAGACCAAGGGGGCGCCCACTTCCGCCCGAAGCCGCCCATAGACCAGTGCGACCGCCAGGATAATCCCGAGATAGACAAGCGCTACCCAGGCGCCCATGCCCGCCGCCGTGGCGAACCCCCAGACGACGGCGAAGCCGCCGAACAGGCCAAGAAAGATCCCTCGGTAGCCCAGGAACCCCGCAGGGGGGGAGTCACCCGCGACGGCGGCGCGCCATGCCCTTCCCAGATGCTGGCGCGAATACCACACCAACAGGATCGCCAAGACCAGGTAAGCCCCGATGCCCTGTTCCTGAGGATACGGCCACCCCGCGGGATATCCGTGGGAAACACCCAGGACCGCCGTCAGCTTTAGAACCAGAAACGAAAGCCAGACCGCGAGGCTGATATCCGTGGCGACCAGATACCCCAGCCCGATCAGCTCCGGCCGGAAGTGGAACGTCAAGGGGGCCACCGCGCTCCACGGGGGAGACGGGAAAAGCGGGGTGAAATCCGCCTGCTTGCCGATCTCCGGGAAGGAGGGATACAGGGCGTGGAGAATGTTGAAGAGATTGTAGACAGCCGCCGCGCTGAACCCGAGCCACATGATCGGGTTGCGAAAGAAGGGAGTTCCGGCCGTCTCGCCGCCGGTCACCTCCAGGGGCAGGGACACGAGCGGAAAGGACAGCCGTTCCTCTTCGCTCCAGGCACGAAAGAAGAGCGCCATCAGGCAGTACAGCGTCCACCAGAGTGCGGCGAAGAAGCCCAGCCACACAAGGCCCGGCGGCCACCACAGATGCCAGGGCACCTCACCGTTCGGAGAGCGCTCGTAGAGCTGACGCATGGCCTCGGCATCGTGGGGCACCAGCCAGCGGGGCAGATGCTCCTGGATCTGCGGCATTCCTCCGGCCGGCAAGTAAAAGGGGGTGCCGAGCAGAGCAAAGAGGAACCGCATCACCCCGACTCCCATCATGGTGCTGCTGATGGTGACGAACAGGAAGATGACGAGCAACTCGGCGCGGGAAAGCGGCCGCACACGCGGCAGCCGATGCAGGAGCGCGTTGACCGGCAGGAGGAGGACCAGCGCCGCCAGCCCGGGGATTGCCGGGACGCTCTCGCTGATCTGCGTGGATAAGACCACGATCTCCGCCTGCCGGATCCAGAGCCCCGCCAGGAGGGTCAGTCCGACGGCAATGGCCAGCGAGCGCGCGGTCAGTCCGGCGTCAAAGCGGGGCTGCGCAACGGACCGTTTCGCCTTCTGCTCCGTCGCCGTTACCAACGTGGAATCACCTGGAGAAAGGGCCAACGGGGCGGCACCGGGTGCCGTGTCGGGCCAGTAGACGCAGCAATAGTCCTGCGCCGTCTCGGGATAATGCTCATCGTAGTCCTGGACATAGGCCATGACCGCCAGACTGCTATGCGGAAGCGCGTATCTTCTGGACGGCGCGCACGATATCGTCCATGTCGCGCTGCTCCGCCAGCAGCATCGGGTGCGTCAGCCAGACGGCCTCGGCCGCGCAGGCCCGCTCGGTGTTCGGGCAGGAGGCCGCCCCGTAGTCATGGGCCAGCAGGTGCGGCATGGTCCGGCCGGGGATCTGCTCCCGCAGTCCCCGGCCGGAGTAGAGCGGCTGGTGGTGCAGGCCGACCGGGTACCCGCCGGAGGCGGGTACCCCCTCCGCCTTGAGCAGCTCGAGGAAGCGTCCGCGCGGCAGGCCGAACGCGTCGGCGTCGTAGCGGAAGATGTACAGGTGCCGCGGGTGCAGATCCTGGCGCGGGTCGCTCCGGAGCGGGCGGATGCCGGGGATCTTGGCAAGCTGCTCGTCCAGGTAGCGCCCGTTGGCGTCGCGCCGGCAGTTCTGGTCCCCGAGCCTGCGCAGCTGGGAGCGGAGCAGGGCGCCCTGCAGCTCGGTCAGGCGGTAGTTGCCGCCCGGGAGGTGGTGCTCGTACCAGGCGCCCCCTTCGGCGCGCCCCGTGTTCCTGCGCGAGCGGCAGCTCCGGGCGAGCGCGTCGTCGTCCGTGAGAATGATGCCGCCCTCGCCCGACGTCAGGTTCTTGGAGGACTGGAAGCTGAAACAGGCCGCCGCGCCCAGGGTTCCGGGACTGCGGCCTGCCCGGCGGGCGCCGTGGGCGTGGGCGGCGTCCTCCAGGATCGGCAGGCCGTGATCCTCGCCAAGCGCCTGGAAGCGTCCCATGTCGGCGACCGCCCCGGCGAAGTGGACCGGCACGACGGCCCGCGTCTTCGGGCTGACGGCCCGCTCGGCCGCGTCCGGGTCGAGGTTGTAGGTGTCGGCCTCGATATCGGCGAAGACGGGGACCGCGCCGACGAGCAGGGCGGCGGTGGCGGTGGCGACGAAGGTGTACGCCGGGACGATCACCTCGTCGCCGGGGCCGACGCCGAGGGCGGCCAGGGCGACCTGCAGGGCGCTCGTCCCGCTGTTCAGCGCGACGCCGTGTTTCGCCCCGTGCAGGTCGGCGAACGCCCGCTCGAAGTCGCCGACGACGGTCCCCTCCGTACTGCCCCAGACGCCGCCGCGGACGACGTCGGCCACCGCCTGAACGTCCGCCTCGTCCGCGACGGGCCATCGGGGCCAGGGCGCCGTCCGGACCGGGGTCCCGCCTCGTGCCGCCAGCTCGTCCATCCCTTTTATCCTCCCCGCGCCGCCAATGCCACGGCGCTTTCCACGATCATTTCCCCCGCCTCCGGCGCCACGCAGGAGGGCTGTCCGTAGAAGCGGTGGGCCGTCTCGACTTCGTAGCCGCCCTGTTCGTAGGCGGCGCGGGTCGGGACATAGCCGATGTTGCCGTTCGTGTAGCCCAGGACCCAGGCGGGACGGACGCCGAGGGCGGCCAGCCGCCCCTTGATCCGAAGGCCGAGCGCGACGAAAAGCTCGCCGCGCACGTCCACCAGGGAGGCGTCAACGATCCACATCGACTGGATATACACCGGCACCCGAAGAGGCTCCGTCCCCCGCGCCAGAGCGTCTTCGGCCCACTCCCGATACGCGTTCGCCGTGCGCCTCTGGCTGCCCCGTCCCGCCTGGCGAGCCGCTTCCTGCTCCCGGCGGAAGCTCTCGGCCCTGTCCTCCAGGCTCCGCGCGGCGGCAGCGGCAGGAGGGGCAGAGGACGGGGTTCGGGCGCCGGCGGACAGGGCAACGTCCCCACGCGTCCTCGTCGCCGCCCAGACACGCTCCGCTTCGTCCGCGACGGCGCCGGCCACCCGCTCCACGTCGGCCCAGGCTCCCGCGCCGGACCGGGTTGATGTCGCCGGCCGCGCCGTTCGTGAAGAGCGTGACCGCGCCCAGACGCCCGCCGAGCCGCTTAGCCACGAGGCCCGCATAATCCGCCGAAATGTCCCGGCTGTCGGGGCCCAGGATGACCGGATGGCAGGTGAAGTTGACCAGACAGGCTAAAGGCGCTCCGTCCGCCGTCTCGACGCGGAGCACGCCCACCTCGGGTCGACGGGCCCCGAGGCGAAGTCCTCGGAAGCGGGCGCGCTCGCGCCGCGCGTCCAGCCCTCCGGCGTGCGCCGGTTGCCCGCCACGCCGCCCGCCGCGCCGCTGCCGCTCCCCAGCCGCGCGGGCCGGAGCCGGCCGAGCGCCTCCGTCGCCGTGTCCGCCAGCACGGCGCCGGCGGTTTGCAGCCACGCCGGGTCCACGTCCCCGCAGCCCCGGAGCGGCTGGGAGGCCGGGGCGGAGTGCGTGTGCGTCGCGGCGACCGTGACGTGGAGCGCCGCGGGGCGCAGGCCGATCTCCCCGGCGCGCCGGGTGATGTCGTCACGGACGCCGGCCACGAACGCGGACTCAAAGCCGAGCACGTCGGCGGACAGGAGCACCAGGAGGTGACCGCCCGCCTCCAAAGCCAGGGCGCGGGCGTAGATCTCGTCGCGCTTGCCGCCCGACGGGTTGTCGCGGGCCACGAAGCCGGCCAGGTCCAGCCCGGGCCCGGACGGGATGACAGCCTCGGCGGCCCCCGCGCGAAGCCCCCTTCGATCGTTCATTCGTTTTCGGCCCCTATCTGCCGCGCGTTGCCGCGGACCAGTGCGTCGCGCTCCGCCCGGGACAGGCGCGCCTTCTCGACCTTGAGCCGGGCGGCGGTGGGCGTGAACAGCGGGGCGTGGGTGCCCCACAGCAGCCGCTCCGCGCCCCACTGGCCGACGAAGCGATGCACCCCGTCGACCCATTCCAGGTGGGACAGCTCCAGGTAAAGGCGCGGCAGGTCGGCCAGCGCCGGGCGCAGCTCATTCAGCTCGCCCCACCTGGCCCCGGCAAGGATCGCCGTGGTGTCGGGATGGGCGCGGCACAAGGCCAGGGCGTCGCGCGCAAGGACGTCCGGCACCGGGGCCAGCGGGTGTTGGGAACGCCGGTCCTGCATCCGCAGCGAGATGTACACAGGAAGGTCCCGCTCCGCGGCCCCGCGCATCAGCGCATGAACCTTCTCCCCGTCCAGAGCGTAGCCGTGGTAGTTCGGATGCAGCCGCACGGCCGCCGCGCCGAGCCGCTCCTGAGACGCCGCGAGCGCACCCTCCCAGCCGGGCAGCGCCGGGTTGATCACGGCAACGAAGCGGAAGAAGGGCAGGGCCTTCAGCCGCGCGGCCCAGCGCTCGTTGGCGGGCTGCGGGTCGCCGTCGAAGAGGCCCTCCAGCGGCGACACGAAGGCCCGCTCGACGCCTTCGGCGCGCAGGCGCGCCGCGAGCGCATCCGGCCGCGTGTCGGGCAGGCGCCGGAAGGGCCACTCGCCGACGAACGCGCTCATGTCCCACATGGCCTGCCCCCTAACCCCAGCAGCCGAGCCGCGTTCCCGCCCAGGATCAGCCGCTTGTCCTCGTCGGTCAGGTCCGCCCCCACGACCTTCGCCATCTGCACCGCGAAGTCGCGGCCCGGCGCGTCGGAGCCGAAGAGTAAACGATCGGCGCCGAGGGCGTGCACGGCGTATTCCAGCAGGCCCGCCTCCGGGTCGCCCCCCGAGATGTCGATCAGGACGTTGGCATGCGGCGCGACATCCTGGATGCCGCGCTCGCCGGCGCCGTACAGGTGCGCCATCTGGATGGTCACGTGCGGATGGCGCCGGGCCATCTCGGCCACGTCGGCCGGCGTGGACTCGTGCTCGAGGTTGCCCGTCGTCTTGTACCAGGCGTGCTGCAGAACGGGCACGCCGAGCCGCCCCGCCGCTTCGAGGATCGGGTCCACGGCCGGGCCGGACGCCTTCCGGGCGACCCAGAGCTTGATCCCGGCGAGGGGCCCGTCGGCCACGCACCGCCGGATCTCGTCCAGGGACTCCCCGGGGTGCTCGGGCGACACGTAGCAGAAGCCGAGCAGCGCGTCCGGGAACCGCGCCACGGCCTCCCACACGTGGTCGTTGGCCGCGCGCAGCTGCCCCGGCGTCGGGTAATGGAGGTAGCCCGTGTCGCCCAGCGACGAGATGCAGAGCCGGTCGATGCCGCATTCGCCGGCGGTCAGGACCAGGTCGGCCACGGCATCGTCGCTGCGCCACGGCGGCAGCCAGCGCCCGATGTGGACATGCGCGTCAATGATCACGGACGATCCTCACCCCGGCGGGCGGCGTGACCTCCACGGGCACATCGCTGTGCAAGGAGAACTCCCCGGAAGGCGCGCGGCGCAGCGAGAGCGTCGCGGCGATCTCGAAGCGGTCCCCTTCCTGCACATCATAGTAATGGAAGACGTCGCCCGCGTTCAGGCCCTGCGTGCTTTCCACCGTCAGCGTCATCGGCGCGCCGTAGGCCACGCCGTTCACGTTGGTGCGCGCGCGCCCGACGCTCTGCACCCGCTTGCCCGTGAAGAAACCGCTGTCGCCCCGGCGGCGAACGGAATGGGCATACTCGTGCGGGATGACGCTGGTAACGGTGCGGGCATCCTGCACCTTCCCCACCTGCCCTTTGCCCAGAACCAGCGTCCCGTCGAGATGGATGCGCGACACGTCACCTGCCGCCTCGGCACGGACTATACGGTAAGCGGTGGTCCGCCCGTAGCGTGGGCTGCTCACGACAAGGATCTTTCCGTCCAGACTCCCGTCGGTCGGCAGCGGCGCTTTCGTGGTCAAAACGCTCCCGGCATAATCCACGGCGGACACGGTCCCCGTCCAGCCGTGCGTTTGCGGCTGCACGCGCCAGCCGAAACCCTCGAAGCGCGCGGCGCCCACGAGCGACAGCGAAACAAGCGCATCTCCCTGCGCGCGGGCGTGGACGAACTTGCCGGCGAAGGTGAGCACGCCCGCCTGCCGGGAGAGGGTGTCGGCACTGGAATAAAGGACATCCGTGCCGTTGCCGCGCCCGACCCGCAGCGCCAGGGCGGGGACGGCACTTGCCGGGCCGCGGAGCGCCAGCGTTTCGACACCCGTTACCGAGGGGCGCTTGCTATACGGCTCGATGACGGCCGCGAACTGGCTGCTGAGGTCCTCTCCCTTGCGGCGGGACAGCACGTAGCGGAGTTTGGGCAAGTGCGGGTAGATGCCGGGCGCGGAGGCCGTGATCACCTCGGCGCCCGCCTCGGCGGGCAGGAGGAGGCGCAGACGCGTATCCTCGTCGATCGGCCAGTCGGCGCTCCAGGGGGTATCGGTGCGGCCACGCCGGGGCCGGACGAGGAAACCCAATCCGTTCCCCGGCGGCGGGTTCCAGTAGGGCTTGTTGGCGTGCCCCGCCAGATCGCCATCGTTGAGCTGCTTGTCGCCCCAGGAGATGTCCGGGCCGGCCAGCGAACCGGGTTCCTCCGGCCCTAGCGCGACGCCCCGGATCTCCGCCGTTTCGCCGCGGGTGTGAAAAACGTAATCGTGCTGCTTTCCGCCGCGCACACGGAACAGATCGACAAGGCAGCCGTCGATGAGCGCGAGCGTGCGGCGGTACAGGGTGACTCCGTGGGCAGAATAGCTCGCCTCCGAGGACGCCTCCACGAGCTTGACGCCGGGCAGGTCGGCAAAGAGGTGCAGACTGCCTCCGGACCCGCCGCTTTTCTCGCCCTGCGACGTCTCGTCGACCAGAACAAGGTTGTGGCTGGCGGTCTGCTTCGCCCAGCCCACCTGCGTGTGTGTGCTGCCGAGCGCGTACCCCAGGTCGTAGGTCAGCTCGTAGCCGTGCGAGAAGAAGTTGATGTTCAGGTCGTCCAGGTGCCCGTGGTTGAGCGACGGACCGTAGCGCAGCAGCAGGGCCTGTGGGACGCTGTCCGTGTCGGAGCGCAGGATGGCCATGCCCTTCTGTCCGAAGAGCGCGCTGTCCGTGAGACGCCGCGCCGCGTCCGCCGGGAGCGGACCGTCCGCATCCGCGACGTCGCGCGCGTGGAACAGGAGCCAGCGCAGGTCCGTGAACCCGCCGCCTATCCATTCCACGCTCCCGGAGGCGCCCCCGCGCAGCTTGTCCACGTCGCCGCCCGCCAGCCGGCGCAGGAGCGCTGCCAGCCCGCGCCGTTCCTGTGGGTCCTCAGTTCGCGCATACAGGCGCTCCAGATACCGGTAATCGCTCTTGTTGAAGGGAGGCTCCGCGGCGTCGATGCGGGTGACATCCGGGGCGGAGTCGCCGTAGCGGGGCAGGTGTCCGGCGCTGTTCAGGCTGAGGTTGTGCAGCCAGAGGAAACGGCGGAACTTGGGGTGCTTATACAGATCGACGCCCCCGGGGTAAGCGCTGCCCCGGTAGTTGCGCAGCGGCTCGGCGAAGCTGAGGTACAGGTCGCGCGTGTGGTCGGCGTAGGATGCCGACGTCTCGTAGTACTGCCCGTCGCGGTCGATGTTGTTTTCGAGCAGGGAATGGATGCCGTACGGCCCGTCCACCGCCCACCGGACGTACTCGGGGATGTCCAGGCAGATGCCGACGGCCAGCGCCCCGCGGATATAATCGGCGGTGCCGTTGTGAAGCGCGCCCTTGCGCGACTGCTCATAGCAGTACGCCGCGCCGTTCTTCAGCAGATTCTCTTCGATATTGCGGCGCTTCGTCAGCCCCGCCGTGGCGGACGGCGTGTCCAGCGCCTTGCTGCCGGCGATCTGGTCGTACTCATTGGTGTAGTGGATGAGGACGCGGGCGACCTGGTACCAGGGCCGGTTGAGCCGCCCGCTGGGCGGGTCGGAAGGGTAATCCCAGGATCCCTTATCGCAGGAGGGGTAAATGGCCGCGATGGCGTCCAGGATCAGCGCGGCCTTGGCGGCGTAGCGCTCGTCGCCGGTGAGCGTATAAGCATGGACGAGGCTGTCCGCGGCCCGGAGCGTGAGCATCTCGACGACCCAGGCGTTGTAGGAGCCGACGAAATAGTGGATCCGCCCGTCCTTGCCCCGGTAGCCCGTGCCGGGGTCGGGGTGCTCGGCGTCGGGGAGCGTATGGCCGTTCGTGCAGGTGACCTTGCCCGGCGCGTCCCAGGAGGCCCGCGCGCTGTACCAGGTGCCCCACTTGGCGCCGCATCGCGGGCAGCCGGTGAAGCCGTAGGCGAAGCAGGCCCCCTTGCCCGGCACGACGTCCCGCAGCCAGGCATCCGGCTTTGCCAGCCAGGAATCGGCCTCCCGCAGGATCGCTTGGCTGTGCGCCTTCGCCCAGGCGTACTTCTGGATGTTCTCCTTCGCCCGCATCACGTCCTCGGGCGTCAGGTAAACGGTCGGATGCACGCGCGCACCTCCCTTGACTGGACGCCCGGCGGCAATCTTGAGGGAAGCGGTCTTGGCTCGAGAGCGCGGGCCTGGGGTGGAAGCACCCGTTACACAGACCCCGACGCCAAGCGCAACGGTGGTCACTAGCCATGCCCGCGCTCTCGCCCTCATGCATTTCCCTTCGCCACACGGATTTCGCGGATGTCGCGGCAACGCCCTTATTTCGTCGCGATGAAGAGGTCGCGCCGGGCCCAGGCCGTCGTTTGTGGCAGCCACCTGGCATGGCCGTCGGCGAAGCCGCAGTTGGCCCCGCATATAGGGCTGAAGGCAGTAGAACCAGGTGTGATTCGGAAAACAGGCCGCATCAGCTCATTAGGCTCTATGCTATAGAGAAGCCGAATGCCGAATTATGACACGTCTGCCGGTCGCTGTCAAGAACTTTTTTGTTTGGGACGTGCGGAACGCGCCGAGCCCGGGGTGGGGATCCCCCACCCCGGGCTCATTGCCCTGCGCGGCGGCGTTTACCGCGCGGAGCGTTCGGCGATGAGGTCTTCGGTGGCCTGGCGGGCGATGCGGGTGGCGACCAGGCCGTCGTGGCCGGTGGAGAGATGGCCGGGGTTGCCGGTCTGGAGGGCGTGGGCGAAGGCGGCGTACATGCCGTCGAAGTTCTTTTCGCCGTGATGCCCGTACTGGAACGTACCCTGGGAGGAGCGCATCTCCAGATACCAGCCGTCGCGGTCGTAGCGGATCAGGCCGTCCGTTCCGATCAGGTGATAGGAGAAGTGGTTGATCGGCTCCGCGGCCGTGTGGCAGTAGGAATAGCTCATCTCGACCATGGTGTGGGCGCCGTTGTCGTGGTCCATGTGCAGGTACATATGATCCGGCGCCTCGAACTCGTCCACCCAGGCGCCTGTCGCCTGATACCGCACCACCTCCGACTGGAGCCACCAGCGGGCGAGGTCGATCTGGTGCACGCCGCAGTCGACCATCGGGCCGCCTTCGAGCATCCGCCCGACGCGGCGCGGGCTTTCGATGCGATGGCCGTCCCCGGTCCACTCGTACCGCCCGTGGTTGTTCCAGATATAGATCAGGCGCAGCGAGCGCACGTCGCCGATCGCGCCCTGCGCGACCAGCTCCTTGATCTGCAAAGCGGACGGGCTGAAGCGGTAGCAGAAGCCGGTGAACAGCATCAGGCCCGCCTTCTCCATGATGGCGATCATCTCCTCGGCCTGCGCATCGGTCATGGCCAGGGGCTTTTCGCACAAGACGTGTTTGCCGTAGCGGGCCGCATCCCGCACGTTCTCCTGATGGCAGGGCGCCGGCGAAGTCACCACGACCGCGTCGATGCCGGACTCGAAGAACGCCTCCACATCGTGGAACGTTTGCGTGATGCCGAATCTCTCCCTGGCTTGATCCAGCGAGGCCGGGTTGGGGTCGTACGCGGAGACCAGCTGTAATTCCGGACTGCCGGCGATGGCGGGGAGATGCCCGTACATCGCCACCACGCCGCAGCCCATAACACCGATTCTTTTCATACTGCTATTTTAATGCAATTTGCGTTCCACCACCAGTCGTCAGCCGTCGGGCAGCGGCGCGCCCTCGCGCGTGGTGGCGCGCAGATCGTAGAAAGGGTCCGCGTTGGCCTCGATCCAGCGGCCGAGCGCGGCGGAAAGGTGGCCGGCAGCGCCGGCGTAACGCGGGTCCTCGGCCACGTTGTGGATCTCGTCGGGGTCGTTTTGCAGGTCGTAGAGTTCCTTTTCCGAGGTGGCATAGACGTTGTACTTGAACGCACGGGTGCGGATCATGCGGATCGGGTTGACCCACCTCTGCTTGCCGTAGTATTGGCCGATGACGAAGTCCCGCCCGGGGGCGGCCCGGGCGCCGGTAAGGACGGGCCGGAGGGAGAAGCCGTCGCAGGCGAAGCCGGGGCGGCCGGCGAAATCGAGGAGCGTCGGGACCAGGTCGGTCAGGCAGACCAGGTCGCTGATGCGACGTGGGGCGCCGCCGCCGAACGGCTCCGGCACGCGGACGATCAGGGGGACGCGTATCAGGTGCTCGTACAGGAACGGCCCCTTGAAGACGAGCCGGTGGCGGGTGTCCATGTCGCCGTGGTCGGAAGTGGCGACGACGAGGGTGCCGCCCTCCAGCGCGTGGCCGCGCAACGCGTCGAGGACCCGGCCCACCTCCGCGTCGTACAGGCGGACCTTCTCGCGGTAGAACGCGTGATACGCCTCCCAGTGCGCTTCCGTCCCCCCGGCGATGAACCTGCCCTGGTCCTCGGTCATGAACCGTTCCTGCGCGGCGGGTTTTCCGGCGAACGTTTCGCGCCGCCACGCCTCGGACAGGATGCCCCGCGGCTGCCCCGACGGCGCCGCCACCCGCTGTATCTCGTAGACATCGTGCGGGTTGTTGTAGGAAAGAAACAGGGCGAACGGCTTCGTCCCCGTCCCGCGGGAGGCGAGGAAATCGAGCGCGCGTTCGGTCACGGCGGGATCGTCCAGCGCCTCGGGCCCGAGGACGTTGTGTTCGACGTCCCAGCCGGCGGTGCCTGCGGGGTCCTTCCCGAGGTGCCATTTGCCGAAGTACGCCGTCTCGTAACCCGCCTCTCGGAGCATCGCGCCGACGGTGGGCATCCGGAGCGGCTGGCCGCCGGCGGATTCGACGTTGCCGAGGACACCCGTTTTGCTCGGGTACAGGCCGGTGAGCAGGGACGACCGGCTCGGCGAGCATTGGGGGGTCGTGCAGAAGGCGTGGTCGAAGACGGCCGCCCCCGCGGCGAGCCGGTCGAGGTGGGGCGTCGAAAAGAACGGGTCCTCGAAGCCGGCCGCCTGCCAGTGCTGCTGATCCGAGAAAACGAACAGGATGTTCGGCCGAGAAGGCACGGGGCTCTCCTACCGCCGCGCCCGCCGGGCGGCGTCTTGCGGGTGGCCGACGTACAGCGGGATCAGGCTGCCGCCGCCGCGTCCGGGCGTCTCGCCGTGCCGCAAGGTCCTGGTCACCCCGCCTTGTGTCTCGATCACCAGCTCCAGAAACGGCGCTTTGCGGATGACGAACTCCCCGACGGTCAGCGACAAAGACGACTCATGATTGATAAACATCGGCTTTTTGGGCCGGCTCGTGTTGGCGTAGGCAAAGCCGCCGACCACCTCGGTTCGGGCGCCGCCCCGGGATTCGACGAGTGTCCCGTCGCCCTCGCTCTTGAGGCCCAGGATCCACAGCGTCCCCCCGTCGTTGACGATCTTGGTCTCGTCGCCCTCCGGGTTGAGCTGCCGCGCCCAGACGTTCTGGTTCTTGAACCGCCACCCCGTGCCGCAGACGTCTTCGAGGAACAGATCGCCGCCGTTCGGCCGGCTGACGAAGTCGCCGTTGCCGAGGGTGACGCTGCTCAGCACGAGGGTGCGGCCCGAGGCGTGTTCGATGTTCACGTCGCTGTAGAGGAGGTCCAGCCGCTCGATGCGCACGACGGGCGCGGCCCCGTCGACCACCCGGAGGGTGCCCCTGCCGGACAGTTTGGCCTCGCAGCCGATGATGCGGCGGACGCTGCCGCGCACGAGCAGCTCGCCGTCGAACTTCCAGTTGCCGTTGGGCAGGTAGAGCGTGGTCTTGCCCGAATCGATCGCCTTTTGGAGCGCCGCCGTGTTATCGATTTTGCCGTCGCCCCTGCCGCCGAACTGCTGCGGGCCGGCCCACTGCGCCGGATCATCCCACGGCACCTCGGGCGTCTCCTTGACCGGCAGACCGAGCGAGCGCGGGGGCGTGCCCTCGAACAGCACGTGGGCGGGGTGCGATACGAAGTCGTCCACGCCCGCCCCGGCGGGGCTTTTGCGCGTACCGGCGTCGCTGCGGATCGCCTGCTTGTAACCGGCCGTCCTCACATTGCGGGCGAACAGGCCGGCCTCGTTGAGGATGGCGGGCACGTTCGCGGCGGCCCCGGTCCCCTCCAGGTTCGCATCGAGGAGGGCGACCAGGCCGGCGCCCTTGACGTTGTGGAACGCCGGGACCGCGTTGCTGCTGGTGAGCCCCCGGATGCTCAGGCACTGGCCGTCGTTGACAAAGCCGTACCGGTTCTGCCGGCGCAGACGGATGTGTTCCAGCGTCACGCTGTCCACGGCGTGCCTGGTGCGGATGCCCACGTCGAAGCCCTCGACGGTCACGTTCCGGATCAGGCACGGCCCCTGCTCGTTGGTATAGCCCAGGTCCAGGCCGATGACGCCCCGGCCGTCGCCCGAGCGGACCGTCAGGTGACGGACGCTGCCCTGGTTGTTGGCGATGTACTGCACGCCGATCGCGCCGGGGTTGCCCTTGCCGGTGTCGACGGTCAGGTCGCGGATGCTGTTGCGGAACCGCTGCGCGGGCTTTTCGCCGGTGTAGATCATCGACCGGGGCTCGGCCGGGTCGCCGTAACCGGGGCAGCCGTCCTTGAGCTTGAGGACGGCTTTGCCCTGGTTCTGGCCCTGCAGGATGGTGCGCTTCATGCGCTGGCCGTCGCTCGACCCCGCGGGCCAGCGCAGCGTGTCCGATATCAGGTACGTGCCGTTGGGCAGGTAGATGATCTTGTTGCTGCTGGGGTACCGATCCAGGGCCTTCTGGATCGCGGCGGTGTCGTCGGTCACCCCGTCGCCTTTGGCGCCGAACGCCGTCACGTCGACTACGCCGGAATCTTCCGGGAAGACGAGGTTCTCCGCCGCCTTCGTACGAGGACCCTCCGCAGCCACGGGGACGGCGGACACGAGCACCAGCAGCACCGCTGCCAGCAGGTGGTTGGGGTTCAACGCCACTCTCCTTCTTGCCCGCGCCTGCCGTGACGTGCGGGCAGCTCAGACCCTTTGGCGCGCCAGCGGGTGCTCCACGTGCCTGCGAAAGCCGTCCAGCTTCAGGGTACCGTCGGGGAACAGGTTCAGCACGGAGTAGCCGTTGTTCGCCGGGCCGGAGCCCTCCACCACCGCCGCGAGAACGGCGTAATGGATGCCGCCGATCCTGGTGTACCCGTTCTTATGGCTGTGGCCCATGAAGACCGCCAGCACCTTGCCCGAGTCCTCCAGGACCCGGCGCACCGCCGGGGAGCTGCGGACGGCGTACGGGCTGCCGACCGGCAGGTCGAGCCGCTGATGGATGAAGACCAGGGATCGGCGCCCGGTCGCCTCCAGATCGGCTTTCAGCCATTCCCGCTGCTCCGCCGGGACCTCGGTGTCCGTCCACACAAAGTTGCCCTTGCCGTAGGCGACGCCGTCCTCGCGGAAGCAGGCGTCGAGGACGACGAAGTGGAAGCCGCCTTTGTCGAACGAGTAGTAGGAGCGCCGCCGCCCTACCGTGTCGAGGAACTGTTCCTTGCTCAGCGTGGTGACACAGTGGTTGCCCAGGGTGTAGTGCCGGTCGGCCCGGAGCCTGCCGAACTCGCCGTCGATCTTCTTCAGGAAACCGACCTCCGCGGCAGCGTCGGCACCTTTGGCGCTGTCGATGAAGTCGCCCATCTCGATGGCGACATCGACCCCGCGCCGGTTCAGCACCGCCACGGCCTCGCGCACCTTCGCCAGCGACTCGCGATAGTGGCGCGTGCCCCGCACGTCGGCGTCGGCGTAATGGATATCGGTGACCAGGCCGACTTTGACGGCCGGCGGCGTGTCAGGGAGCACCCGGCTGTCGAACATCTTTTCCTTACCTTCTTGTCGCTTTCGTTCTTTTCGACCCTTTGCTCAGGTCAGCTCCGGCAGATCGTCGAAATCGCCGATCTCGGCCAGGTACATGTTGGCGTAGGCCGTCAGGTCCGAGGCGTACAGGATGTGCCTGCCGTCCGGGGTGAACCGGGGGTGGCAGTGGGCGTGCTGGTCGTTGAACGTGCTGCGGTGATAGGCCAGGATGCGCGGGCCGACGTACCGCGCGCCGTCCCAGCGGAAGAGCTGGATGAACGGCTTGGCGTTGTCCTTGAACGCGGGCGTGCCGTCGCCGACGATCAGGGTCTCGTCCAGGCTGTGGAAGTGGGTGGAATGGAACGGGAAGCTCACCTCCACCGGGTCGCTGTTGTCCCACCGGACGTGGCCGAAGAGGTGCACCCCCTGCCCCGCCTTGGGCCGCCCGTGGTAGCCGATGCGCTCGCCGTCGGCGAACCAGTACTCGTGCCCTATCGACACATCCCCCTCCTGCGGGCGGATCTTCCAAACCGCGCCGGTCAGGATGTTGAGCCCCCAGATGCGCTGGTCGACTTCGCTCCAGGGGCCTTCATGGCTGAAGGTGAGCACGTCCGACCGCGGCGGCGAGGTGTGGTCGTGGCCGAGGGAGCCGCGGTCGCAGCGGTCCTCGTGGACCACCTCCATTTTGCCCGTCGCCACCTCGATCCGCACGATCTGCGTCCGGGGGCGGGCCAGGAAAAACTCGCGGAAGCGGGAGTAGGCGAACGAGATGCCCGGCTTCTCCGGCTCCGGAACCTCCATCAGCAGGCTGCAGATGTACCGGCCGTCCGCCGTCGGCAGGCAGTTCCCCTGTCCGCGGGCCGCCATGGGCGCAGGGGCCTCACCGATGGGCCGCTCCTCGAACGTGTCGACGTCGAGCTCGTAGAGGACGCTGTTCCACCAGAAGTAGTGTCGGTGATTGGCCCCGCTGAAGCAGCCGCCGGGACGCCCGGGCCCCTGGAGGTCCGTCAGCTGCGTGATGGCGCCGGTATCCAGGTCGCAGCGGAACAGGTTGCTCTGGTTCTCCCGGTCCGAGGTGAAGACCATGGACCGGCCGCCGTTGAACCAGCAGGGGTCGGTAAAGTAGAGGTGGTTCGAGTGACCCAGGTAGCTGGTCAGCCGCGCCACTTCCCGGCCGCTGTGACTGTCGCAGTACCGGAACGGCGGGTCGTGATAAACGCGCCCTTTGCTCATAACCGCACACTCCTTTCGCTTTCAACCGCCCCCAATCGCCCGCAAGCGGGTACTCGCACTGCCTCCGGTCACACAATCTGGTCTCCCGGGTACCCGCTTGCGGATGATCGGGGGCGGAGGGGGCTTCCACATGATTCGCGGATGACTAACTCGGTCGGCAGTATGATCTCCTCCGGCGCCAGCTTGGGGTCGGCGAGGCGGGCGAACAGGCGCTGCGCCGCCGCGCGGCCCATCCGCTGCGGGTCCTGGCGGACGGTGGTCAGGTGCAGGTAGCGCCCGACCCGGGTGTCCCCATAGCCCACCAGCGCCATGTCCTCGGGCACGCGCACGCCGCGCTCGCGCAGGGCCTCCAGGGCGTCGGCCGCCATGTAGTCGTTGGCCGCGAAAAGGGCCGTGGGCGGGTGGGGCAGTCCGAGCAGCGCCCGCAGCGACCGGGCGGGGTCCGGCATCTCGAACGCCTCGCCGGTGACAAGCGCCTCGTCCAGGGCCACCCCGGCGGCGGCGAGCGCCGCGGCGTAGCCCCGGCGCCGGTCCCGCGCCGTGCTCGTCCGCGCGCCGGCGCACAGGTGCGCGATCCGCCGGTGCCCCCGCCCGAGCAGGTGCCCGACCGCCTGCCGTGCGCCGCCCTCGTCGTCGCTGGCCACGCAGTCGGCCTTGCCCGCGTACGTGCAGTCATCCACCACGACGCACGCCACGCCTTCCCTGATGACCGCATCGAGCCAACCGGCCATGGGCAGGACCGTCTCGTCGCTGGCGACGCCGATCAGGCCGTCGACGCGGTGCTCCAGCAGCAGATCGACCTCCTTGGCCTCGATGGTCGGGTCGTGCTGGGAGTGGGTCAGCAGCACGCGGTAGCCCTGCTCGAAGCACGCGTCCTGGACGCCCTGCACGATGTGCGCACTGAAGCTGCTGTCCAGACTCGGCACGATGACGCCAACGGTCTGGGTCCTCCCGCGCGCCAGGCTGCGGGCGAGGCTGTTGGGCAGGTAGCCCAGCTCCCGGGCGACCCGGAGCACGCGCGCGCGCGTCTCCTCGGGGATGAGGATATCCCGGCGCCCGTTGATCACGAAAGATACGGTGGTCGGCGAAACGCCCGCCAAGCGGGCCACATCCGCACTGCTGGGGTTGCGTCTCACGTCATCGGCTCGCTATGACTAACTCCCGTTACTAACGGCCTTTAGTATACCCGCGCTGGCTGCCGCGTGTCAATGGCTGGCCGCCCGCGCCAAAAAAGCCGGAGACCCGCGTGTACTGTAACAAAAAAGGCCCCAGCGCCTGCCGGGGCCGTGTCTTTCCCGGGGAGCTTACGGCCGGGCCGCGTTCCACAGGATGTCGGACGCGCCGCCCGATCCCGGCCGGATCGACTCGTCGACGCTGATGAACTTGACATGGCCGTCAACGAACCCGGCCATGAACCGGTTCGCCTGATGCCTCAGCCTGCTGCAGTCCGGAGACTTGCCAAGCTGCCCGCAAACGTTCTCCCTGGTGAAGCTGACCGCGCCGATGACATCGGGGGTCGCCCCGTCGGCGTCCGCGAACAAGATCGTGTCGGAAGGACGGCTGATCCCGGCCAGGGACTGTACCCTCCAGCCGGAACCGTTGTAGTCATAGTAGGTGACGGGGGGCACGTTGCCGCCCGCGGTCCAGGAGTTGACGCCGTAGGAATACTCCTGGGCGTCCGTGGCGCCGTCCGCGTTGTTGCGGAACAGGCGCCTGGTCGTGCCTTTGTAGGCAGGCTTGCTGTCGTCGCTGGGGCAGGCCAGGACCCCCGTGTTCTTGATGTACGGCTGGAGCCCGCGCCGGCGGCTTGCCGGCGCGGGCGCCTGATCAGTCGAGCGCGTGGCGGGCGAGCAGGGCGTCGATCAGGCCGCCGGACCACTGGTCGCGCTCCTCCTCGTCATAGAACTCGAACCGCAGCCCCGCCTGGCCGGCCGGGGCGTCGTGCCACATCACGTCCGCCAGCACCAGCACGGAGGCCATCGCCGGCGCCTTCAGCCGCGCGGGCGCGGGGCCCTTCACCCACGAAGGCAGGCGGCTGAGGCGCGCCCCGCCGATACCCAGGTCGATGCAGTCGGTCTTATGCCACCGCAAGCCGTCATGGAGCTCCAGCGTCACGCCCTCCGGCGTCGGCCAGCGCCGGAAGTCGCGCCGCCCGCCGCCGGTGTGTTCGCCCTGCGGGGGCAGAAAAGGCTCCTCGGCCCGCAGCCGTTCCAGGAGCGCCATCGCCTCATCCTGACGGCGTAAAATCTCCTCGACATCCTGCTCTTGTTGCGTCAATGTTTCACCTCCTGGCCGTGGTCCGCCCTTCACGCCATGGTCAGCGACAGGGCGCGCCGCACCACCGCCTGCGCCAGCGGCACCTTGTAGGCGTTCTTGGTCATCGGCTTCGCGCCCGTCAGCGCCGCCTCCGCCGCGCGGGCGAGGGTGGCCTCGTTCAGCGCCTGCCCGGCCAGGGCCTTCTCGGCCTCCTGGGCGCGCCAGGGGACCGGCGCGACGCCGCCCAGGACGACGCGCGCCGCCCGGACCGTGCCGCCTTCCAGGGTCGCCACCACCGCCGCCGACGCCAGCGCCCAGTCGTAGGAGTCCTTTTCGCGCTCCTTGACGTACGCGCTCCTGGTGTTCGGCGCGGGGGGCGGCACCACGACGTGGGTGATGACCTCGTTCTGGGCCAGGACGTTCTCGCGCCGCACGTCCTGCGCGGGCAGGACGAAGAACTCCTCGAGGGGCACCTCGCGCGCTTTCGCCCCACCCTCGATCACCACGCGCGCCCCGAGCGCCACCAGAGCGGGGGCCGGGTCGGACGGGTGAACGATAAAGCACGGCCCGCCGCCCAGGATCGCGTGGTACTGGTTCTCGCCGCCGACGGCGTAGCACCTGTCGCCGCCCTTCTTCAGGCAGAGCGTGTGCTCGTCGCGGTAGTACCAGCAGCGGGGCCGCTGGCACAGGTTGCCCCCGATCGTCGCCGCGTTGCGTATCTGCGGCATCGCCGCCACGTCGATGGACTGCGCCAGGACCGGGTAGCGCGCGCGGATCTCCTTGTCCTCCGCGATGCGCGCCAGGGTCTCCAGGCGCAGCCCCCGCTTCGGATCGTACTCGAGCCGGTCCAGGTCCGGGATCGTCTTGATGTTGACCAGGCGCGACGGCGTGACGATGTAGTCCTTCATCTCGCCCAGCAGGTCGGTCCCGCCGGCGAGGATCTTGGCCGCGTCGCGCTCCGCGCCAAGCGCCTGGGCGGCCTGCCGCGTGTCCTTGACGCTCACGTATTCAAAGGGTTTCATGGTTATCCATTTCCCGTCATTCCGCTCTTGACTTTGCCCAGGGCTTCCAGCACCTTGGCGGGCGTGATGGGGAGCGAGCGCACCCGCGCGCCGCAGGCGTTGTAGACCGCGTTCGCGATCGCCGACGCCGTGGGGATGACCACGGGCTCGGCCATGCCCGACACGCCCTTGGCCTCCGGGTACTCGTAGACGAACGCGTCGAAGACCGGCATTTCCCAGGTCCCGGGCAGCTTGTACTCCTCGAAATCCCGGGTCAGGACGCGGCCGGTCTGCGCGTCGGCGATGCGCTCCTCATACAGCGCGAACCCGATCCCCTGGATGATGCCGCCGTTGATCTGGCTCTCGATCGTCAGCTTGTTCATGGGAATGCCGCAGTCCTGGACGCAGACGATCTTGACCGGACGCACCCGGCCGGTCTCGACGTCCACCTCGACCTCGGCGAACTGCACGCCGCCGACGCCCTTCTGCACCAGGTCGGCCGTCCAGGCCCCCTGCGACGCGACGCCGCCCGCGGGCAGGCGCTTGCACGCCTCCTTCCAGGTGAGCCGCCTGGCCCCGTTCGTGACCACGCCGCCGGGCAGCATCTGCAGCTTTTCGGCGGGCTCGCCGGTCGCCTTGGCCAGGGCGTTAAGGAAATCGAACTTCGCCTGGATCGCCGCCATCTTCACGGCCGGCGCGACCGACGGCGTGGTCGTCGAGCCGCCCGAGCCGGCCGAGAAGGGCAGCTTCGACGACCCGATCTCGGCCCGCACCGCCTCGCGCGGCAGGCCGAACTCGTCGGCCACGATGGCGCTGATAAAGGTCCGCACGCCCGTCCCGAGGTCCTGCGTCCCCACGGCGGCCACGACCGAGCCGTCGGCCGCGATCTTGACCTCCGCCTTCATCTCCGGCCGGCCGCCGCCGCCGCCCCAGGTGCAGCCGGCCGTCCCGACGCCCCGCATCCGGGGGCCTTTACCCGCCCCGGGCGTCTTGTTCCATTTTTCCTTCCAGCCGATCCGCTCCGCGCCGATCTTGTACTCGGCCTGGCGCAGGGGGTTGGAGTCGTTCTTCAGGCGGACCTCGAGCGGGTCCAGACCCAGCTTATACGCCAGCTCGTCCACGGCGGACTCGGTCAGGAACGACGACTGGGGCCGGCCCGGGGCGCGCATGGCGTTGCTGGGCCCGAGGTTGGTGCGCACCGTGTCCTGGGCCACCTCCTGCGCCTCGAACCGGTAGATCCCGTAGGGGAACTCGATGCCCCCGCCGCCGATGCCGCCCGACGCGTAGCCCTGCGCCTGGACGCCCGTCAGCGTGCCGTCCTTGGCGCCGGCGATCTTGACCTTCATGAAGGCCGACGGCGCGTTGCCCGCTGCCTCCGTCTCTTCGCGCCGGTCCAGCATCAGCTTGACGGGGGCGCCGGCCAACTTCGCCAACTGCGCCGCGGCCCGCCCCTCGACGCCCGGCCCGAACTTGGACCCGAAGCCGCCGCCCATGTGCTCCGTGATGACCTCGATCTTCTCCTTGGGCACCCCGGCGATGCGCGCGAACTCCTCCGCCGTCCCGTGGACGGCCTGCGTGGACGCCCAGACCTTCAGCCCCCCGTCCTGCTGCCACGCCACCACGTGCCCGTGGGTTTCCAGGCAGGCATGGACACGCGGCTGGGCGCGGTATTCGGCCTCGACCACGGCCGCCGCCTCGGCGAACGCTTTGGCGACATCGCCCTCGCTGCGCGAGCGCCCCGGTTCGACGTTGGGCCGGTCGTTGCCGATCACGCGCGGGGCTTCGGGGTCGCGCGCGGCCTCTTCCTTGACCACGAACGGCAGCGCCTCGTACGTCACCTGGATGGCGCGCACCGCGTCCTCGGCGATCTCCGGGCTCACCGCCGCGATAGCGGCGATCTCGTCGCCGGCGAAGCGGACCATCGCGCCGGGCTCCTTGATCGTCATCGCCGCCTTGACGCCGGGCAAGGCCTTGGCCGGCCCCAGGTCGATGGCGGTGATGCGGGCCTTGGCGTGCGGCGAGCGCAGGATCTTGCCGTGGAGCATCCCCGGCAGGTTGATGTCGTAGGTGTATTTGGCGCGGCCCGTCACCTTGTCATAGCCGTCCACGCGGGTGTAGTGCGTGCCGAGGATCTTGCGCTCTTCGGGCTTGCCCCACGACACGTCGACGTCGGGGACCTCGATCTCGACCTCTTTCTCCTCACCGTTGACGGTGACCGTCGTCTTCACCTTTTTCGTTTTTGGCATCGGGTGTTACGCTTTCTTCGCCTTCGCCGCGTCGAGGACCGCCTCGAAGATGCGCGGGTAGGTGCCGCACCGGCAGATGTTGCCCGCGCAGGCGTTCTTGACGTCGTCCAGGGTCGGGTTCTGGTTCGCGTCCAGCAGGGCCTTGGAAGCCATGAGGAAGCCCGGCGTGCAGAAGCCACACATCAGGGCGTCCTTTTCGACGAAGGCCGTCTGCAGGGGGTGGTGCCGCTCGCCCTGGGCCAGCCCTTCCACGGTCTGGACCTTCTTGCCCGCCGCGTCCAGGGCCAGGGTCATGCAGCTGTACACGGGCCGGCCTTCCACGAGCACGGTGCACGCCCCGCACTGCCCCCGGTCGCACACCTTCTTGGCGCCGGTCAGGTCCAGGTCGGTGCGCAGCATCTCCAGCAGGGTGCGGCGCGGGTCCACCCGGACCGTGTGCCGCTTGCCGTTCACCGTCAGCGTGACCGGCGCCATCCCGGCCGCGGCGTCCGGCGCGCCGGCGCCTTCTCCCGGCGCCGCTTCCCGCCGCAGCGTCGGTCGGCGGTCAGCAGCCCGCCGCCCAGGGCGGTGGCCGCCAGGCTGCCGCCCAGCCCGCGCAGAAACCCGCGCCGGGACACGCCGTCGCCCGGGGCGCCGTCGCCGCTCACGTTATCAAGGCCGTCGTCCTGGGGTTCACCGCTCGGCGGCAGGACATCCGAGGCCGGTCGCTCTTCCATAAGGCACTCCTCTTCCGGTGGAAAGCGGCGAGGCACCCGGAGCCCTTCGGAACAGAACGGGGCCACCTCACCGCAGGCACGGAAACAATAAAGAATTTATACCTTTCCCTCGCGGGATCTGTCAACGTCTTTGTTTTACAGCGCTCCACCCCTTGCCCGTTCCCCGCCCTCGTGGGGCCCTTTCCCATTCGGGGGCCAGGGACGCCCGCCACGAGGACAACATCCGCCCCGCGCGTCGGAAGGGCGCGGCAAGCCGCGCCCCCACGGCAGGGGTATCATCGGCATGGAAACATAGATGTATATGCCGCTCAGGGGTTCAAAAAGGTGGATCTCCGGGTAAGATCACGATAGCGCTCCCGAGAATTTTTGCCGGAGTCTTGACAGTATATACTAATCGCGGTATACTCTGTTATTCTCTAGCTATCAAACTTTAGCCGTGGTGGTTCCCGTATCGATTGACAGTGCCTTCCACACTTCGACGACGCGTGTGCGGCAGAGCCATGACAGGCTTTACTCTCGGTTCCTAAACAGCCCGGCCGACTTCCTAGCGGCTGGGCCAGTCTTTTCAAGGAGAGCAAACCATGCAACGTCTTCGCACACGCAGCGGCTTCACGCTCATCGAGCTGCTCGTCGTCATCGCCATCATAGCGATACTCGCCGCCATACTTTTTCCTGTGTTCGCCCAAGCCCGTGAAAAGGCGCGGCAAACCTCGTGCCTGTCCAACACCAAGCAGTGGGGCACTGCGTTCATGATGTACACTACGGACTATGACGACACATTCCCCATGGCTTATGGGTGGTATCCTGGCGTTGGCTGGATGCAAGGATACTTCCACAACTTTCCCGCAGATTGGGAAGCTTCTGTGACGAACCCGGCGGAAATTGCCGCATACAACATGATGTGGGCAAACGCAGTGCAGCCGTACATGAAAAACATGGGGATAGCCACTTGCCCTTCGGCCCGAGTGTTTGAACAACCCGGTTATGATTACAGCCAGGCGAACCAACGAAAGGCACCTGGTTTATGTTCCTATACCTATAATGGTCTAGTGCATACCTACCCCATGGCAGGCATGAATTCCCCAGCTGATGTTATCTTATTGACAGAAGGTAGGGGGGCAATACAATACCGAGGTATAGCGACGGCTAATCCCCAGCTAACCTGCCCTAATCCGAACGCCCCGTGCATCTACCCGCCGAGAACGGGCGGTGCTTGCGTCCAAGGTAATGGAGGGCAAGACACAGGTTACGTCGCGCGCGCCACCTTTGGGGTCCACAATCAAGGCATGAACTTCGCGTACGCAGATGGCCATGTAAAATGGCGTCGTATGGGGGCGCAGTTGGCACCTGCTAACACAAGCGCCCGGGTAGATACCCACACGGGATATGACGCTAGTGGCGTACCGAGTACTAGGTGGTTCAACGGTTGCCATGGTTTCCTGTTCCGCCCGGACTACCAGCTTTGAACTGGTTCATGGGTTAAGGAGAACAAGTTCGTGAGGAAGAGCATTTCGATCTCGATTACAGTTGCCGCCGTCACAGCCTCCGGCGCGATCATCGCGGCGAGCGGCTGTTCTCGGAAGTCTGACGCTCCAGCAAATCCGACGGTTGGAACGATGCCCAATCAGGCAAGAACGTCCGGCGCTCAGCCGCAAACAGAAGAACTAAGAAGGCTACCTCGGTAGCAGTCGGCTGCTAACACGCGCCCCCCGTTAACCAAGTACCAATGGAGAACGAGGGGCTCTGTTTTTCAGTCCAAATGCAGTGGTCAGCACAGCGCGCAGCGGAAGCAAGAAAAAAAATTAGCGGGGCAGGGTCACCGGCGGGCTGTTGGGGACCCTCATGAAAAGTGGCAAGTCTAGCGAGAGGCGGGAGTTGCGGGGCGCATCTTTTTCATCTGCTCGGCCTGCATCTTTTTGACCTTGTCCCGCTGCGCCGGCGTCAGCACCGCCATCGTCTCCTTTTGCATCTGCGCCCCCAGGGGGCGTATCTCGGCCATGGCCTGCTGCGGCGTCGCGTTCGGGTTGCTTTTCCGGAACGCCTGCATCTTGCTCTGGATCTGCTGGCTGTACCGCTTCTGGATGGCCTCGATCTTCTGCCGCTGAGCGGCGGTGATGCCGAGGTCTTTGTACGCCTTCTCCTGCATCGCCCTCATTTGCTGCCTTTGTTGCGGCGAGGGCCCGGTCTGGCCTCTCCCCGGACCCGGCGTCTGCGCCTGGACCGTGATCGCCGCCAGCATAGCGAGAGCGGCGGCGCCCAAAGATGCCAGCCGCTTGATCGTCAAACTCATACACTCCTCCTTGCGCCCGGCGCGAGGGCCGTGGCGGTTGTTGCCCCCTGCCGCGTACGGCACGCGCCCACGCCGCTCGTGCTCAGCGGGCGTAGGCCCCATCCCGCCGCTTCGGCCTTACATCGGGTACAATGCCCATAATACCACAAGGAAGCTTCCCCGGATCAAGTCTGCATACCGGCCTCGCGAGCGGGTGATCCGGATCTTGCCGAACCGGGCCTCCGTGCAGCGCCTGCTGGGAGCGCTGTTGCTGGAGCAGGATGAGGCGACTACTCACTGGCGCCTTGCTTGCGTTCCACCGGGGTCTCTGCGACACCTTCGCCTCGGCCCCGGACTTCCTATGGGGCTCTCACCCGCCGGAATCATTGTCCAGCATGCGGCGAAAGGCGGCGGCCATGGAGCGCGCCTCCTGCGGTCCGAGGAAGCGGGCGAAGTGGCGGGCGATGGCGTCGCGGTACGCCGGCCAGGTGCGCTCGCGCTCCCGCAGCCCCGCCTCGGTGATCGTCACGTCGATGGCACGCCGGTCGGTCGAACTGTGAGCGCGGCGCAGGTAGCCCGCCGCCTCCAGCCGGTCCACCAGGCGCGTCAGGCCGCTGCGGCTCACCAGCACGGCGTCGGCGAGCTGGCCCATGCGCAGCGTCCCCCCCTCGGCCTCCTCCAGCGTGAGCAGCACGTCGTACCAGTCCCAGGGCAGCACGCCCGCCGCCGCCAGATCCCTGTCGATCCGGTCCAGAAGCCGCGCCCGAGCCGTCAGGAACAGCCGCCACGCCGCCTTCTTCGTGTCATCCAGCGCCCCATCCAGCACTCCGTCCCGCGCCTCGCCCGCTGTCACCTCGCCCGCTTCCGCCATCGTCGTCATGCTCCTGCTCCTCCCCCTGCTCCTGTTCCTGCTGGTCTTCGCCGTGCGGGCCTGGACCCACCCTTCCCGACGGCCGCCCACAGAATTCTACCCTGAAAAATTCCCGCTTGCAAATATCAGAATTGATGGTATAATAATTTCATTTGGTAATATACTGAATGAGAACGAAGAAGGGGCGACAGGAACACGCAGGCGGCAGGCACCCGGACGCGGGCATCGGAGGGGGCGAGGGTGGCGGTAGGGGACACTCTCAAAGGCTGATGCGGAGGCCAAGGGAGAGTGCCGGGGTAAAGGCGTGGGCGACGAGCCTCAAGTACACGGAAGGGTTCACCAAGTTCTGGCCGAGCGTGCTGAACGTGGCGCTGATGGCGACGAGCGTGTTCCTGTTGTCGCGGGCGCTCCGGCTGGTGCCGGTCGGCACCGGCTACGCGATCTGGACGGGGATCGGGGCCATCGGGGCCACCCTCGTGAGCATGGCGCTCTTCCACGAGAACCAGAACATCGCACAGCGCTTGGGCTGGCTGCTGCTGATCCTCGTCGGCATCATCGGGCTCAAGCTCTCGTCGCCGGGCGCGGGCCACTGATAGCCGACGGCGGAATGGCGGGAAGGGGCAGGACATGACGAGGCAGGTGGCGCTGGTCACGGGGGCGAACAAGGGCATCGGACGGGAGGTCGCCCGGTCGACGTGACGGACGCACAAAGCATCGCGGCGGCACAGCGGATTGGCGCCGAGTTCGGGCGCCTGGACGTGCTGGTCAACAATGCCGGGGTCAAGGGCGACAGGGGCAGCCGCCGAGCGCCGTGCCCGCAGACGCGCTGCTGAAGGGGACCGATGCCGGCGCCCGACATCCTCCGTCAGCACGCCGGGCGCGGGTGGCGTCCGCCGGGAGGCGGTGCAGAGCCGCCTCCCGGCGAAGCCGCGTTAGCCGCGCGGGGTTCGCGGGTATGCACAAGGGGGGCGCTGCGCCCCCACAAACCTACTGCGAAAGGCGGCACATCCCATGCCCCAACAGACCCTCACCGAACGCGACATCAAGGTGCGCGAGGTCACCAACGTGCAGGCTTCGTGGACCGAGAAGGGGCCCGACCAGCCCGGCGTCTTCACGCTGCAGCTGATCCTGGATAACGGCGCCGAAGAGTATATCCTGCGCCCCGACAGCGACGACGTGGACCTGATGCTCAAGCTGTTCGGGCGCAGCAGCCACGCCATGTTCGACATGGAGCGCAAGGTGCTCATGTTCGGCAACCTGACGGTCAAGTAACGCCGACGAAACGACGCGGGGACGGCCGGGGCGCGGTGGCGCCGCGCTTCGGCCTCGCGTCAGCCAGAAGCCTGGCGGCGCTGCACGACTAGCCCCGGTTGGCGAGCCGTACGCGGAGCTGATCGAGCCCCACCGCCAGCAGCAGCACGGCGCCGCGCGCCACCTCCTGGTAGTAGCTCGACACGTTCAAGAGGGTCAGGCCGTTGTTGAGCGTGCCCAGGATGAGGACGCCCAGCAGGGTGCCCCCGATCGTGCCCTTGCCGCCGCTCAGGCTGGTGCCGCCCAGGATGACGGCGGCGATGACGCTCAGCTCGATGCCGGCCGCCGCCTGGGGCGCGCCCGCGCCGAGCTGCGACGCCAGGAACACCCCCCCGAGCGCGGCGCCCAAGCCGGAGATCAGGTAGACCGCCATCTGGAGGCGGCGCACCGGCAATCCCGCCAGGCGGCTGGCCTCCCGGTTGCCGCCGACGGCGTAGATCGACCGGCCGAAGACCGTCGATTGCAGCGCCCAGCCGGCCGCCAGGAACAGCAGCGCCATCACTAGCGCCGGGAAAGGGACTCCCAGCAGATAGCCGCGCCCCAGAAAGCCGAAACCCTCGTCGCGCACGGTCTGGGTCAGGCCGCCCGAAGAGACGAAGGCGAGGCCGCGCGCGATCGAGAGCGTGCCGAGCGTGGCGATCAGCGGGTTGATGCCGGCCCGCGTGATCGCCAGGCCGTTGAAAAGGCCCACCACGAGGCCGACGAGCAGCGCCGCCAGCACCGCCGCCGAGATCGGCATGCGGTGCGACAGCTGCGCGACCGCGACCCCCGCCAGGGCCACCACCGAGCCGATCGAAAGGTCGATGCCGCCGGACACGATCACCATCGTCATGGCGACCGCCATGATCCCGATCGTCGAGACTGCCACCAGGATGTTCAGGAAGTTGCCCACGCTCAGGAAGTACGGCGACAGCAGGCTCAGGGCGACCACGAGCAGGGCGTAGATCGCCAGCAGGCCTAGCGACTCCTGCCAGTGGAGGGGGCGACGGGATGCCGCAGCCGGCCGGCCCGCGCCGGCGCGCGGCCCCGCACGGTCCGTCATTCCCTTCCCTCCCCCGCCGCCGCGGCCAGGAGGCGCTCCTGGCTGGCCTGCGAACGCTCGAACGCGGCGACGGTGCGCCCGCGGGCGAAGATGAGAACCCGGTCGCTCAGGGCCAGCACTTCCTCCGTGTCGGTGGAGACCAGCACCAAACCCAGGCCCTGCCCGCGCAGATCCTCGAGCACGGCATAGATGTCGGCGCGCGCGCCGACGTCCACGCCCCGGGTGGGCTCGGCGAGCAGGAGCACGCGGGCGCCCGCCTCGAGCCAGCGCGCCAACACGACCTTCTGCTGGTTGCCGCCGCTCAGGGTGCCGACGGCCTGGCTCGCGCCGCGGGCGGCGCGGACCCCCAGGCGTTTGATCCAGTGCGCGGCCCGCTCCTCCCCGCGCCCCCGCCGGAAGACGCCGCCGCGCGAGATGGCCCGCCAGTTCCCGAGCGTCAGGTTATCGGCGACGCTCATCCCGAGAACCAGCCCCTCCCCCTTGCGGTCCTCGGGCACGAAGCCGATGCCGCAGCGCTTGCCGTCGCGCGGGGAGGTGACGGTCACGGGCCTGCCCGCCACCGTGATCCGCCCGGACGCGGCGGGCGCCGCGCCGAAGAGGGCCCGGACCACTTCCGTCTGGCCCGCGCCCAGCAGGCCGTACAGGCCGACGATCTCCCCGGCCTGGACGGTGAAGCTGACGTCCTCGAAGGCGCCGGGCCGCGTCAGGCGGGACACCTCGAGCACCGGGGCGCCGGGCGCGCCGTGCCGCGCGGGGTACAGGGCTTCCATCTCCCGCCCGACCATCATGCGCACGATGTCGGTACGGGTCACCTCGGCCACCGCCGCGTCGCCCGCCACCTTGCCGTCGCGCAGGACCGTGACGCGCTGGGCGACCTGCCCCACCTCGTCCAGGCGGTGGGAGATGTAGACGACGGCCGTGCCCTGCGCGCGCAGCGCGGCGATGGCCTCGAAAAGCAGACGGACCTCGCGCGCGGTCAGGGCCGCCGTGGGCTCGTCCATGACCAGGATGCGCGCCTGGCCGGGAAGGGCCCTGGCGATCTCGACGATCTGCTTGCCGACGCTGAGCGCGCCGCCCCCGCTCCCGGGGGTCGATGTCGGCCTTGAGGACCGAGTATCTCCGCGGTGCGGCGCCGCGCCCGCCAGTCGACCATCAGCGCGCCGAGCGGCCCGGCCCGGCGCGGCAGACGCCCCATCAGCACGTTCTCCGCCACGGAAAGGTCCGGCGCGTAGTTCGGCTCCTGGTGGATGACGCGGATGCCCGCGGCCTCGGCGTCGCGCGGCGACCGGAACTCGGCGGGCCTGCCGTCGAGCAGGATCTGCCCCGCGTCGCGCGTAGTCGCCGCTCAGGATCTTGATCAGCGTCGACTTCCCGGCGCCCGTTCTCGCCGAGCAGGGCCAGGACCTCGCCACGGTGCAGCGTCAGGTCCACGCCGTGCAGCACCTCGACGCCGGAGAAGCGCTTCGTTATGCCGCGCATGGCGAGAAGAGGATGCGGTCGCCATGGGCTACTTCGGGTCGTTCGGGTAGTACTGGTCCACGTTGTCCTTGGTCAGGAAAACGTGGTCGGTGTAGATCGCCGGGGGGGCTCCTCCTTTGAGCTTCCTCAGCAGCGCCGGGATGATCTTGTCGCCGTACTTCTCCGGGAACAGGCCGTCGAGCCGACCTGCGGGCTGCCGGGCTTGCGGATCTGTTCGCGCCCGCGCTCGCTGGCGTCCACGGCCACGACGGCGATATGGTCCTTGCGGCCCGCCGCCTCCGCGGCGGCGATCGCGCCCTGGGCGGTGTCGTCGTTGATGCACACGACGGCGATGTGGCGCGCGTCCGGGAGCGTGGTCAGGGTGGCCGCCTCCAGCCGCCGGGCCTCCTCCAGCGTGTTCTTGCTGTCCAGGTGCCTGACCTTCGACTCCGGGATCTCGCCCACGACCGACTGCAGGCCCTCGCGCTGGCCCCGCAGGCGCGCCGCCGGGATCGGGCCGGACTGGGGCAGCTCCAGCATGATCAGCGCGTCCACCTGCCCGTTCCAGTGTTCTTTGATCCAGCGGCCCAGCCCCTCGCCGGCCATCCGCCCCGCCACGGGGTTGTTGACCCCGAAGAAGGTCGCGCCGGGCATCGGGATGTCGATGGCGACCACGGGGACGTTCCTTTCCCGGAACTTGTCCATGATGACTTTGCCGAACTTCTCGTCGGTCTGGAACTCGATCACGGCGTCCACGCCCTGCGTGAGGAAGCTGTTCGCGTTGTTCAGCGCGGTCGCGCCGTCGAGTTTGTTGTCGGCCGTGACCAGGTCGACGTTGCCCGCCTCTTTGGCGGCCCTCTCGATCCCTTCCCGCACGCGGACCGCGAAGGGGATGTCTTCGGTGAGGTTCGCGAAGCCGATCTTGTAACGCCCGCCCTCCGCCGGGCCGCCGGGGGCAGAACCGGCGGTCTGCGTGCCGCGATTGCAGGCGGTGAGCAGCAGCGTCCCCGCCGCCGCGGCCAGGGCGAGCCGCCTCGGCAGGCCCTTCGAGGAACCGTGCAGCATTGCTTCTGTAACTCCTGTCAGTCGAGATGGAAAACTTCATCGAGCTCGGCGGCGGCGGGGCTGTGGTCGGGGTTGGTCGCCATGACATCCCGCATCGCCGCCCACCAGCGCCGGCAGACCTCGGTCCGGGCGATCGCCAGCCAGCGCTCTTCGTCCTCGATCTCTACATAGGCAAAGAGCTTGTGACTGGCCCGGTCGAGGAAGATCGAGTAGTTGTGGACGCCGTGCGCCTTGAGGGCGGACTGCAGTTCCGGCCAGATCGGGTTGTGCCGACGCCGGTACTCGTCCTCCTGTCCGGGGTTCACGGTCATGATGAACGCCTTACGGGTCATGTTCGCTCCTCGCGGGAAAGGTTGGTGCACGGGCGCAGGCAGTCTACCAAACGGCGCCGGCTTTGTCAATGTCCCCCCCGCACCAGGGTGTGCGACCCCGAGCCGACCGGCCCGATGACGATGAACCGCCCCTCTGCCCTCCCCGCCCGCGGGACGCCGTCCACGACCACGGTCGGGTCGTCCCCGCCCAGGCGCGGCAGGTGGATCTGGGCCGACGTGTTGGCCGGCAGGCGCACGTCCAACGCGAAGCGCGCCGCCGAGGACTCGAAGGCCACGTGCACCGTCCCGCGGACGGTGGGCAGGTCCAGGGACGCCCGCCCCAGTCCTCCCGGCTGCGGGCGGATGCGCATCCTGCGGAAGCCCGGCTCGACCGGCTCGATCCCCATCAGCAGCCGCGGAATGATGTTGGCCGGGGCGGCGCCCCAGGCGTGGTTCCAGTCCTGGTTGGGCTTGTATTTGTTGTCCCAGGCCTCCAGCGTGATCGTGCTTCCCACGCCGTAGAGCATGTGCGCCCAGCTGCGGTCGGTCCGGGCGGTCATCAGCGCCAGGGCGTGATCGGCCTGCCCGCTCTGGTAGAGCGCTTCCAGCAGATACTGCGCCGCGTAGACGCTGCAGGCCATGCCCTTGCCGCGGACGAACGCCGCCACCCGCGCCGCCCGGTCCGCCGGCACCAGCCCGAACGCGAGCGGGAACAGGTTGGCGTGCAGCGAGCTGTGGTCGCTGCCCTCGCCATCAAGGTACAAGCCGCTCTTTTCGTCGAACAGCCTGGTGTTGAAGGCCCGCGCAACCCGGTCGGCGCCCTGGCGGAAGGCTTCGGCGTCCGCGGCCTTTCCCGACGCCTCCGCGATCCGGGCCATCAGGGTCATGGCCCGGTAGTGGAAGGCGTTCACGACGGTATTGACGGGCCGCATATCGTAGCCGTCGCGCTCGCCCAAGGGCCAGTCCACGATGTCGCGGATGCTGTCCCGGTGGATCGAGGCGAGAACCCCCTGCGGGACCGGCGGCGCCGTGCTGATCAGGCCGTCGTCCCGCGCCAGGCCGCGGAGCGTCTTGGCCTTGAGGTCCCCATAAAACTCCGCCAGGCTGTCGGCGTCGCCGGTGTACAGGTAGTCCGCCCAGGCCATCAGGACCGAGTGCAGTATCCATTCCGTCGGCCAGGTCGGGTGCAGGATGAGGTATTCGTGGCTGTGGCGGGCCAGCGTGTACTCGCGGTCGCACGCGTAGTGGCCCAGCTGGTTGATGTAGGCGTCGGCCTCGTAGGGCAGCCGCTCGCGGTCGCCGTCGACGTACAGGCCGCAGAAGCTGGTGGCCTTCATGCTGTAGCGGCACAGCTCCCAGACGTCGTTGAGCACCGGGTCGGAGGAGAAGAACCGGGCCGCGGCATCGTCGAACGGGTAGTGCGCCGCCGCCTGCCGGGCCGTGTCCCTGTCGATCGCCGACGGGCAGTTCTCCACCTCCGCGTAGCGGAACGGCATGACGGGCCCGATCTCGGGCGGCATCCGGCGCCGGTCCTTCTCGCCCAGCGGCACGGTGTACACGTGCCTGCCCGCGTTCAGCACGAGTTCCGCCCGGTGGCAGCGGATCGACCCGCCGGGGTTGCGGTGCACCCGGTGCGGGCCGTCCAGGGCCTCCCCCATGTGGACGACGACCTTCGTGCCGCTCTGCGGGCTGGAGATGGTCAGCGTAAGGGCGCCGAAGGCCGCCCGGCCGAAGTCGAGGAAGTAATGGCCTTTCGCGGTTTCGATGACGCGGGCCGGGGCGATCTCCGTCCGCTCGACGGGATAGCGGGCAACGGTCAGCCGGTCCTGCGCCTTCGCGCCCGCGCCGACCGGGCGGTCGCGGAGCGCGCCCGTCCGGAACCGCTGAGCCGCCGACCACGTGCTGGCCGCGCCCTGCCGGTTCCAGGTCCGCACCCTCCAGCAGTAGGAGCGGCCCGATTCCAGCGGTCTGCCGGCGTACGCGACGGCGGTGCTCTGGTCGGAGGCGACTTTGCCCGAATCCCAGACACAGTCGCCCGCCCGCTCCAGCGCCGCCGCGGTGGCGGCAACGCGAACCTGGTAGGCCGACTGCCCGTCGTCGTTTGCGTCCGAGTTGACGATCCAGCTGAGCTTGGGCCGCGGATCGGTGATCTCGGCCCGCTCGGGCACGGCCAGCAGCTCGCACATCAGCCCGGTCGGGGGGGGGGGCCCCCGCGGGCCCCCCCCCGGCGCCCCCCCCCCCACCCCCACGACCCACGATGCGGGGGTCTGAAAATTTATATCCACACAACGGGAGAGCGGAGGGTGGGGGACTAGAGGTGAGTTGGGGGTAACCCGGGGTCTTCGCTCGGCACCAGCCAGCTGCTCACGGGGAACGTTTCGCCCGGCAGCCGCCGTTTTTCGACCAGCGGCACGCCGGGCGGGGTGCTGACGAAGACCATACCCAGGGCACCGACGGCAGCACAACTGGCGCCGTCTGGAACGCGTGCTTGCCGCCGGCGTGCAGGATCACACCATCCCCGCCGCGTCCGCCGCCGCCGCGACCTTTCGACAGGTCGTTGCGCCGCCGCACCAGTTGATGTCGGGTTGCAGGATGTCCACCACCTGTGGCGGGCCGCCCACTGGAACGGACATGGTGTACCAGTGCTCGTCCAGGCCAGCGTCTGCCACGGTAGCCGTCGCGCAGCGCGACGGGCGTCGAAGCCTTCGGGATCAGCACCTCGATCCACTTCAGCCAGGGTGCAGCGTCTCGGCGAGGCGCACGTTCAGCTCGATGTCGAAGCCATCCAGCAGTCCAGCATCACCGTAGTCGTCGCCGATCTGCTCGAGGAAGCACCCGGCGACGAACGCCTTGCGCCCTGCGGATGCTCAGACCGTCGGCGGGGCCGTGGGGCATGCCAGCTTGAACGCGCGGAAGCTTCCGGCCCTGACATACCAGTCCACGTCGTTGCCCGTGCAGTAGCAGAAAAGGCGCCCCTCCTGGGGGCCGCCCAGCAGCGCGCAGCACCGGCTTGCCCAACAGCTGGCCCCTGCACGTCCCACAAGGTGCCAGGTCCACCGCGCTGACGGCGTAGGAGGCCAGCCCGGTGAGCCGCAGGGCTTGGTCAGGCGGGAACATCATGTCGGCCAGCTTTTTCCGCGGCCAGGCAGTCCTCCTGGAGGAGCCTGCGGCGCGAGGTGGTCCTCGATCACGGCCGCGACCGGGCGCCCGTATCCGTGGTCCCAGGCCCCACGTGCCGTCCTCCACCGTGACCTTGCACCACACCCTTCCCACTTCGGCAGTTACAGGCCGCGGTGCGCCTTGACCTCGGGTAGCGCGACATGGGGTTGGCGACCTCGGCCTTCGCGTCCAGGGCGCGGCGCGGCGGGGTCCTGGCCTCCTGCGGCGGGGCGTCGAGCCGCAGGGCCCCGATCTCGGTGATCTTCACGATGACCTCCTCGACTTGCGGGGGCCGGGCGGACTCGTCACCGGATCCTTCCGGCATGTCAGCACCCCGGTCAGTCCCGGATGCCGATGACGGGCTCGTAGGGCGGTGTTCTCGCCTCCTTGTCCGTCCCGAGGGCCCGGTACACGAACCAGATCGGCTTCCTGCCGAGCGGGTCGTCTTCGGCCGTCGGCGAACTTGCGCAGGCCGATGCGCAGGCCGCCTTCGCCGCGGTTGTCCACCCAGTTGTGGTAGTGGAAGACCTCGACGGCGTCCAGATCTTGTACTTGTTCCAGGCGGCGCTGCGCCGGCGGCCTGGTCGCGCAGCGACCGCCGTAGTCGCGCGAGTTCAGCCCCTGTTCGTCAGCACGCCGCGGCGGTGCTTCCCAGGTAGAGCAGGCGCGGCTGCTTCATCCAGGGCGTCGAGCACCTCCAGGTTCTTGAAGGTGATCTTGGGCGTGTCGAAGGTGAAGTGGGCCTCGGTGTCTTCTCAGGACGCGCGGCTCGAACAGGTTCTGCGGGCTGGTGGTAGGCGACGGCCCAGGGGAAGTCGCCCGGTCCGGGAAAAGTCCGCCAGCAGATCCAGAAGGTCCTCGTCCAGGCAGAACTTTTCGGCGACGCCATGTTCTGGCCCAACGGTGCTCCAGCAGGGAGATGAACAGCTTTGCGTGGGCCGTACTGGCGCGCGATGAGGTGGCCGCGCGCAGGACTCTGTGGTACAGGTTCATGTACAGGAGCGCGTCTTCTCGCCGGCGTTCGTCCACACCCACTCGGCGTTCACTTCGTTGTGCAGATCCAGTGGCGGATGCGTGGCCGTACCGGTTGTCCGCCGGCTTATAGCGCCGCCAGGAAGTCGAGCGCCGCCGCGTACGCTCTCCAGCCCTTGCTCGCCGGACACGCTTCCTCGCGACGTAGATGCCGGCGGGTCCGCGTCGGGGCGGTGGGCGACGAGCCGGTCGAAGGCGTGGGCGCGTCCTCGCCTGGCTGACCAGGACGATGGCCGAGACGACGAGGCGCGTTTCATCGCCTCGCGCATCGTCTCGTCCGGGTCGTCCCACCTGGCCGGTCGTCACCATACCAGCGCGTGCTCGGGAGCAGCGGAACGGCGTCCGGCCCGCCGGGCGCCGTGAACAGAGGCGTTGAGCAAATGTTCACGCGGCGGCGTCCACTTCGTCCAGACGCCCAGGCGGCTGCCGAGGCGCGCGATCCCCTTCTTGTTGCGCGGCTTTTCGGGCAGGTCCGCCGGGGCGCAACGGCGTCCGGGTAGCGGAAAGTGTTCGTACCGTTCTGCCCTTCTCGCGCACCACGGCCCACCGCGACAGGAGGCGGTCCCGCTCCCGCCCGCCCCGTTCGTGGCGCCGGGCCAGCGCGAGGGAAAACCGGCCGCCCGCGTCCGGGTGGATCGGCTCGACGAGCAGGAACGGCTTCGGCCCGGTCACGTCCGCGTACAAAGGCGCTTCGGCCAGGAACAGCGCGCCGCGCTCGCCCGTCACCTCGCCTTCCACCTTGATCTGCCGGTCGTCCACCGCGACGCGCGTCAGGCGGCAGGGGTGGGCGCGCCGGAGGTAGTCGCGCAGGCGCGCTTCCCTGCGCTCCTCGCTTTCCCGCAGCGCGGCGCGTCGGGCCGCCAGCCGCACCTCCTGTTCCGTTCGCGGGCGAAGCCGCAGCGAACGGATCCGGATGACCTTGCCCGCCGCCGATCCGAAATCTATCCGCAGCGAGCGGAAGTCCGCCCCGGCGTTGCCCAGCGCCGGCTTCAGGTCGATGGCGAAGGGGGACCAGCCCTCGCTAGGGCTCAGGCCTTCCGCCGTGACGCTGCGCGCCTCGCTCAGCGGCGGATCGAGGAACACCTGTACCGGGCCGGTGCCGGTCGTGCTGAAGTATTCGAACGCCAGCACGTGCTGACGCTGCGCATCCATGGGCCGCCCTACGGGTTCCGTGAAGACGTAGGGATCCGAGCCCGTGGTCCGGACCTCGTACTCCCCGCCCCCCGCGCTTTGGAGCGTCGCGTCATGGATGTTTTCTTCCGTGAGCCGCACGGGAAGTTCCCCGCCGGGCGGCTGGAAGGAGATCGTCCTGATCCGCACGACGTCGCCGGGCTCCCCGGGCGGCCCGGGGTCGAGTCGCAGGCCGGTTATCGTCCCGCGCCACTCCGGCGAAGACGCCAGGTCCACCTCGTAGACGCGGTACTTCCCGTCGGGCGCCACATCGAACGTCACGCTCTTGGGCCGGCCGAAGTCTGGATCGTCGTGCCGTTTCCAGAACACGGCGGCGCGCGGCACGCCGGCGGGGAAAGCGGCGTCGATGTAGAGCTTCGGCGCTTCCTGCGCCGACCAGAAACCGGACGGGCCGATCAGATGCGCGCCGGCGCCCTCCGGCCGGACCTCCAGCTCGCCCAGGATCGGCCAGCCCGTGTCCGTGGCGCTGGCGTAGTGCCAGTGCTGCCGGTCCGCTTCAAATCGGTACACGGGCGGCGCGCTCGCCGGGGCATGCGCGTAAACATACCGGCGGATCTCGTCCAGGCTGCCCAGGATCAAGACGTACCGGTACTCGTACTCGATGTCGTGGTCGATGATCTCGCGGTGCAGCGGCGCGACGTAGCCGGTCGGGCCGTCCCCGGGTCCCCCGGCCCCGGGCTTTCCGGCGAACCCGCCGAGGAAGGTGTAAGCGCCCGGGTGCCAGACGCCCAGCCCCCACCCCGCGTCGTTCAGCAGGGCCGCCCAGTTCTCCGTGGCCTGCCAGTTCGACCAGGGGAACCGGGCCGGGATGGTGGTGAGGGCGTCGCCGGTGAAGGGCTTGTCGCCTGTATACGTCAGGAGCCGATACCACGGGCCGTTCGTGTAGACCGCGGGAAGTTCCTGGTGCCGCCCGCGGTACTGCGTGGTATCCGAGCGCCGGTTCACCAGGCGGCTGCGCACCTGCGCCGTGGCGCCCTCCAGCCGGATCCAGCATTCGAACGTGCATTCCCCCGGCTCGTCGTCCAGCGGCCACTGCAGGGGGACGCATTTGGTGTAGAGCATGCTGCCGTTGTTGCGGTGTTCCAGCACCGGGGAGCGGTTGCCGTAAACGTCGCCCGACTGGATCGGGTTCCAGCCCAGCTTCGCCCAGGCGGGGTGCGGCTGCTTCTCGCCGGGCGTGAACGGGTTCGGTCCCGAATAGTGCGACATCTGGATCTGGCGGCCCCAGTCGCGGCTGTTGATAAGGTTGACATCGCTCCCGGACGCCGACAGATACGTGATCGCCCCGCCCAGGTCCAGGTTCACCCCGATGCGGATCGCCCCGTTGTCCAGATAGCTCATCCGCTCTTCCTTCCCGCCGGTCTGTCTTTGCACCGGCGCGGTTTTCGCATCGCCGGCCGCCACACGCACCGGCATTCCCGCAACGAGAAGCCACCCGGCCAGGGCGATTACCGCCTGGCGTACACCCGTCATCATGCCCGTAAGATCCTCCAAAAGATCGCCGCCGTCATGGCCAGAAGCTGTAGGTCGGCGTGTCCAGCGCGATCCCCACCAGGGTCCAGAGGCTTCCCAGGACGCACTCGCCCAGGATCATGCCCAGGAAGAACGGCAGCGCCTGCCGGTACGCCTTCAGCCCGCCGTACCGCAGGAGGAGCAGCTTCAGGAGCCAGGCCACGCACAGCGGCAGCCACAAGAGGCTCAGCGACCACGAGCTCGACACGGCGTACCCCACGGGGTGGAAGGGGAACCAGGACAGGCGAAGCCGCAGCGCGTTGAGCAGCAAGGTCGCGCCGAAGCCGACCAGGGCGGCGACGGCGTTGTGGTACTGCTCCGACGCGTTCGGGGGCGCGGACAGCCAGCTGTCCATGCGCGTCCACGGCTCCCGGCCGAAGATCAGCATCACGTTGGGCGGGGCGATCCGCGCCGCCGCCCCGTACCGGTAGCCCTGATCCAGGTTCGCCCAGAACGCCGCCAGCGACCCGGCCACGAGGGCGAGCAGCATCGCGCCGAACAGGCGGCGATAGCTGCCCCCGGCCTGCTCGGCGATCTTGAAGCCCTCCAACTGGATCGGCATCGGGTGCGCGCGGTAGGCCCGGTTGAAGCCGTAAAAGAGCGAGAACATCGTCAGCTCGGGCCGGGAAAACTGGCCCGGGCCGAAGAGCGTGGGGAGCATCGTGTCCGGCCCGGCGCGGTGCAGGTCGTGCGCGGGCGGCCCCAGCTCGGCGCGCATCCGGGTGACGGCGACCGCGATCAGGAAGTAGAGGGCGAAGAAGGCCAGGATCACGAGCGGCGTCATCCCGCACAAACGGCAGAACGCGAAGATGCCAAGGCTGCCGAGAAGGATGCCCCAGACGGCGTAGCGGTACGGCAAGGGTTCGCCGGCATCGTGCAGGTCTACCTTCGGGTCGAACAGGGCGTTGAAGATCTGGACGAAGTGGCGGCGGCTGACCCACAGCGCGAAAAGGGCGACTCCCATATAGGCCCCGAACGACTGCGACTCGATATAAGGAAACCCCGGCATCTCGGAAAAGCCGTACATCGCGCCGGCGACCCGCTCCGCACGCCACACCCAGGCGAAGAACCATGCGGAAAAGAGCAGGTCCACCGGCAGCAGCATCCCCAGCGCGACGCCGAACGGGTACAGGGCGATCGGCGTCCAGCCGATGGCGTTCCAGGGCGGCGACGTCAGGTACGTGCCCAGGTTCTGCGCGGGTCCCTGATTCCTCAGCGGCAGCATCGGCAGCGAGGGGTAAAGGTAGGCCAGCCCGTTCCACAGCTCCGTCGCCCCGACCAGCAGCGCCCCCAGCCAGAACGTCCGGGACGTGAAAAGCCGGGTGCGCGGGCTGACCATCTCCAGCGGGAGCGCGACCAGCGGGTACGCCAGCCGCTCGTTCTCGGTCCACTGCCGCCGCAGCAGCGTGCTCAGGCAGAGCATCACGAACCCGAGCAGCGTCAGGAACCCGGTCCAGGCCAGGACGGGCGTCAGCCAGGCCGTCAGGTTATGCGCCGCGTACAGCGTGCCGGTCCCGGTGTGGAACTCCTCGAGCGCCCGCTCGTCGGACACGAACAGCCACGGCGGGACGTGCGGCAGGATCTTCGACTCCCACTCGTTGCCGGGCCGGGCGAAATAGGCCACGTGCGCGAGGAGGGGCGTGAGCACCTCGATCATGTCGTGCCCCGCCATCGCCGACGACAGGGCGAGCATCACGTAGACCGTCAACATCTCCCCCGGCGCGAGGGCCGCGCGGGGGGCGAGCCGCCGCACCACGGCGTTCACCAGGAGCAGGACGGCCAGCCAGAAGACGACGTTGAAGAAAAGGGAGATGGTCGTCGGATGGCCCGCGTAGCGCGTCACCTCCATCTTGACGACCCAGAAGGCGTTCAAGGGAATGAGCAGCAGGGCGAGCAGCACGGCCCGCGCGGTGACCATGCGCGGGCCAAACGACGCCGTTTCGTCCTTTTCCCGGCCCGAGCTAGACAACCCGGACCCCCTCCGGCCGAACATGGCCGCCAGAACCCGCACGCCCCATCACAGCCTCCCTGGATCGATTCACGAATGGCCCTATCGAAGCGTCGCGCACGGCATATCGAGCAGCTGCGCGAGTTTTTCGATCGTGGCGGCCTGATGCCCGACGCCCAGCGCGACGTGGTGCGTCGGCCCCTGGGCCGCCCAGCGGTTCATCCACCCGGCCACATCGAACCCGTCATCGGGCTGCGCGGTGAAGCGCAGCCGCGAGTTCGTGTTGCCGATACGCAGGACGTCCCCCGGCAGCGACCACCCCTCGGCGCACAGCCACTTCAGCCGCCCGTCGCGCGTCTGCGTCAGGCCCAGGATGGTCACCGGCCCCTGCCGCACCCGCGCCTCGACCGAGACGCCGTAGCCGCGCTTGCCGTGGTAGAGGCCCAGCCCACGCAGAATCGGGCGGCCCTCGGCGATGCCGAGATGGAAGGGGCCGTCGTGGCCCATGAGCAGGAAGCGCTCCTCGAAG
>JAUJNC010000351.1 GCA_030446525.1 Armatimonadaceae bacterium
CTCTGCCGTTCCCCGTGCTGCGGCACATCGACGTGTCGCCGCGCTTTTCCCGGCCCAAGCAGCGGGCGATCCGCCAGTTGTACTACGACGCCTCGGCCAAGGTGCTTTTGCAGTGCCGGCGCCGCTTCTGGGAAGAAGACGAGGGCATCTTCGGGGGCGGCACGATCACCGACCTGCCGATCCGCAACCTGTACTACCCGGAGCACGGGCGCGAAACGGGCCGCGGCGTTCTGCTGGCCAGTTATACCTGGTCCGAGGACGCGCAGCGCTGGGGCAGCCTGCCGCCCGAGGAGCGCATCAGCGAAGCGCTGCAGAGCGTTCAGCTGATCCACCCGCAAGTCAAGGAGACCTTCGAGGTCGGCGCTTCCAAAGTCTGGCACGACGACCCGTACGCGGGCGGGGCGTTCGCGCTGTTCGCCCCGGGCCAGCAGACGCTGCTGCACGAGCACATCAGCGCGCCGGAGGGTCGCATCCATTTCGCCGGGGAGCACGCCTCGCTGTGCCACGCCTGGATCCAGGGCGCTATCGAGTCGGGCCTGCGGGCCGCGTCCGAGATCCACGACGCGGCGATTGTGGCGTCCCGACAAAGCTGAAAAGAACAACGGCGCAGGATGCGCGGCGTGCCCGGTCCGCGGGACCGGCTTGGCTTCCGCGACCGGGTAAGGTGAGTTACCCCGTGCGCGTTCCGGAGGCTTCTTTGTGGTTCCTGGGAACGGCGATGTAGCAATCCTTGGCCGGTCGTCCGAACCCGCCGCATCAGGGCGTCCTCGTTCACTTCGCGCACCTCCCGGAAGGGAAACGCGCGGCGCCGACCCGTTCTTCACGGTTTTTGCGGGGCGAGCTCCTGGGGCGATCAGCGATGGAAGCGGCTGGGCGGACAGCCGACGTGCCTGCGGAAGCAGCGGCTGAAGTAGTAGACGTTGAAAAAACCGCAGCGCTCGGCGACCTCGGCACCCGGGAGCGAGTAGTTGGCCAGGTAGAACTTGGCCAGCTCAATGCGGACGCGGATCAGGTCGTCCACCGGCGTGCAGCGGAAGAGGTAGACATCATGCAAAAAGACAAACGCGAGCAGCTGATGCGGGAAGGCTTCTGCCGGTTCGAGAGCGTCCTGCCCCAGGGTTTGCTCCTGCGGCTGCGGGACGCCACGGACCGGCTCCTGGAGGCCCAGACGCCGGAGCAGGCCGCCAAGCAGCGCACGACCGGGAGCATGCTCCCCGTCACGAGCGACCCGATCTTCGCCGAGCTGATCGCGCTCGGGCCCGCGCGCAAGGCGCTCGCCGATCTGGGGTTTCCCTATCCCGTCTATTCCGACGGCTGGCTGATCAGCAAACCGGGCCGCAGCCCCCGCCTGTTCTGGCATTACGACTGGTTCTCCTGGCAGGACCCGCGCTCCTACGAGCTGCCGCCCCCGCAGGTGTTTTTCATGTACTACCTGTCCGACACCACGCGCGAGAACGGCTGCCTGCGCGTGGTCCCCGGCTCGCACGTCCGCCACAACCCGCTCCACGACCTCCTGCCGGAGCCGCACTCCCGGGATGCCAAGCAGGGCGCGGACATGTCGGGTCCCGAGTTCTCCGATCGGCCCGATGAGATCGATGTGCCCGTGCGGGCGGGGGACCTGATCATCGGGGACGCGCGCCTGCTCCACGCCGCCCACGGCAACGAAACGGACGCGCGCCGGACTCTGATCACGCTCTGGTACCAGCCGGACCTGCGGTCGCTTCCAGAGCGGATGCAGGCGCAGATGGCCGCGAAAGTGAAGCCCTTCCCCGAATCCTGGCCGACCGAGGCCCGGGAGCTGGTCGCCCCGCTGCTCGCGCGCTACGACGGGAGCGCGCCGCCTTACGAACGAACCCTGTATCGCCCGAAGGTTGGAGCCGGAACCGGCTGACGCTGCGCGTGGAGGATCGGCAGGACGGCCACCAGCCGCGCGGCAAGCAGGCCAGGACGGGCAAGGCAAAGGGGATCTATTATCACTGCACCACCGGAGGAAGCCGAAGGTGGATCCGGCAGGGATCGCCGAGATACACGACCGGCTGTTCGGCACCCCGGGCAGGGCGGCGGGCGCCTTTTCAAAAGGGGCCCGTGGTCCGGCGATGCGTCCCGCATGAACCATGACAGGCGGTAGCCCCTGATGGGGCATCCGGCCGGCCGCGAGCGCACGAAGGGATCCGGACCCGCTTGGCGTGGCTCCGATCCCCCACCCCTCTTGCCCCCTTTCCCGTGATTCTGCCAGTCCCCCGCCGGTGAACCCGCGCCGCGGTGCGGCGCCCGGGGGGCACGCTGCCGCGCCCATTTTGTGTACTGTAATCGGCATTATCGAACACAATGGACCGCCCCGTCCCGAGCCCCCGCACAGCAGGCTCCGACCGGCGCCCGCGGCCTGTCGCCGCAGGGCATCGCAAACAGTTAGCAGGAAAAACACCGGATAGCAAAGAAGAGTATCTTAGAAACGTAACTATCGCAGGAGGATGTCGTGCAGACACTTCGTCAGATCGCGGCGGCGCTGGGGCTGCCGGAAAGCACGCTGCGGCTTTATCGGGACGAGTTCGAGGAGTACGTGCCGTGTACGGGGCAGGGGAGGCGGCGGCGGTACGCGGAAGACGGGTCGGACGCGCTGCGGCGGATCACGGACTGGAAGAAGGAAGGGTGGGCGGCGGGGCGGATCCGCGAGGAGCTGGCCCGCGAGCGCGCGCCGCGGGAGCGGGCGCGACGCCGCACCACCGAGGAGCGGCTGGACGAGGCGCTCGCCCTGCTCACGGCGCAGGCGGGGGAGACCGCCATGCTGCGCGCGGAAGTGGCGGCGCTACGCGCCGAGATGCGCCAGCTGATAACCGCCTCGCGCGCCGGCGCGCCGCCCCACTTCGAGGACGTCATGGCGGCGCGGGGCGTGTGAAGGTGAAGGCGGCATCCTAGGAGTCTGTCGGCTTAAAGCGTGGCTGGTGCTTCAGCAGACGAAGCCGGGA
>JAUJNC010000352.1 GCA_030446525.1 Armatimonadaceae bacterium
ACCCGACGCTCATGCCCTACACGGCGCGCGTCCGCTCGGCCGGCCCCCTCGGTGGCTGCCCCGTCGGTGGCTGCCCCATCGGTGGCTGCCCCATCGGTGGCTGCCCCATCGGTGGCTGCCCCGTCGGTGGCTGCCCCGTCGGTGGCTGCCCCGTCGGTGGGGGCGTTGCTGCTGCGTAGCAGCGCGCGCGCCTGCCGGTGCAGTGCCTCCGCCTCCGCGAAGCGCTCGCGCTGCCACGCGTAACTGCCGGCCCGGTCCAGAAGCAGCCCCAGGTCGCGGGACACGAACCCATAGCGCCGGGCGTGCTGCGCGCAGGCATGCACATGGGGCATCAGTTGCGAACACAGGGGCCACGTGTCGAAGCGTGGCTCCGGGAAGCAGTGCGCGAGCGCATCGCACGCACACTGCGCCCACGCCACGCTTGCGGTCCGACCCGCGAGCCCGCGCACAACCTCCTGAACCAGCGGGTGGAGGACGAGCGCCGGCCCGCTTGACCGCACGCTCGGCTCCCGATCCAGCAGCGACAGGGCGAAAACGGATTTCAGCACCGCGTTCCATGCCACGGGATCGCGCGCTGCCGCGCCGAGCCGGTGCCCCCAAACCGCTCCTGCCTCGCAAAAAAGCGACTCCGGGATCGTACTGGTTCCCGGCGCCGCGTCCGCACCCAAAAAGGCGCACGCAACGAGGAGGTCCGCCGCGGCCGGATCCGTTGCTTCCAGGCGGCGCAGCAGCAAGGCGAGCGCACTCGCGAGCGGCTCGGCATGTTCGGATGGATCTTGGCCGCGCTCTGCCAGCAGGTCCAGCGCCCGCTCGCGGTACAGGGCCAGGTACTGCTGGGGCGTCACCTTGGTCTCTTCCAGATAGGCTCCCGCCTGGTCCAGCGCGAGCGGCAGCCCGTGGAGGCCAGAGCAGAGGGCGCCCAGCGCCTGCCGCTCCGCCGCGGGAAGGGGCCGGACCATCTGGCCGTCGGCTTCCACGTACCTGGCCCGGCGCAGCAGCAGGTCGATCCCTTCGGGGGGCTGCATCGGGGTGATCGGGAGCACGGCGGCGGCGGTTGCCCCGCAGGCAGAGGTCCGGGTCGTCACCAGGACCGTACCCTGGCCGCCCGAGGGCAGGGCGTCGCGCACGAGGGCCAGGTCGTCGGCGCTGTCCAGGATGAGCAACCAGCCAGAGCGCTCCTCCAAAAACCTCCGGACAGCCCCGATCACCGCGACATCGTCCCGTTCGTTGTGCGCGGAAAGCCCGAAGTGCCCGGCAACCCGCCGAACGCCCGAGACGAAGGGATCATAGGCGCTGGCCCGCAGCCACAGGACCGCAGGGTATACGGCGCGCCGCCGATGGGCGAATTCAAGCGCGATCTGGGTCTTGCCCACCCCCGGCATTCCGCTGAGCGCGACGCGCTCGTGGCGCTCTGCCATCTCCGACAGGCGCTCAATGAGGTCCGCTCGGTCCACCCAGAACGGGTTGCGCGCGGGGACTTCGAAGAAGGCCGCCGGCACGTGGGCGTGCCGGGCGGGCGCGCGTACCGGCACCGGCCGGCTGCGGCGTTCGAGCCGTGCTCGGATCTTTCGGGACAGAAGAACCAGGTCGGGGGGCGGCCCGGTCTTGAGTTCCTGGCGCAGTACGCGCCGGTAGGTATCGTACGCCGACAGCGCTCCCGCAAGGTCATCGCTTTGTTCCAGGGCGAGCACCAGGGCGCGCTGCGCCGCCTCGCGGAACGGATCGGTGTGCACGATCCGGCGCAGGAAGCGGGCCGCCCGCGCCGGATCGCCGGCAGCGCTTGCGCGCGCCACCAACCGCTCGAGCAGGTCCAGGTACACCATCTCGAGCCGGTCGCGCTCCTCCCCGACCCAGGGTTCCGGGCATCCCTCAAGCAGCACGCCTTTGTGGTACAGGCCGACGGCTCGCTCCAGGGAGGTGTCGTCTTCCTGCCCTGCATTCTGCAGGAACGCAAGTACGTCGCAGCGCACTCCCGACAGGTCCAGCCGGATCACCTTGTACTCGACGGGCAGGCAGCGGTGGCTTTCCGGGCCCAGGACGTGGCGCAGGTCCGCGAGCGTTTGGCGCAGGTTGGCGCGCGCCTGTCTGGCCTCATGGTGCGGTGACGGCCAGAAACGCGCCGCCGCCTCGCCCTTTTCCGCCTGCCCGCCGTGCAGGACCAGCCAGGCCAGCAGCCACTTTGTTTTCTGGGACCGGGGGCGGGGCAGGGGAGCGCCCTTGACCCGGGCGGCGAAGGGCCCGAAGAGTTCAACCTCGAGTGGCGACGTTTCCGGGGCGTCCATCAGGTGTTCGGCTCCTAAAGAAAGAATAGCGGCCTATTTTCTCGTCACGCTTTGCGGGCACCTTCCGCTTCGGGGATGGCTGTTGCCTCGTCACACTTTCGGAGCAGGCGTTTTTGTATGATGGGCACGTGAACAGAGGCTCGTGTGACCCGGCGCGAACGCGGTTGTCTGCGCGTGCGCTCCCCACGAACCCCGCAGAACCGCCCACGCGGCGGTCCCCCTTCGCAGCGTTTGCGTTCGCAGCGTTTGCGTTCGTAGCGTATGCGTCGGAGCGTACCCTGCCCGGCCACGACTCCTCTGTCACCAACGATTCGCCCGGCGAGGCGTGGACGCGCAGCGCACGTCCCGCAGGAAAGGCCCAGGAAAGGAGGATGTCATGATCATCGGCCCGTGTTTGTGGTAAGGCGGGCCGCCTCGCTGGTGCTGGCCCTGCAGCCCGCGCCGGCCTCATTTCTAATATCTCGGACAACCTCTCAGGCAACGAATGCGCGGGAGGGCGGGACCATCCGCTATTACCGCGACGACCTTTCTACAAACCTTTCAAAACAAACGATGCAAACTATGTTCAGCCATACGAACGGCACGGAGGGCGCGGGAGTCCCGCCGTCCGCCTTCGGCCGCGACGGCCACGCTACCGAGCAAGATCCGCAACCCTCAACTGTGCCCGCTGCT
>JAUJNC010000015.1 GCA_030446525.1 Armatimonadaceae bacterium
GACTGGGGGAGCCGCTGCTCAACTACCACCCCGTGCTCCAGTCGGTGCGCCTGCTGAACGGCGAGGTGGGCATCGCGATGCGCCACATCACGGTCTCGACCGTGGGCGTCGTGCCCAACATCTTGAAGCTGGCCGAGGAAGATCTGCAGCTTACGCTCGCGGTCTCGCTGCACGCGCCCAACGACGCGCTGCGCTCCGAGTTGGTCCCGCGCAACGACAAGTACCCGCTGGCGCGCCTGATGGACGCCTGCCGCGCCTACACCGATCGGACCCGCCGCCGCATCACCTTTGAGTACGAGCTGCTCGCGGGCGAGAACGACGGGGAAAAGGAGGCGCACGAGCTGGGCCAGCTGGTGCGCGGGATGCTGGCGTCGGTCAACGTGATCCCGTACAACTCGACCGAGGTCGCCCCCCGGTACAAGCGCCCCACGCCCGAGTCGACGCGCCGCTTCCGCGAGATCGTCGCCGGCCACGGCGTCACCATCACCCAGCGCCAGGAGCGCGGCCACCGCATCGCCGCGGCCTGCGGGCAGCTCAAACGCTCCGCCCTGCGCCCGGGCTCGGCGATGCGCCCGCTCCCGATGGCCGGCTCTGCGGCAGGGAAGGCGTAGGGACGTGGACGATGCGGACAGTCCGCCCGACGTCCCTGTCCCGGCCGATCCCGAGGGCTGGCGCACGCTGATCGCCGCCATCCCCGCGCGCGAGCTGTTCCGCCTGCTGCAGGAGGACAAGCTGCGCGCCCACCGCGTCCTGTCCGGCTTCCGCGGCACGCCCGACACCCTGCGGCACCCCGTCGTGCTGTCGCGGCTGATCCAGGAGGCGACCAAGCAGCCGCAGTTCGCCCGGGATCTGGCGGGGTGGGCCCCGGTGGGCGCCGCCCCCCGCGCCGCGGGTGACGGCAGCGGCCCGCCTGCGCCTGCCATTCCCGCCTCTCCTGCCGAAGTGGGACGTCCGGACCCCCGCCTGAAGGAGAAGCTGAAAGACCAGCGCGCGGCGCTGCGCGAAAAGGACGAGCGCATCGCGGCCCTGGAAGCGGCGCTCGCCGAGGCGCAGCGGCAATGCGACGCGGCGCGGGCCGAGGCGGATGCGGCACGCGGCGAGAGAAAAGCGGCCGAGGCCCTGGCGGACCGGCTGCGGCGGCGGCAGGAGCGCGACACGCGGCGCGCAAACGCCGTCTCTACGGCGCCGGGGGGGGAGACCTCCCCCCGCGCCCGCGCCACGCCCAGAGAGACGGTCACGGCGCCCGCCCCTCCGGCTCCTGTCTGGGAGGAGGCGCTGGGGCGGCTCGCCAGCCGCGGCAAGCATGAACTGGTGGCGAAGGTTTCCCGCGAAGCCCTGGCGGCCGGCGGCGAGGGGCTGGCGTCGCTCCACGCGCTCTACGCCGCGGCGCTTTACGCACAGGGGCACGCCGAGCGTGCCGCCGAGCAGGACCGCCAGGCGGTGGAGGCCTACCTGAACCGGGGCGACGTGGCCGCGGCGGCCGAGTCGTTTGCGCGCGCGCTGCCCTACGCCGCGAAAGGTGGCGACGCGGCTTTGCTGCGCCGCCTGTTGGCCCTGGCCGAGCGCACCGGGCAGAAGGAGGTGGTGCACTCCACCTTCGCGCGGCTGCGCGCCGCGGGCGGGGAAGCGTACCGCCGCCTCGGCGAGACGGTCGCGTCGCTGGGCGCGCCGTTCGCCGGGTTCCTGCGGCCGCCGCAGGGTCCCACCGTCGGCCCGGACGAGACGATCTCGCTCCCGACCGGGGGGATCGACCAGGTGACGCCGCGCCGGCTGGCCCGGGCGGTGGACGCGGGCGACGCCCCGTTCGTGTCCCGCGCGCGGGGCGGCATCGCGGCGCTGCGCGCGGCGAACGAGCCGCTCGCGGACGCCCTGCTGGAAGCCGTCGCCGCCCTGCACCCGGCCGCCGTCGTCCCCCTGACCGAGGCGACGCGCCCGGTCGTCGTCGACGCCTCCAACGTCGCGCGGCACGACCCGGACCCGCTGGCCCTTTCCCCGCTGCCCCGGATTGCCCACCTGCTTAAGATGCGGGACTTCCTGCTCCGGCGCGGCTTTTTCCCGGTCGTGATGCTGGCCGACGCCAACCTGCGCTTCCACGTGGACGACCGCGAGGCGTACCTTGCGCTGATCGAGCGCGGCGTCGTCCGCGAGGCGCCTCCCGGCACCACGGCCGACGCCGCGCTGATCGCCGAGGCGCGGGAACGGGCCGCCCCTCTGGTCACGAACGACCGGCTCTGGGAATGGGAGGAGGCGCGCGACATCGAACGCCTCGGCTTCGGCATCTTCCCGAACGGCGTCTCCTTCGCCTCTTTCTGAGGCAAAGGGGCGAAAAGAAGTGCGAACCAACGCGGCCAGGGCGTTGTTAAGAAAGGCATGCACAACGGGCCTTCCCGTTGCTGTATTCGGCGCACGCCGACAGAACACCTATTTAGCAAAGGGACAAAGGGCGAAGAGGGACACCACAACCTGGTAGCACGGCGGACGGCCCCCACAGCAAAGTTCTGCGGGCCGTCCGCCCGTTTTTTGCGTTTGTGGGCGGCTACCGCTCCTAGGGCGCATACAAAGAGGGCACCACCACCCCGGACACGCCGCGCCCGCCGGGTAGCGCATACACCACCGAGGGGTCGAGGTTTCCGGCTTTCTGGTAGTGGTAGAGCGAGCGCTTCTCCATGCCCATCTCGCTGTACAGGTCTGCCAGGATGCAGTGGTAGGCGGCATTGTCCGGCGCCAGCTCCAGGGCGTGGTGCAGGGCGGCGGCGGCGTCGCGGGGGTGGCCTGCGCGGCGGTAAAGGACCCCCAGCCGGATGTTGTAGTAGGCGTCGTAGGGCGAGAAGAGGGTCGCCTGCTGCATCTCGCGGATCGCCTCCTCGTAGCGCCCGGCGCGCACGTACATTTCGCCCAGCCAGAAGTGGTAGAAGCCGTCCTGCGGCTTGATATGGCAGGCCTCCTCGAGCTCCGACACGGCCACCACCATGTCCCCCGCCAGCGCGAGGGCGTCGCCGAGCTTGTATCGGTAGTAGGCGTGGGCGGGCGCGAACAGCATCGCCTTGCGGTACTCGTTGATTGCGCTCTGCAGGCGCCCGTAGCGGTGGAACAGCTCGGCCAGGGAGAAGTGCGGCTCGGCCTTGCGCGGCGACGTCTTGATGGCGCGGCGGTACTGGCGGTAGGCGTTGAGCGCCTGCCCGGAGTAGGCGTAGGCGTCGCCCAGCCGGACGCGGTGCTCGGAGTCTTCGGAGGAGCGGACCGCTTCCCGGTAATGGTGCAGCGCCTCGTTCATCTGCCCGTGCGTAATGCAGGCGTCTCCCAGGCGCGCGCGCGTGTCGGCGTTGGGCGGCAGCATTTCGGCGGCCAGGGCGTCCTCCTCGAGGAAGTCCGGCCGGAGCGGCTCCAGGTCCGTGGCGTCCGGGTCCGCCTCTTCGGGGCTCTGCAGGTTATCGTCTTCGTGCATTGTCTCTTCCCAGGCGCGCTCCGGTGTCAGAACGTTTTTCGGCTGTCCAGCAACACAGTCACCGGACCGTCGTTCGTCAAGTGCACGGCCATCGCGGCGCGGAAAACTCCCGTTTCTGTCGTTATACCATGGGCGCGCAGTCGTGTCACCACAAAATCGTAGAGCCGCTCGGCGTCGGCCGGCGCGGCCGCCCCGGACCACGAGGGCCGCCGCCCTTTGCGGCAGTCCCCCAGCAGGGTGAACTGCGAAACCACCAGGGCCGCCCCGCCCGTTTCGCGGAGCGACAGGTTGATCTTGCCCTCGTTGTCGTCGAACAAGCGCAGTTCGGCGAGCTTGTCGGCAATCTACGTGCCGTCCTGCTCGGTATCTACTGCCGCCACGCCCAGCACTACCAGCAGGCCCGGCCCGATCTCCGCGACCGTCTCGCCGCCCACCGCGACCCGCGCCTGCGTCACCCGCTGCAAGACCGCCCGCATATAGGCCCGTATTATACAATCCCCTCCGCCGCCAGTCAACCTCGCGCGAGGTCGACAGGCGGCTGCCGGTTAGGATCGGCTGTCGTGCTGCCGGAGCGCCTGCTGCAGCGCTTCCCGCTCGGGGGCGCTCAGGCCGGACTGCGCCAGGCTCCGGCGGAAGCGGGCCAGCGCCTCCTCGTCGTCGGCATGGGCGCCCTCGGCGAGCACCCGCCCCGCGTTTACGTCTTCAAGCGCGTAGCGGTACGTGCCGTCGGCGAGCTGATCGGCGCGCAGGGCGTAGGGGAGCGTCGCCTCCACGCCGTAGGTCTGCTCCAGCGCCTCTTCGGTGTCGGTATGCTGCTCTTGCATGGGGCTGTCCTTCCTGTGAGTCTGCTGAACCAGGGATACCCAGCCGGGCCGCCCCGCGCAACATCCGGCAGCGGACCGCACCCCATGTTTCTGCGTGGGTACAATTACCGGCGGAGGGAACACCATGGACCAGGACAACGACCGGGCACGCTATGAGCGTGCCGTGGCGGCGGCGCGCGACGAAGGCACGGATTTCATCGAGCTGCCGGACGACTTGCCGGAGCCGGACCTTTACCATGCGGCGCGGGATCTGGCCGAACTGCTGCGTGCAGGCGGCGAAGACCTGCCCCGGCTGGCGCAGCAGATCGGGCTGCCCGGCGACGACGCGGCGCTGTGGGAGCGGCTGGACGTGGCCCGCGCCGCGTCCTACGCCCGCGACGCCCATGGCGAGGCCTTCGCGCGCCTGGTGGCGGCGCACCCGTGGCTGGAAGAGGCGGCCCAGAGCAGCGCGCACGACGCCCTCGGCTCGCTCGCCGACAGCTTCCTGGGGCACTGACCTCACCCCCCGCCCCGGGACGGGGAGGGGGCGGTCAAGAGGCGGAGCGTGCCACACCGTCCCCCTTCCCTCGTAGGAGAAGGGTCAGGGGAGAGGCCGCCGCTGGCGGATGGCTTCGTAAAGCAGGATCCCGGCGGCGACAGTGACGTTGAGCGAGGAGGCGCCGTGCGGGGCGATCGGGAGGGCGACGAAGTCCGAGGCGGCGTCGCGGGCGGCCGGACTGACGCCCCCGGTCTCGTTGCCAACCACGAGCGCGAGCGGGCGCGCCGAGAGAGGGGCGTCGTAGGCCAGGACCGGGGCGCGGGCAGAGGTGGCGACCACGCGCGCGCCCCCATCCCTGAGCCGCCGCAGCGTTTGGGGCAGGTCGGGGGCCAGGCAGAGCGGAAGGCGCAGGATCGAGCCCGTGGTCGAGCGCACGGCGGCGCGCCCGAACGGGTCGGCCGAGTCCTCCGATAGGAGCAGGGCCGCGCAGCCCGCCGCCTCCGCCGTGCGCACGAGCACGCCGACGTTGCGCGGGTCCTGGATGCGCTCCCCGGCCAAAAGCAGCGCCGCCGGCGCGGCGAGCGCCTCGTCGGGGGTGACGGCGCGCCGGCCGACGGCGGCGACGGCGCTCACGGCCGTCTCGTAGCCCGTGCCCACCAGCCTGGCCAGAAGCCCGGCGCCCAGGACGTAGAGCGGCGCGCCGCGCGCGGCGCAGCCGGCCTGCAGGCCCGCCGCCTCCTCCGGCGCGGCGAAGACGGCGAAGACGGGCGACGGGGACGCGAGCGCCTGGCGCACCATGTCGGCGCCCTCGACCAGGTACCGGCCGGACTGGGCGCGCGCCTGGGGCCGGGTCAGCGACAGCGCGTCGCGGAAGGCCGGGTGCTTGATGCCGGGCAGGGGCTGCATGGCCGCCGGATGTGGGGGTCAGAAGCCGCGGCCGGAGCCGCCGGGAAGCGCCGCATAGGCCCAGACCAGCCGCAGCAGCTCCACAAAGCCGTAGCGCAACGCGTGTCCCTCGGCCAGGGCGTAGACCCGCTCCGCGTGGCGGACGTGTCCGCCCTGCTCCAGGTTGCGCGCATCCGCCAACAGATCGGCGACGTGCGACAGAGCGGCCTCAAAGCTTGGCGCCCCCTCAGGCGGCATTGTGTCAGTTTCCTCCGCGGTGTCCTCTCCGAAAGGTGCCCTTTATTATACCCAGAATCTGACCGGGCGAACCAGGACGGCGCGCTTGACGCCCCGCCGTCGGCATGCTACAATGCCTTCGTGGCGACCCCCCGTCCGGGAAGCGCCGCGTCGGCAGCGCGAGCATGAGCCAGGGAGACATACAACAAGCGCAGCAGCTCGCCCTGCTCCTCGCCGGCGCCGTCTGCGGCGTGAACCTGTTGCTCGCCCTCGTCTGGGGGTTCCGGCGGCTGGTTTTGCGCCGGCCCACCTTCGCCCCGGCGTGGAGCCTGGTGGACGTTTGGGCCGGCGCGCAGATCGCGCTCGTGCTGACGTTCCTGCTGGCCGGGGTGCTGATGACCCTGATGCTGCTGGCGAGCCTGGTCGTGCCCGGCCTGCGCCTGCCCCGCGACGAGGTCGGTCTGCTTTTTTTCTTCGCGCTGCCGGCGACGATCGTGCAGAACGCCTGCTTCTTCGCCATCCCGGCGGGGTTCATCGTGTTCAAGTACGGCCGGCGCCTGCGCGACATCGGGCTGCCCGCGCGGCCCCGGGCCCAGGACTGGTGGGCGGGGATCGTGCTCGGCCTGCTCCTGGTCGCCGTGTCCGCCGCGCTCGAGGGGGCGCTGGGCGCCGCGGCGCAGCAGTTCCGCCACGTTCCCTGGGTCGACCGCGCGCTGGAATATGAAAGGGTGAACCCGGTGGCCCAGATCATCCGCGCGCTGCCGCGGCAGGGGTACGGGACCTTAGCCCTCGCGGTATTGGCCATCGGCGTGTCCGCCCCGCTGGGCGAGGAGATGCTGTTCCGCGGGTTTCTCTTCAACGCCCTGAAGCGCCGCCTGGGCGCGGCGGCCGGCCTGATCGCCTCGGCGCTGCTGTTCGCCGCCGTGCACACGTACGCCATCGGACTGCTGCCGGTGTTTTTCATCGGCGTGGTCCTGGCCTGGGTGTATCACAACGGGGGGTCGCTTTGGACGTGCATCCTGATCCACGCGACCAACAACACCCTGGCCGTTCTGGCCGCCTATTTCTTCCCGTCGGCGGCTCGTTGAGGGGGACCATGCGACGTAGACTCGCCTTTCTGCTGCTTCTGTTCTGCCTGGCCCTCGGGGCCTTGATGGCCGGCTGCGCGGCCACCCGGCGCGACGCCGCCCAGCTGTTCGCCCGCGCCCTGACCGCCGCTCTGGGGGAGGAGCTGGAGGGCAGCCGGTGCGAGGCCCCGCCGCTGGTCGGCGCCCGCGGGCGGGCGGCCGGCGGGGGGAGCAACGCCCACATAGAGGCGGCGCAACGCCTGTCGAGGCACGGGCGGGCCGCGGACGCCGTCAACTTCCTGGACGCGGCCCTGCGCAGGAAGGAGCTGTCCTGGGACCCGATGCTCTGGGCGGCCCTGTCCGATGCCGCGGCAAAGCTGGGGGACACGGCACGGGCGAAGCAGGCGGGCGAGGAGGCGGCGCGCCGGGCTGACATGATCGCGGGCGCGACCGCCGCGGGCAAGGGCGGGCGCGACGCCGTGGCGCGCCTGCTGCAGGCGGGGCTGTACTACGAGCGGCGCGAGGACAAGTCGCGGGCCGTGGCGGCGCTGCGGGAAGCGCTGCGCCGCGCGCCCGGCGACCCGTCGATCCTGAACAACCTGGGGTACGTGCTGGCCGACAAGGGGGATTCCCCGGCCGACTTCGCCGAAGCCCTGCGGCTGACCCGGCAGGCCGTGCGGCGGGCCCCGAGGGAGCCCATCATCCTCGACTCCTACGGCTGGGCGCTGTACAAGGCCGGCAAGCTGAGGGAGGCGCGGCGGGTGTTGCGCGAGGCCGCGGACGCCGCGCCGGGTGAGCCCGAGATCCGCTACCACCTGGGCGTGGTTTACCGCGACATGGGTCTGGTCGAAGAGGCGAACAACGAGCTGTCACGCGCCCTGCTTCTGGAGCCCTCGCCGGAGCTGCGGCGGGACACCGAAAAAGCCAGGGGATCGCTGCGCAAGCCGCCGGGGCAGGGGGTCGTCCACGACACCTGAGGGAGCCGCGGGCATCCGCACCTTCGGGCTCGGGCACGCAGCGTATCCTCCGCGAGCCCGTTCGCGTTTACTGTATACCGGTCCGTTTCCTGCCCGGTGTCTGTCGGTTCTGCGGCGATGGGGGAGTAGGTGATGCGGGTTCTCTCGTGGGTTCTTGCGGCCGCGGCCCTGTGCGCGCGGGCGGCCTGGGGTCAGGGGGCGCTCACGATCCAGGCGGAAAGCTGCTTCTCGGGGATGGCGCCCGCCGGCGTCTACCCGGTCGTGGTCTCGATACGAAACCAGGGCCCGTCCGTGGACGGCGCCATCGTGGCCAGGAGCGATTCGTTTTCCGAGTCGTCGCGCCGCTACGTTTATCCGGTCAGCCTGCCCAGCGGAACGAGCAAGCGGATCATCGTCTATCCGGCCGTGGACCGCTTCGCGCAGGGCGTGCTCATCTCCTTCGCCGGCCCGGCCCGGGCGCGGGAGTTCGAGCTGCCGATCCCCCCCGATTACCGGGAAGGCAGGCAGGTCGGCCTGATCGGGGACCAGATCGGCGGCCTGGGGGCGCTGCGCGTTTCCCGAGAAGATCAAAGTCCCGGCACCGGGCCGGCTCCCGGGCGGCCCGGGGTGCGTGCCACGCGGCGCCCCCGGGCGGGCGGCGCCGGCGCGTTCAACGACTGCTACGCGCGCCCCGAGGACGCCCCGGATCGGGCGGCGGGCTATGGCGGACTCGCCGCGCTCGTCCTCGCCGACGGCGCCGAGCGCATGAGCCCCGCCCAGTGGGCGGCGATCCGGCGCTGGGTCACGGGCGGCGGCTCCCTCGTCCTGCTCGGCGGCGCCGGCGCGACCTACGTGCGCGTCCCGGAGGCCGCCCCGCTCGTGCCGCTGCGGGATCTGCGGGGCGTGGCGGTGTCCGGGCTGCGCCTGCCGTGGGCCCTGGGTCGCCCGCTGCCCGGCGGCGACGTGTCTCTCCTGTCCGGCTCGCCCGCGCCCGGGAGCGCCGCCCTGGCCCGGCAGGACGGCCACATCCTGCTGGCGGCGCGGCAGCTCGGGGCCGGCACCGTCCTTTACGCCGCCTTCAACCCGCTGGAGAAACCGCTCCGGGGGTGGGAGGGTCAGCCCCAGCTCTGGAACGAGCTGATCCGCCGCGCGTCCGCGACCGTGGGCGCGTCCGCCCTGCGGTCCGCCGCGCTGCAGCGCCAGGCGTCGTTCGTGCGGCCCCCGTATGGCGGCAGCGCCGGTTCCCCCGGCGCCCGTTACCGCGTCACGATCCAAGACCGCAATGCCGTGGACCCCTTCCGGGTGCGGCTGCCCCCGGTTTCCACGATCGTCTGGGTCTTTCTCGCCTATTTTGTGCTGGTCGTCCCCCTGACGTACTTCGTCCTGAGGCGGCTGGGCCGGCTCGAGTGGGCGTGGGTGACCAGCCCGCTCCTCAGCGCCGCCTTCGCCTACGGGTTCTACCTGTTCACGGCGGACCTGTACCTGGCGGGGCTCAGCCGCAGGACGAGCGGCGTGGTCGTGGCCTCGGCCGGGGACGGCGAGGCGCATTTCGTCGGCTTCAGCGAGCTGTTCTTCCCGCGCGGCGGCAGCTACAAGCTCGAGATCCCCGGGGCCGAAACCCTGGAGCTTTCCCCCGCCGGGGAGGAGCGCTACTACGGCTCGTCCGCCCCGCTGCAGGCGCTGGAGACGGTCGATCTCGGCAGCGTCGTCGCGCCCGACTTCCGGGTCGCCAACCTGGCGTTCCGGCGCGTTTACCATTCCCAGCCGGTCCCGTGGGGCGGCGGGGTCACCGCCCAGATCCGGCGGGACGCGGGGGGCGGCCTGGCGGGCACGGTCCGGAACGGGACCGGCCAGGAGCTTTTCGGCGTCCAGGTGCTCCTGCCCGGCGAGGCCGGCTGGGCCAGCCTGGGCGACCTGAAGCCGGGCCAGACCAAGAGTGTCGGCGAAATGAAGCGCCGGCGCGATGGGGAGTCTAATCCGGCGAGGGCGAGCCGGGCTGTGCAGCAGCCCCGGCTGCTGCCGCTCCTCCTGCGCGCGCGGGGCGCCGATGCGCCCCGCTCCGCCGCGATCCTGTTCGCCCAGACACAGGGGGCCCCCTTCGGCCCGCCCCTGGGGCGGTACGTGGGGGGCGAGCGCAGCGTCAGCGTCCTGGTCAGCCTGCCGCTGACGGGAGGGGGGCGATGATAAGGGCCATCCTGCGCGAGCTGGTCTGGGAGAACCCGATGCTGAGCGAGGGCGTGCGGGTGGGGCGCCGGTTCGTGCGCAGCGGCGGCGATACCGGGAAGGCGGTCAACTACGCCGTCCTCGGCCTGATCGCCTTCTTCTATGTCTGGGTGCTCCTGGCGATCGTGCGCTGGGGCGAGGACATGACCATGGGGCTCCTGCTGTTCGAGCTGACCGTCCTCACCCTGGTGGTCCCGGCCTCGATCTACGGGGCGATCGCGGGCGAGCGGGAGCGCGCGACCTGGGAGGCGCTGATCCTGACGCGGCTCACGCCGGCGCAGATCATCGCCGGCAAGATCCTGTGGCGCGTGGTGATCATCGGCGTCATCGCGGCGCTCCTGTCCCTCCCGATGATCCTGAGCCAGGCGGTCAGCCGCCACCCGGCCGAGGTCACGGCGGACGTCCTCCTGCGCGGCCAGGCTCTGGTCTTCAGCTGGGGGCTGCTGCTGTGCGCCTTCGGCCTGTGGGTGTCGGCGAAGAGCCGCCGTGGCGTCACCGCGATCGCCGTGATCGTCGGCGCGCTGCTGGCGGCGCTGCTCCTGGTGCCCATGCTCTTCGCCATGTTCGGGGCCTCGATGGACTACGTGCGGTCGGGCCGTGCGCTCGACCTCATCGGCTCGCTGTATATCAACCTCAACCCGTTCTACGCCCTGATCCGGCTGAACCGGTACGGAGGAGGTCCTACGACCGCGGGGAAGACGTTTTCGGCAGGCTCGGCGCTGGTGTGGCTGCTGCCCGTCCTCTACCTCATCGGCGGGGTCATCTTTCTTTACGGCACCCACCGCAGCCTGCAGCGGCTGGAAGAGCCGGAACGCAGGGGGGATAAACGAGCATGCTGTGCCTGCAGAATCTGCGCAAAACGTACGGGTCGCTGGTCGCCGTCGAGGGCCTCAACCTGACACTGGATCCGGGCGACGTCTTCGGCTTCATCGGGCCCAACGGGGCGGGCAAGACGACGACCATCAAGATGCTGGCGACCCTGATCCAGCCGACGAGCGGGAGCGCGACCGTCGACGGGATCGACGTGGTCCAGCACCCGCTCGCCGTCCGGCCGCTGCTCGGCTACATGCCCGACTTCTTCGGGCTCTACGACGACATCAAAGTCTGGGAGTACCTCGACTTCTTCGCCGCCACCTACCGCCCGCCGCGCGCGCAGCGGCCCGCCATCATCGACAGCGTGCTGGAGCTGACCGACCTGACCGACAAGCGCGACGCCTTCGTGCAGACGCTTTCGCACGGCATGCAGCAGCGGCTGTGCCTGGCCAAGTGTCTGGTGCACGACCCCAAGGTGCTGCTCCTGGACGAGCCGGCCTCGGGCCTGGACCCGCGCGCGCGCGTGGAGATCAAGGCGCTGATCACCGAACTGGGCCGGATGGGCAAGACGATCATCGTCAGCTCGCACATCCTGCCGGAGCTGTCGGACTTTTGCAACAAGATCGGGATCATGGAGCGGGGGAGGCTGCTGGTGTCGGGCGACGTCGAGGGCATCGTCCGGCAGCTCCAGCCGGCCCGGCGCATCACGATCAAGACCGTGGGCGACGCCAACGGCCTGCGCGCCGCGGTCGAGCGGGTGCCCAAGGTGGGCCAGGTGACCTGCGACGGGGACACCGCCTTGGTCGAGTTCCACGGCGACCTGCCGGAGCAGGCCGAGATGCTCCGGACCCTGATCGCCGGCGGGCACCCGGTCTGCTCGTTCACCGAGACCGGCATGGACCTGGAGGACGTCTTCCTGCGCGTGACCACGGGGAAGGTGCAATAAAGGTACAATAGGCAGATGAGCGCGCGCTTCACCGCCCTGCGGCCGTTCTGGGCCAACCCCGTCGTCACGCGCGACCTGCGCGTGCAGATGCGCGGGACGAAGTCGTACTGGCACCAGGCGGCCTACCTGCTGCTGCTCGGCCTGCTCGCCGTGGCCGGCTACGCGTCCGCGACGTCGGGCTACGCGTCGGCGACCGAGGCGGGGGGGAGCGTCGTCCAGGTGCAGGGGCGGCTGCAGCAGTTCTACCTCTTCATCTTCCTGACGCTGGCGGCGCTGATCTGCCTGATCGCGCCGGCGCTCACGGCCGCCTCGATCACGGGGGAGCGGCAGCGGCTGACCCTGGACCTGCTGATCACGACGCCGCTCACGCCGGCCGAGCTCCTGACCGGGAAGCTGATCTCCTCGGTCGCGTTTCTGGCCCTCCTGCTCGCCCTGTCGCTGCCGGCCTCGGCGCTGTGCGTGATCCTGGGCGGGGCGACCCTGGGCGACGTGTTCCGGGTGTATCTGCTGCTCGCGATCGACGGCCTGGTGCTCGCGGCGGTCGGCCTGTACTTCTCCTGCGCCGTGCGCGCGAGCCTGCTGGCCCTGATCTGGACCTACCTCACCGTGTTCGGCTCCCTGTGGGCGACCGCGATCGCGGGGAGCGTGCTGGGCGCGGGCGGCGCGTTCCTGCGGGGGTCGGCCGGCGGCCCGGGGCTGGTCCTGGCCGCGCTCAACCCCTTCGCCGCCGTCACCTTCGGCGCGCGCTCCTTCGAGGCCGCCGGGCTGCGCGTCCCGGTCTGGGCCGGCACGGCCCTCGTGTCCTTGCTCCTGATCCGCCTCCTGGTCACGGCGGCCAGCTACCGCATGCAAAGCCACGGGGACACGGCCGGCTCGCTGCGCCGGCAGGTGCTGCTCGTGACCGGCCTGGGCATCGTCGTCGCCGCCTACGGCCTGCTCCAGCGCTCGGGCACCCCGTCCGTCCTGGAGGGCGCACTGATCGGCGGCTTCCTGCTCGCCGCGCCGTTCCTGCCGGCCCTGTTCGCCCCCGCCGCGCCCGAGGACGCCCCGCCGGGCGAGCCGATCCGGGGGCGGCTACCGCCCCGGGCGCGCCTTCCGCCCGAGCACGCCGGCGCGCTGCCCTTCTTCACCTCTGGCTGGCCGTGCTGACCGCGGCCGCCCTGGCCGGGGCCGCGGCGGCGGGCGCGCTCCGCCCGGAACTCTCTGGCGGATCGCCCTGCTGGCGGCGTTCTATCTTTCCGGGCTCGGCTTCCTGTTCTGGGCGGTGGCCCGCCGCGCCGCGACCCTGGTCGGCGGCGTGTCGGGCACCCGCGCGCTCGCTCGGCCTGTGCGTGGTCATCGCGTCGCTGCCGCTGATGGTGATGGGCCTGACCGACAGGAATTGGGAGAACAACCCCGTCGGCGTGGCCTGGCTGTTCTACCCGCTGGTGAAGATGCGACAAGGGAGGCGCCGCTCGCCCTCCTGTTGTCGGGCGCCCTGGCCTACGCGCTGGGGACTGTCGTGTTTCCCTTCTGGCGCCAGGTCGTTCCGGGCGGCCAGCGGGGAGGAGGCGCGGAATGCAAGCTGATCAGACGGATTTGAACCTGACGCGGTTTCGCCGGCGGATCCGGCTGCTCCGGGTATGGCGCTGCGGCGCGATGGGGGCTGCCTCGGGGCGGCCGTCGCCGTGGCGATGGCCGCGCTGGATCTCTTCTCGGTCCGCTACTTCGACAGCTGGATGCTGGCCGTCCCGGTCGGACTGGGCGTCGCCGGGGCGCCCTCAAGGCCCTGGCGGAGCGGCTGCCCGGCGGCCTGGTCGCCCGGAGCGTGGACCGGCGCGGCGGCCTCGAAGACCGCCTGACGACGGCGGCCGAGGTCCCGGCCGAAAGCGGCGCGCTCGCCGGGGCGCTGCACGACGACGCGTCGCGCACGCTCGGCACGGTCCGCCCGGCCGCGCTCTACCCCCTGCGGCTGGGCCGCTGGCGCGCTCCTGACGCTGGCTGCGCTCAGCGCCTCGCTCTTCCTGCTCGGCAACACGGCCGTTTTCCGGTCCGAGCAGGCGAAGAAGGAGGCGGCCGACCTGAAGCAGTCCGCCGCCGAGGTGGAGCGGGTCGCCAGGCCCGTCCTGGCGGAGGCCAAGCGCGCCGACGCGGACGCGGCGGAGAAGAGCCTGCGCGCCGGCTGGAGCGCTTCGCGTCCAGCCTGCGCAAGGCGCGCATGAGCCGGCCCGAGGCCCTCGTCAAGGCGAACCAGGCTCGCCGAGGAGGCGAAGACGCTGGAAACGTCGCGCGCGCGGGCGATGGCCGACTCGGCCCAAAGCGCCCAAACGGCGCCGCCAAGCTCCAGCAGATGGCCGAGCGCGCCAGCCTGGAAAGAGCGACGAGCCGAAGCAGGCCGAACAGGCCGCCGCGCTCGAAAACGAGATCGCCGCGGCGGAGCGCAAGCTGGCGCAGTCGAACGAGGCCCAGAAGGCCGGCAAAGACGGCCTGTCCGAGGCCGAAAAGGCGGCGCTCCAGAAGCGGCTGGACCAGATGAAGCAGCAGGCTCCGCGAGATCCGGCTCTCGCAGCAAGCGCAGGAGTTCCTGCGCAAGCTCCAGTCGATGCCGGAGTTCAAACAGGCGCAGGCCTGCTGGCCAAGCTGGCCGCGAGCGCCGCCGCGCAGCAGACCGGCGCGCAGCAGGCCAGCCAGGCGCCGCCGATGACGCCGGAGCAAGCTGGCGGCCGCCCAGAAGGCCCTGGAGGCCGCGGCCAAGCGCATGGACGAGCTGGCCCAAGCAGTTCAACAGCGACGAAAAGGTCAAGGGCGGCGCAGCAGGCGCTCGCCGCGGCGAAGAACGCGCAGCTTGCAAGGGCGGCCAGTGCTCCGGCGGCCTGCTGGGCGCCTTCGGGCTCGGCGGCGGGGCAGGCACGGGGGCGGCGCCGGGCTTTCGCTGGGCGGCAAGGGCAGCGGCGGCATCAGCAGCGACCGCTGGGTCGGGGCGCACGGCAGCCTGAGCAAGGACGACAAGAGCTCGCTGCTCACCGTCAAGTTCGAGGACCGGGTGATCACCAGCCAGACCGGCCAGAAAGGGCCGCAAACCTACACCGAGGTGCTCGGCCCCAGCGCGCCCGGCGGCAAATCGGCCGTCCCGTACCAGAAGGTGCTGCCGAAGTACGAGAAGTCGGCCCAATCGGCCCTGGCGAAGGGCGACATCCCGCCCGCCTGCGCGGCAAGGTCCGCGACTACTTCGATTCGCTGCGCAAATGAACGCGCCGGCGGTGCAAGGGGGATATATGCAAGGGGAAGAGGCGGCGCGTTATTTCCGGGACACCATGGAGGCGATCCGGCGCGAGATCGGCAAGGTCGTGGTGGGCCAGGACGAGACGGTCTTCGGCGCCCTCACCGGGCTGGCGGCGGGGGACACATCCTCCTCGAAGGCGCGCCGGGGCTGGGCAAGACGCTGCTGGTGCGGTCGCTGGCCCAGTCGGTCGACCTGAGCTTCTCGCGCGTCAGTTCACGCCCGACCTGATGCCCGCCGACATCACCGGCACCAACATCCTGGCCGAATCGGAGGGCGGGCGGGAGGACTTCGTGTTCCGCCCGGGGCCGATCTTCGCCAACATCCTGCTGGCGGACGAGATCAACCGCGCCACGCCAAAACCCAGTCGGCGCTGCTGGAGGGGATGCAGGAGGGCGCCGTGACGGCGGGCGGCGGGCAGGCGGCACGCCCTGGAGCCGCCGTTCCTGGTCATGGCCACCCAGAACCCCATCGAGCACGAGGGGACGTACGTGCTGCCGGAGCTGGACTCGACCGTTTCCTGCTCAAGGTCGTCGTCCCGTACCCGTCGCTGCCGGAGCTCGCCGCGATCGCCGACCGCATCACCGGCGCCTCGGCCCCGCACGCCGAGAAGGTGGCCGACCGGGAGGCCGTCCTCGCGCTCCAGCGGATCGTGCGCGACGTGCCGCTGGCGCCGAGCGTCCGCGATTACGCCCTGACCCTGGTCATGGCGACGCACCCCGGCAGCGAGCAGGCCTCGGCCGACACCAACCGCTACGTCCGCTACGGCGCCAGCCCGCGCGGCGTGCAGGCCATCCTGCTCGCGGCCAAGGTGCTGGCGCTGATGGCGGGCCGCTTCAACGTTTCGCGCGACGACATCCGCCAGGCCGCGCTCCCGGCCCTGCGCCACCGCGTCCTCCTGAACTACGAGGCCGAGGCGGACGGGATGACAACCGATAAGCTCGTGCGCGCCCTGCTGGGGCACATCGAGGCCAGGGACCGGGAGCCGATCAAGGTGTGACCCATTTTGGTCGCCCACAATTGCCGCCGATTGAAATCGACGTCTGGAAACAGCACGATGTCGGCTGAAGCCGACGAACGACGAATGATGATAGGAACACAAGGAGGTCACCAAGATGCCGGAGAGTCATAACGAATTGTTTGTGCATTTGGTGTGGTCGACGAAGAACCGTTTGCCGCTCCTGACCGATGCGGTGCGGGGCGCGGTTTACAAGTGTATCGAGGCGGGGTGCAGCCGAGCTGCGGGCTGAGGTGATCGCCCTCAACGGCATGGAAGATCACGTGCACCTTGTGGTGCGCCTGAACGCTACCCTGTCAGCGGCGGCGCTGGCGAAACAGGTGAAAGGATCTTCGTCACACCTGGTCCGGCAGATCCTGGGTCGGGAGGAGTTCAAATGGCAGGAGGGCTACGGGGCCTTCACGATCTCCCCGTGGGACGTGTTCAAGGTCCGAGAATACGTGCGGCGGCGCCAGCAGGAACACCACCGGGACCGCACCACCAAAGACGTCCTCGAATCCTTGGGATAGGGGGCCATCGACACGCTCTATGACACACCAACCTGTCGGCTTTAGCCGACATCGTGCTGTTCCAGACGTCGATTTCAATCGGCGGGAACAACGGCCGGAAAGCGGGCGACAATCCTCGGCGGCATTGTTGATGCCGCCGAGCTGCGCCTGCTGGCGGGCCTGCGCCTGGCCCCCGGCGGCGCACGTTCTCCGGCCGCGTGCGCGGCGAGCGCCTGAGCCGCCAGAAGGGGGTGAGCGTCGAGTTCGCCGACTACCGCGACTACACGGACGGCGACGACCTGCGCCACCTGGATTGGAGCATCCTGGCGCGGCTGGGGCGGCCGACCATCCGCACCTACCAGGACGAGGACGATCTCGCCGTTTACCTCGCGCTCGACGTCAGCCCGTCCATGGATTTTGGCGAGCCGAGCAAGTTCGCCCGCCGCGCGGCTCGGCGCGGCGCTGGGCTTCGTGGGCCTGGCGGGACAGGACGCCGTGTATCCGCTGGCGCTCGGCGGCCCGGCGCCCGGCCGGGCCGCCCGCTGCGCGGGCAGGGCAGCTTCGGGCGCCTGGCCGGCTGGCTGTCGGCGCAGCGCCCCCAGGGCCAGCACGCTGGCGGCGGCGCTGGGGCGGCTGGCGACGTCCGGCTCGTCCCGGCCCGGGCTGTTCGTCTGCCTGACCGACGGCCTCGACCCGGGGGCCCCCGAGGCGCTGCGCGAGCTGGCCGCGCGCGGGCACGAGCTGGCGCTCGTCCAGGTCCTTTCCCCGATCGAGCTGGACCCGGACCTGGAGGGCGACCTCCGGCTCCTGGACGCCGAGTCCGGCGACGCGGTCGAGGTGACCGCGCACGCCCAGACGCTGCGGCAGTATAAGGAGAACCTCGCCGCGCACTGCCGGCTGCTGGAGGAGACGACGCTGCGCGCCGGCGGGCGCTTCGTGCAGAGCGTGGTGGGGCAGCCGCTCTCGGCGTGGGTGTCCCAGGGCCTCCGGCGCGTGGGGCTGGTGCGCTAGATGGTTTTCCAGTCCGCCGCCGCGCTCCTGTGGCTGCTCCCGCTCGCCGGCGTGATCCTTGTGCTCTACCTGCTGAAGATGCGCCGCCGCGACGTGCGCGTGCCGGCGACGTTCCTGTGGCCCCGGCTTACGGCCGACGTGCGCGCCAACGCGCCGTTCCAGAAGCTGCGGGTGTCGCTGCTGCTCCTTCTGCAGCTCCTCGCCGTCGCCCTGCTCGTCTTCGCCCTGGCGAACCCGCTGCGCAAGGCGCGCGGCCTGCACGGCAAGGCCACGGTCGTGGTGCTGGACAACTCGGCCAGCATGTCCGCGACCGACGTGGCGCCGTCGCGTTTTGAGGCGGCCCGCCGGCGGGTCGCCGCGATCGCCGAGACGATGGGGGCGGCGGACCGGCTGGCGCTGATCGAGGCGGGGCCGGCGACGCGCGTCGTCTTCCCGCTCTCGGGCGACAAGGCGAAGATGCTGGCGGCGCTGCGGGGCCTGCGGCCGACGGATGCGCCCAACGATCTGGGGGAGGCGCTGCGCCTAGCGGCGGCCCTGGTGGGGCAGCGGCCGGGGGGCCGGATCGTCGTCCTGTCCGACGGCGCCTTCCCCCCGGTGGCCGACTTCTCCCCCGGCAAGGCCGAGATGGTGTTCGAGCCGATCGGGACGGGCGGCCGGAACCTGGCCGTCACCGCCTTCGAGGCCGCCGGCACCCCGGACGGCGGCCTCCAGCTCTTCGCCGGGGTCCGGAACTACGACGGCTCGCCCCGCAAGGCCACCCTGACCTTCACCGTCGACGGCCGGGTGGCGGACGCGCGGAGCGTCACGGTGCCGCCCCGGCAGACGGTCGGCCAGACGCTGCGGGCGCCGGCGACGGCCCGCCGGGCCGAGGTCCGGCTGGCCTCGGGCGGGGACATCCTGAAGGCCGACGACCGGGCGACCCTCTTCCTCCAGGGCGCGGGGACGATCCGCACGCTTCTGGTCACGCGGGGCAACCTGTTCCTGGAGCGCGCCCTGGCGCTGGAGCCGAGCGTCCGGCTGGACCGCGCGCCCGAGGTGCCCGTCTACGAGCGCGCCGGCGCGCCGGGCGAGGGGCGCTACGACCTGGTCCTCTTCGACGGGACGCCCCCGCAGAAGGTCAAGGCGCCGGCCCTCTGGTCGTTCGGCGGCACCTCCCCCGAGCTGCTGGTCGAAGAGATCGGCGTCTCGTCCCGCCCGCGCGTGGTGGCGGGCAAGCGGGACCATCCCGTCCTGCGCCACGCCGACCTGGGCGGGCTGCTCATCGAGAAGTCCCGCAGGATCCGGCCCGGGCCGGGGGGGCGGGTCCTGCTGGAAGGCTCCGACGGGCCGCTCGTGGTCGCGGGGGAGCGCGGCGGGCGGCGGACGCTCTACGCCGCCTGGAACCTGCTCGACTCCGACTTCCCGCTGCAGGTGTCGTTCCCGGTCTTCGTCGGCAACGCCGTCGCCTGGCTGACCGGCGCGGGGCGGACCGGCGGGGAGGGCGCGGGCCTGAGCGTCCGTGCCGGGCAGCCGTTCTCCGTCCCGGCCCCCGGCGCCGCGCGCACCCTCACGCTGGCGGGCCCGGGCGGCGATCGGACACAGCTCGACGCCTCGTCCGGTGTCGCGATCGTCCGCTCGGCCAACAGGGTCGGCGACTACGTCCTTTCGGGGCCGAACCTGCGCACCCCCGTCGCCGTCAACCTGCTGAGCGAGGCGGAGAGCGACGTCGCGCCGCGCTCCGCCCTGGACCTGTCCGGCCACGCCCTGTCCGGGCGGGGGTCGTCGCTCGTCCTGGCGGAGATGTGGCGGCCGCTCGTGCTGTTCGCCCTGCTCGTCCTGGCGGGCGAGTGGTGGGTGTTCGTGAGGAGGAGCTGAGATGGTGAGCTTCTCCGACCCCCTGTACCTGTTGCTCCTCGTCCCGGCGCTCGCCTGGCTGCTTGCCGTCGCCCGGGGCATGCACGGCGTGACGCGGCTGCGCAGGCGCCTGTCCGTGGGGCTGCGCGCGCTCGTGCTTCTGCTGCTCGTGCTCGCCCTGGCCGGCCTCCAGAGCGTGCGCACCAACCAGGGGGTCGCGACGATCTTCGTGCTGGACCGCTCGGCAAGCATGGGCGCGGCGGCGACCGAGGCGGCCGAGGCGTTCATCCGGGAATCGCTCCGGGCCCGGGGGGACCGGGACCGCGCCGGGCTGGTGGTCTTCGGCAAGGAGCCGGTCATCGACGTCAACACCGGCTCGTTGCGGGCGCTCGGCAAGATCTACGCCCACCCGGACCCCTCGTCGAGCGATCTGGCGGCGGCGATCCGCCTCGCGTCGGCGAACTTCGGGGAAGGGATGGCCAAGCGGCTCGTGCTGCTGACCGACGGCAACGAGACGTCCGGCGACGCCGCCCAGGCCGGCGCGGTGGCCGCGACCGACGGCATCCAGATCGACGTCGTCAACGTGGGCGAGGCGGCGCGGGGGGCCGGCGAGGTCGTCCTGAGCGAGGTCGTGGTGCCGTCCGAGGTGACCCGGGGCGAGCCGTTCGAGCTCCGCGTCGTCGCCGAGGCGACCGCCCCGACGTCCGGGGTGATCCGCCTGGACCGGGACGGCGTCCCGGTCGCGCGCGTGCCCGTACGCCTGTCGAAGGGGACCAACGCCCTGGTGGTCGGCCAGACGGCGGGGCCGCCCGGCTTCTACCGCTACCGGGCGGTGCTGGAGACCGACGGCGACGGCGACGCGCGCAACAACGTCGGCATGGGGTTCGTGTCGGTGCGCGGCCGGCCCCGCGTGCTGCTCCTGGAAGGCGAGCGCGGGGCGGGCGCGGCGCTGGAGCGGGCGCTCAAGGTCTACGATCTGGACGTCACGCGTGCCGGGGTCGAGGGGCTGCCCACCCGCCCCGAGGACCTGCAGGGGTTCGACGCCGTCTTCCTGTCCGACTTCCCCGCGCAGGATATGACCGAGCGCCAGATGCGCCTGATCGCCTCGTCCGTGCGGGAAAGCGGCGTCGGCTTCGGCATGATCGGCGGCGAGAACTCCTTCCTGCCCGGCGGCTACTACGAGACGCCGATCGCCGACGTGCTGCCCGTCGATCTCAACGTCCGGCAGCGCAAGGTCTTCCCCAGCACGACGATCCTGATCGTGATCGACGCCTCCGGCAGCATGGGGATGATCGAAGACGGCGTGCAGAAGATCAAGATCGCCGCGACGGCCGCCAGCGCCACGGTGCGCATGATGAACGCGCGCGACTTCGTCGGCGTGGCCGGCAGCACCGACCAGATCGACTTCGTCGCGCCGATCCAGCCGGCGCAGAACAAGGAGCGGATCGCCCAGCAGACCGGGACGCTCTCGGTCGGCGGCGGCGGCATCTACATCCGGCCCTCGCTCGAGTTCGCGTACGGGCACCTGTCGCGGCAGAACACGCGCGTCCGCCACCTGATCCTGCTCGCCGACGGCAACGACTCCGACGAGCAGGGCGGCGCCCTCGATCTGGCCCGGAAGATGGTGTCCGAGCGGATGACGGTCTCGGTCGTCGCCATTGGGAACGGCAAGGACGTGCCGTTCCTCAAGGAGCTGGCCGCGACCGGCAAGGGGCATTTCTACCTGGCGACGCAGGCCAAGCAGCTGCAGCGCTTGTTCACGCGGGACGCCTCGATGATGTCCCGCTCCGCCATCGAGGAGGGGACCTTTCTGCCCAAGGTCGACCCCGGGGACGAGGTCCTGCGCGGCCTGGACCTGCGCGCCATGCCGCCCCTGCACGCGTACTGCCTGACCAGCGACCGCCCGCTGTCGCGCATCCCGATGCGCACCGCCAAGGACGACCCGCTGCTGGCCTTCTGGCAGTACGGGCTGGGGACGTCCCTGGCCTTCACCTCCGACGCCCAGCCCAAGTGGGCGCGGCCCTGGATCGGCTGGCGCGACTTCAACGCCTTCTGGGCGCAGGCGGTCCGGAGCACGCTGCGGCGGGCCTCGGACAACCGCATGGAGGTGACCCCGCGGCGCGAGGGGGGCAAGGGCTTGGTCGAGGTGGAGGCCTACGACCCGTCCGGCAACCCGATCAACGGCCTGTCCGCCCGCGTGAACATCCTTTCCCCCGACGGCCGCCCGCAGGAGGTCGCGATCCGCCAGCAGGCCCCCGGGCGCTACGCGGGGCAGTTCGACGCGTCGGCGACCGGTGGGTACATCGTGAGCGTCGCGGAAGGGGGGCCGGGCGGCGCGCCGCGCGTGACGCGGGCCGGCTTCTCCATCGCCTATCCGCCGGAGTACCAGGCCGTGCGCCCCCACACCGCCCTGCTCGCGCAGATCGCCCAGGCCACCGGCGGCCGTGCGCTCGACAACCCCGTGCAGAGCTTCCGTCCCGCGTCCCGTCCGGGCCAGTCCGTGCGGGACCTGTGGCCCGCCCTGCTGCTCCTGGCGGCCCTGCTGTTCCCCCTGGACGTGGCCGTGCGCCGCCTGGCGCTGCCGCTCGCCGAGATCTGGGCGGCCGTCGCCGCGCGGGGCGCCGCCGTGCTCCGGCGGCGCACGCCGGCCCGCCCCGTGCCCCCGTCCCAGACGATCGCCCGCCTCCACCAGGCGAAGCGGGACGCGACGCCCGCCGCCGCGGCCCCGACCGTTCCCCCGCTGCCGGCGGGGGAGCCCCCGGCAAGCGACGGGAGGACCGCGCCACCCGAACCTGTGGGGGCGGCGCCGCTTTCCGCGGCGCAGCGCCTGCTGGACCTCAAGCGGGACCCGAAGGGGAAACCGTAGAGCCGCGGCGGGCGGCCCGGTTCTTCGAACGAAAGGAACGTAACCATGCCAACCACCATCGCCCTCTTCGGGGCGGGCGGCAAAATGGGCTGCCGCCTGACCGATAACCTGAAGGATTCCGGGTACCGGATGCGCTACGTCGAGATCAGCGACGACGGCATCGAGAACCTGCGCGCGCGCGGCCTGTCGACCACGCCGCAGGACGAGGCGCTCTCGCCGAGGCGGATGTCGTTATCCTCGCCCTGCCGGACCGCTTGATCGGGCGTATCGCCCGCGAGATCGTGCCCGGGATGAAGAGCGGCGCGATGGCGATGCTGCTCGACCCGGCCGCGCCCGCCGCCGGCGAACTGCCGGCCCGAGACGACGTCCGCTATTTCGTCACCCACCCCTGCCACCCGCCGGTCTTCAACGACGAGGTGGGGGACGCGCGGCGCGACTTCTTCGGCGGCGTTCTCGCCAAGCAGGCCATCGTCTGCGCTCTGATGCAGGGGCCGGAAGAGGATTACGCCAGGGGCGAGGCGATCGCCAGGGCGATGTACGCGCCCGTCACGCGCGCGCACCGCGTGACGGTGGAGCAGATGGCGATCCTCGAGCCGGCGATGGCCGAGACGGTGACGGCCTGCTGCATCACCATCATCCGCGAGGCGATGGACGAGGCGGTCCGGCGCGGCGTTCCGGCCGAGGCCGCCCGCGACTTCCTGCTCGGGCACGTCAACATCCCGCTCGCCATCGTCTTCGGCGAGGTCTCCTCCCCTTCTCGACGGCGCGAAGCTGATCATCGAGCACGGCAAGAAACTGCTCTTTCAGCCGGACTGGAAGAAGGTCTTTGCGCCCGAGTCGGTCCAGGAGCAGGTACAGGCGATCGTGCGCGGCACCCCGCCCGCCTGAAAGAAGGTGCGATCGCCCTGAGCGCGTTCCCTGAGGAGAGGAACGGCGGAAAGGCACGAAGGCATGTTTCCCGTACGGAGGACAAAACGTGGGATGTGGTTCACGCTCGCCGTGGCGGCGGGGCTGCCGCGATCGGCGCCGGGGGCTGGCTCCCCTGCCGGCCGGCGCCGGCCGCGCGCCGGAGCGTTCGCCTCGAAAGGAGGAATCGAAGCGCAGTGAAACGAATCAGAGTAAGTGAGAACCGGCGTTTCCTGGTGACCGAAGACGGCAAACCGTTCTTTACCTCGCCGACACGGCCTGGGAGCTTTTCCACCGGCTGGACCGCGAACAGGCGGCCCGGTACCTGCGGACGCGCGCGGAGCAGAGGTTCACCGTTATCCAGGCGGTCGCACTGGCGGAGGTAGATGGCCTGGGCGATCCCAACCCCTACGGCAAGCTGCCCTTCCTCGACGGGGACCCCGCCCGCCCGGCCGTGACGCCCGACCCGAAAGACTACGACTACTGGGACCACGTCGACTTCGTCATCGGCGAGGCCGAAAGCGCGGGCTCTACGTCGCCTCCTGCCGACGTGGGGCCGCTGGGTGACGGACACCAAGGAGGCGGACAGGCCCCCTTCACGGCCCAAAAGCGCACAGGCGTACGGCGAGTTCCTCGGCAGGCGCTACAAGGACAAGCCGCTCATCTGGGTGCTGGGCGGCGACTGCAGAGCGGACGGCGTCGAAGCCGTCTGGCGGGCGTTACCGAGGCATCGCCGTCGGCGTGTCGGGGCGCGAGGACTACGACGCCGTCCTGATGACCTACCATCCCCACGGGGCGGGGCCTCCTCCACCCACTTCCACGACGACGCCTGGCTCGATTTCAACATGCACCAGACCGGCACGGGCTGGCGGCCAGGACCGAGGGCTGGGACAAGATCGCCCAGGACAGCGCGCGCACACCGGTCAAGCCGGTCTTGGACGGCGAGCCGCTGTACGAGGACCACCCCATCGGCTTCCGGGCGTCGGTGGAGAACGGCTACTCCTTCGACGCGCACGTGCGGCAGCGCGCCTACTGGCACGTTTCGCGGGCGCGTGCGGCCACACCTACGGCGACCATTCGGTGTGGCAGATGTACGCGCCGGGTCGCCGGCCCATCAACGGCCCGCTTCTGTACTGGGACGAGGCGATCCACCGCCCTGGGGCGGCGCAGATGCGGCATCTGCGCGCACTGATCGAGTCGCGCCCGTTCCTGTCGCGGGTGCCGGACCAGTCGATCGTGGTGGATGCCCTGGGCGGCCCCGAAAGGATCCAGGCGACGCGCGGCGACGGCTACCTGTTCGTCTACAGCGGGTCGGGGCGCCCGTTCACGGTCAACCTGGGAAAGATCTCCGGGGACAAGCTGGCCGCTCATTGGTACAACCCGCGTAACGGCGCGGCGCTCCCCATCGGCAGCGTCGAGAACCGGGGGACGCGCGAGTTCACCCCGCCCTCGGTGGGCTTCGGCGGCGACTGGGTCCTGGTCCTGGATGACGAATCGAAGGACTTCCCGGCTCCGGGGTCGGCGATTCCGTAGAAAAGGGGACCATGACTACGAGCAGGCGCTGCGCCGCCGCAGCGGCCCTATCTCTGGTGAGCCTGCCCGCCTTCTTTCCCGCCGGGGAAAGGCGCGGCTTTAACGCGGCTTGCCCGTTTCCTGGCACCAGGCCACCACCTCGGCGAAGCGCCGCTCTTCCAGCGCGCCGAAAAGGGGGTGCCGGGTCAGCTTGGCGCGCGTGAGCGCGGGCTGCCCAGCCCGCACAGGAAGCGGGCCGACTGGCGCGGCTCGCCCAGGGCGCCGGGGTGGGTTTGGCGCAGCGCCCCCAAAGCGGCGACGTCCAGCCCGGCGGGCAGGGCGAAGCTCTTCCCGGCGCGGCGGCATCTTCTGGCGGCGCCCGGCCAGGCACCAGGTGCAGTGCCCGCAGCGGGCCGTGCGCTTCTCGCCGAAGTAGCCCACGAGCGCGTTGGTCTGGCAGCCGTCGTGCGTCACCAGATCGAGGACGCGCCCCAGCCGGGACGTTTCGCTCTTTTCGCGGGCCAGGAAGCGCTCCTCGAGCCTGCAGGGCGAGGGCGTCTTCGTCCTCTTGGGGGCGCAGCCTCGTGTAGCGCTGGCGGGCGTCCGCGACCTTCATCTCCGCCCATCCGTGCTCGGCCAGGTATTCCAGCGCGCGGACGACGCGCCGCCGCTCCTGTCCCAGCGCCGCCGCGGCCTCGTCGGGGTTCAGCGAATACCAGGTGCGGCCCTTCTTGGCGCGGGCGAACAGGTCGGCGACGAGCCTGGCCGGCGCGCCCTGGAACCGGGCGACGATCTCCGGGACGGGCAGGAGGGCGGAACTCGTAACCGGCGTAGAACGGCGTGCCCTGGCGCAGCACGCCGGCCGGAACTTCGAGGTAGGTGAGCAGCGTCTTCAGCACGAGGGGGCGCAGGTCGTGGCGGCCGGAAAGGTCGAACAGGCTGACGTCGAACTCGGGCCCGGACGCGAGCAGGCTCGCGCAGCAGGCTTTGGATGGCCCCGGCGGTGGGGGTGTCCCCGTAGGCGAAGTTTTCCAGGATCGGGATGTCGTCCGCGCGGGCCAGCATCTCGACGACGGACGGCTTGCCGTCGCGCTCCGCGCGCCCGATCTCCTGGCTGTAGCTTTCCAGGCTCTGGGCAGGTTGTAGTGGTACACGTAGCGCACGTCGGCCTTGTCGATGCCCATGCCGAAGGCGATGGTCGCGGCCACGATGCCGCGGTCTCGAGGCCATCCACGCGTCCTGGACCGCCGCCCGCTCGTCGGCGTCCATGCCCGCGTGGTAGGCGCGGGCGTCGAAGCCCGCGCTCTGCAGGTCGGCGGCGACGCGCTCGGCCGTCTTTGCAGCGTCACGTACACGATGGTCGGGCCGGGCGCGCGGCCGCGGAGCCGCTCCAGGAGCCGCGCGTCCCGCTCGGCGGCCGTGACGGGCGTGGTGCGGAGCCTGGAGGTTGGGGCGATAAAAGCCGGTCACGACGGCGCACTCGGGCGCGATGCCGAAGGCGCTGCGGATGTCCTCCACCACGGCCGGGGTGGCCGTGGCGGTCAGCGCCAGCACGCGCTCCGCGCCCAGGCTTTGTGCGGTTTCGGCCAGCTTCAGGTAGTCCGGCCGGAAGTTGTGGCCCCACTCGGAGATGCAGTGCGCCTCGTCGATGGCGAAAAGGGAGATGCGGGTGCGCCCGAGCCTGCGCGAGGAAACGTTCGTTGTTAAAACGCTCCGGCGCGGCGTAGAGCAGCTTGAGGTTCCGGCGCGAAGCTGCCCCTCGACGGCGCGCCCCTCCTCGCGCGGCAACGACGAGTCCAGACGACCGGCGGCGACGCCCCGGCGGCGCAGGAAGTCGATCTGGTCCTTCATCAGCGCGATCAGGGGGGATACCACCACGGTTAGCCCCTCCAGCGCCAATGCCGGCAACTGGTAGGTCAAGGACTTGCCGCCGCCGGTCGGAAAAACAGCCAGTGCCGAACGCCCTTCCAAAAGAGAACCGATCACCCGCTCCCGTCCTGGCCGAAATTCCTCGAATCCAAAGTGCGTGCGGAGCAGATCGCGCGCTGCCATATCGCCCCCAAACTGCTACCTTTAGTATATATTATACCCGATTATACGCGGTTTCGTTCTGGTACAATTCCAGCTGGGGATAACCTTGATATGATACTTCTATGCTTTGCCATTCAAAACGAAAAAGCCTCCCTGAACGGGAGGCTTTTGTCGTGTTTATAACACGTCAACAGCTACGGCAATTTCTCAACGTCCGAGTAAGATGTGCTTACGGGAATCTATAGCCTGCTGATTAAGAGTCGCCAACCAACAGCCACTGTCAACTTCCAGTATTATACCATTGATTCCCGCGTTTTTGTGCTGCTGACCGCTGTTCAGCTTTCCGTAGATTCACTCTGCGTCGCCCGTAGACGCCTCATCCACCGTTTTGGCGGCTTCCCATCGCGACCACTCACGGGGTGGGGTTTCCGCTAGATTCATTTGGGCGGCGGCGCTGCCCCGGAGGACGGACGGAAAGGGCACCTGACCCCTTCCGCCCGTTGGCTCAGAAGTTAAAACCCGAGATCAGGCCGACGTTCAGGTCGCCGTCGACGGACGAGACGCTCAGTCCACCGACCACGCGGGTGGGGGCGTTCGGCTGCGTGATGAAAACTCCCAACCCCGGTTCGAAGGAGCCGCGCGTGAGGTTCCAGCGCGCGAAGGCGTCGAGCCCGATCCGGCTACCGAAGGCGGGTGGGAACCAGACGTAGTCGGCGTTCAGCAGGACGTCCGTCGTCTCTTTGTAGTCCCCGACTCGCGCACGACGGGCAGAGACGAGGTTCCGGACCGTACCGTCGGTGGAGAGCGGGACTTCTTCGCGCATCTCGACCTCCTCAGGTCGCTGATGTTGTTGGTGCGTTCGACACCCAACGCGATGCCGAAAATGCGCGACGGGTTGCCGTACAGGGCGTTGTAAGCCACGTAGGCAGAAAGGCCGTCGAAGTCTTGGCTCCTGGAGCGTGCCGGCGTCGTTCACCAGGCGGTACTGCACTCGCCCGTAGCCGACCCGCAGCGTCGCCCAGTCGTAGGTCAAGCCGCCTTTGGTCTCCTCCACGGCCGGCTTGGTTCCCGGCGGGGGAACCGAAGGCTTCCTCGCGAATATCCAGCGTTTCCCGATCGAGGCGCCGACCTGGCCCGGGGGCCGTGTGTCCGTCCGGAAGAGCGGGGCGGCATCGCCCGAGAGCCTGCCGTTCGACCGAACCCGTAGCGGTACGGGTTTTTGGTGTTGTCGTACAGGTAGCCCAGCCGGATGCTGGAGTCGGTGATGTTGATCTGAGCGAAGCCGCCTCGCTCGATGTAGATGCTGCTCCTCCCCTGGGCGTCCTGGAACGGCTGCTGCGCCCGGGGAAGCGTTGCGGCAGCGCCCAAGGCGAGCAGGGCGCCGAACGCGCCGGTGATTCTACGTGCTCCCATAGGAAAACCTCCTTCCCCTGCCACACTGTCTTTCTCATCTTCCCGCTCCTGTTCTGGGGGAGCGGTATGGCTTCGTTGATGATGCTGCGGTTGCTCTGCGTCGTCCGCCCGGACCGCTCGTAGAACGGCGCGTCGGCGCTGTCGAGCGTGAGCGTCGGGTGCCACGCCGTGCCCGCGATCCCGATACCGTGGAAGAACAGGTCCAGGGCGTCGTCAATGTCAACCAGGTCCGTGGACTGCCCACGTCTTGTCGCCGTCGTAGGCCATGCCGATCTCGAACCCTTCGAGACCGACGACCATGGTGAACAGATGACCTTCGACCACCGTTCGTACCCTGTGCCGTGCCATGATGAGTGTGTCTCCTTCCTTGACCGCACTGGCGGTCATCAGAAAAAGAAGATGGGCAAAGCTGTGCGTATTACCCGATCCTGCTTCCCCAGATGTAGCTCAACACGGCGACGCGCCTTTGCCCCTGAAAACGTTTCCTGCCCCGGTAATACCAGTCCTGGCTCTCCCATCCTCTGCTGGCAAGCAATCTTCACGCAGGTATGCTCTTCTCAGGGTGGGAGGGGCAGTAGCGTAGAGCAGTGCGACACAGGGGATAGGGCAGGGATGGCGCTCTCGGAGGCGGAAAGGCAGCGCTCCTAGTGGCGGCGCGGCTGGCGTTCACAGACCTGGAAGGAGTGGAGGGGATGGACATAGGCCCGAACGATCTACTCCGGGTCTTTGTTCGGGACGAGGCGGCGGGCGCATGCCGGATACGTTCGCCGGGGTTTCCGTCGAGAAGGTCATCACCGGGCCGATCACCACCGGACCGCCGGAGGATGGTCCTACTACGGATGAAGGAAGGGGGCGGGCAAGGTGCCCACCCCTTCCTGCTGCTACAGTTGGCCCAGAAAGTCCGCAAGCGCCTTATGCCCCTCCGCCCCCGCTTTCGGATAGACTCCAGGATGCCCGCGAAGGCGTTGGCGACGGGGCGGGCAAAGACGCGACGCCGAAGATGGCGGTGTGGGGCGTGGTCAGCAGGAGGACCAGCGTCTCGACGACCACGAGTCTGCGGGACGCCCTCACTTGCGTGTACCTTGCCGTCAGCGATGCGCTGTATTCTTTCAGAACCTGCAATGCCCGGTGCACCTGCACCCGTTCTCTGGGATCTATGTTTTCAAGATGGGAGGTTTTGGGGTCAGATCGCGGAACGCACAGCCTACCTGGTCGGAGAGAACTACAATCGTGATACCTAAAACGACTGCGAGTGCGATGAACCCGACCTGAAAACTCTGAACGGTACTCGGGTGTACTTGGATCACTTCAGGACGAGTATTGTTGCTGCTCATGGCGACCTCCTCTCGTTCCCCGTGGATGTGTCTCCTTCGGCCGATAGGACCCCGCCCCGGGTTTCGGGGCGGGGTCTAAATGACCGTTCGCATCACGAGTCGCTGCGGGGTGTGGTCTCACAGACGGTGGTCTGTGCCCGCCCGATACTGGTCGGCACGCGGTTACCGCGGCAGCGTCCGGATCCTGGTGGCAATGCCCTGCAGCGCGCCCGAAGCCAAGTCGAGCGCGTCGGCGACGCGGACTTGGTCGCGGTCGACGGCCTGGACTTGCCTTCCGTCCATCGGATCCTCGGGCGCTGGCTCCACATACTCTGTGGTCCAGAAGGTGTCCAGCGTGACGGCAGGCTCGTCGGCGAAGAACTGCCCGCTCATCTTGTTGCACTCGGACCCCTCATTGTCGTCCCGCACCTCAAGTCGTTGAAGTGACCATTGGTAGATGAATCGGAGTTCGCGCCGCGTTGCCTTATCTTGAGGGGTGCGCGGCTCCTGTTCCTTCTGCGAAGAGGAAGCAGGCAGTCGCAACTCGATCTTACGCCTGGAGGCCGGTCCAGAGCTCCCACTGGGCCTGTGTTCCTGCTCCATCTCGTCTACTTTTTCAACAAAGCCTTCCAGGTTCAGCACGATCTCCGAGACGCCCTCCAAGACATCGGCGGCGTCACCCAGGTGGACATGGGCATAGGCGTAGGGGAGGTCTCTGTCATCGAGCGTGACGATACGGACCTTTTTGTCCTCCCCGTCATCGGCCAGGGGGAAGGCCAGTGCGCGCCGTGCTGTCCGCTTGGTGCGAATGGTGACGACGTTAGTGTTGAGTATCCCCTGGATGGCACACTTGTCTATGACTTCCTCCTGATCGGGATAGAAGAACACCATTGTGATGGGCGCTTCCTCGTCGGGGAAGAACTTCCTCCCAAGGACAGTGTTAATGAAATAGTGCGGGTTGACAACCAGGGACAGGATCCCGTCCTCGTCGGACGGGATCACGAAGAGTTCGTCGTCCGGCGCCAGGGGCAGGATCCTCCCCTTACCGGCGTAGGCTCCGGCGATTTCCCGCGCCTTGTTCTGTAACTCCATCAGTCTCTGCTCTTTTTCTACCCTATCGGCAGGCATCGTGTACTCCTTCTTTGTCCGTGATTCTTACTGGGCTGGACATGGCCCTGACCTTAACCTCTGTCGTCCCGTGTTTTTCTGTTGGTGCCTTTCTTGCCGTTTCCCAGGCCATTCGTCCCACGTGGCGTGGCCTTAAAGTTTCAGCCGTCTTCCAGAAGTTGTAAGACGGTTTGCTGCCAGGGCATATTACCAGCAGCGAGCAGAAATTCCTCTGTGTCGAAGGAGGTATTTTTCTGCCGGAAGGTGGCGAGAGCTTGCGCCGCACGGTCTTTCCAGCGGGAGCCCAGTTCCGTGTGGATGCGGGCGGAGGCGGCGTAGGCGAGGGCGGCGCGGCGGGGGCTACCCTGCCGCTCGTAAAGGGGGCCGAACTCCAGCAGGACGGCAGCGGCATCGAAGACGCGGTCTCCGGTGAGAGCTTCGCGCAAGGCGTTCCCCAGGATCGTCTCAGCACGGTGCAGCTCCCCGATCTCCCGCCAGATGCGCCCGAGGGAAGGCCAGGCGAACATGCGGGTCTCGCGGCTGACATCGGTGCCGAGCAACACTTCCGCCTGCTCGGTGCGCCTTCGCGCGAGGGCCAGGTTTCCTTCCGCGAACGCGATGCGGGCCTGCATGGCGCGGGCGAGGGCGACGGGACTACGGTTCTGTTGGCGGCGGGCATAGCGGATCGCGCGCACCAGGAGCCGCTTGGCGCGCAGGGCGTCGCCCTGGTCGAGCGCCTGCGCGGCGAGGTCGAGGAGCGTGTCGGCACAGCGGAAGGCGTCCCCCATCTGCAGGCACAGGACGAGCCGGCGCTCCCACCAGTCGCGGGCCTCGGCTTCCCGGCCCCGGCGGCGGGCGAGCGCGCCCTGCAGGCCGCGCAGCCGCACCAGGACGTCGAGCCGGTCGCGGTGCAGGAGCGCCTCCTCCAGGAGATAGGCCATCTGGTCGAAGTCCGCCCACAGGCCCGCCTCGAAATAGATACGCCCCAAGGCGTCGCCGAGTGCAATAACGAGGTCGCGGAGATCGTGCTCGCCGCTGAAGGTGAGCGCGCCGCGTAGGTTGCCGATCTCCTGCCACAGTTCGGCCATCCCCTCAGTCCAGCACCCCTCTCTTATCGTCTCGCTGATGCGCCGGGCGACGGCGACAAAGTAAGCGGCATGCCGTTCCCGGCAAGCATCGGCAACGCGCCCCTGCTCGGTCAAGCGCGCCTCGGCATAGTCGCGTACGGTCTCGAGCATGCGGTAGCGCAGACCGTCCGGAGTCTCCTCCATGCGGATCAGTGACGCTTCCCGCAAACGCGCCAGGGCGTCCAGCGCCCCGCCGCGCGTGTCCTCCCGGTCGCAGACCGCCTCGGCAGCCTCGAGCGTCCAGCCCCCGCGGAAAACAGCAAGGCGGGCGAAGAAGCGCCGCAGATCCTCGGGCAGCAGGTCATAACTTACGGCGAAGGCGTCGGCAAGGGACCTGTGGCGATCGGGTCGATCGCCGTCCGGGTCGCGCGGGAAGCGGTCGCCTTTGCGAAGTTCGGCGAGCATCCGCGCCGGGTCGAGCACCTTCGCCCAGGCGGCGGCGAGTTCCAGGGCGAGCGGCAGGCCGTCCAGGCGGGCGCAGAGGGCGGCAACATCCGCGACATTCTTGTCGGTGACACGGAAGTCGGGGCGCCGGCGCCGGGCACGGTCGACGAAGAGGCGGACGCTGTCGATTTCGGTGACCCGCTCCGGCCGCGCCGCCTCGGGCGCGGGCAGCGGGGATACCTCCCATTCCTGTTCGGCGGCCAGTGAGAGCGGTTGCCGCGAGGTGACGAGGCAAGTAAGGCCCGGTACGCGCTCCAGCAGGAGCCGCACCGTGGTGCGTCCATCGGGCAGGAGCTGCTCGAAATTATCCAGGATCAGCAGGGCTGGTCCGGCAGCGAGCGCCCGCGCGATCTCTTCCAGCGGTTCCCGGCCGCCCTCGGGCCGCCCGAGCGCCCGGAGGAGGTGCTCGGGAAGGAGCCGGGGGTCGGTCAAGCCAGCGAGACTGATGAACCAGACGCCGCCGGGGAAGCGGCTCGCGATACGCCGGGCCGCCTCGACCGCCAGGCGCGTCTTCCCTGTCCCGCCGGTCCCGGTGAGCGTGAGCAGGCGGGTATCGGCATCCGTCAGCCGGACAGCGAGCTCCGCCTGGGCCTCATCGCGGCCCACGAAGCGGTCGAAGACGGCCGGGAGGTGGGCGGGGTGGGCCGGGTCGGCGTTCGGCGGAGGGAAGTCCCGCCGGGGCGTGTCCGGGTACGCGGCCTGGAAGATGGTCTGGGGCGGGAAATCGCGCAGGCGGTAGGCGCCCAGGTCCTCCAGGGTGAGGCCGCTTCCCGGACGCAGGCTGGCGCGGGCGAGCGCGGCGGCGGCCTCGGAGAGCAGGATCTGGCCGCCGTGCGCGGCGGCAAGCAGGCGCGACGCGGCGTGCAAAGCCAGGCCACGGTAGTCGCCGCCATCGGTCTCGGCCTCGCCGGCGTGCAGGGCCATGCGGACACGGGGAGGCTCCCCGCTCTCAGGCCAGGCGGCAGAGGCGAGCGCCCGCTGGCACGCGACGGCGCAGGCTAGGGCGTTGCCGGCGCGGGCAAAGGTGACCCAGAAGCCGTCACCGATCTCTTTGAAGGCGGTGCCGCCGTGGCGGGAGAACTCGCGGGAGAGCAGCATGCGGTGCCGGTCAAGGAGCGCGTCGTAGGCGGCGCCGAGCCGCTGGACGAGCGCGGTGGAGCCCTCGATATCGGTGACGAGGAAGGTCACGGTCCCGGCGGGGAGCGCGCCGGCGGCGGGACGGGTCTCGCCCTGTATCGGCCCCGGCCGCGCGGCCGCTTCCAGCGCCGCGGCCCGCTCCGCCTCGCGGCCCAGGCGCAGCAGGGCCTCGGAGGGTTCGAGTCCCTCTCCGGTCAGCAATTTGATCGCCACATCACAGGCGTGGCGGGCCTGTGCGGGCTGGGCCGCGTCGAGCAGGACCCGCACGAGCAGGGCGTGGGCGTCTTCGCGCCACCGGTCGCGCTCCACGGCGCGGCGGGCGAGCTCTACGGCGCGGTCGTGATCACCGCGCCCCTCCAGCAGCCGGACGGCGGCCTCGACGGTCTGGAAGTAGCGGCTCGCCAGCTGTTCGCGCTCCGGCTCGACCCAGCTCTGCTCGAAATCGGGCAGGAGCGGCCCGCCGTAGCGGTCGGCGGCCTCGAGCAGCAGTTCCAGGCGCGACGCGGGGTCGGGGGCATGCGCGGCGCGGCGGCGGAGCGCCTCGAACTCGGTGACGTCTATGGCGACCGCATAGGGCGCCAGGGCGAGCGTGTCGGGGCTTTCGGTGACGATGACGGTGCCGCCGGGGACGCCGGGAGGCTCGAGGGCGGCGCGGAGCTCCTTCAGGACGGCGCTCAGACTGACGCGCCCGTTTCTCTCGGAGGCGTCGGGCCAGAGCAGGAAGGCGAGCCGGGCGCGCGGCTGAGGCTGGCCGGGCCGGAAGGCCAGATGGGCGAGCAGTTCGTTGGTCTTCCGGCGGACGAACCGGAGGGGGTCCGTGTCACCCCGCCGGACCACACTCGGCCCGCCCAGCAGCTGGACCTCCCACAGCACCGCCATTGCCGCGTCTTCCCCCTCTCGGTCTCCGCGTCGCCGTCTATATCCACCCCTTCAATTTTGTTGTACCTTTTTTTACTTTATTTTTTGTGGCCATCGTTTGTCCGAACGTCTGTCCGACCCCTGTCAGAGCGGCCCGGTATCGTGTGCCCATCACCTGCAAGGAGAAGACGATGGGAGACAAAATTATCCGGCCCTGCCGGGAGCCGATGGGCAATGTGGCGACCCGGCAGAGCGACGCCCTGTTGCTGCCATTTCTTACCAGCGCAGACGAGCGCGGGGCCGAGCGGCATCTGGAGCGCCTGCTCGCGGAGCACGCCGCGCCGATCATCACGGGCATCATCCGCCGCCGGTGGCGGGTCTCGCCCCTGCGCCCGGGCACACGGGAGACGCCGGAGGCTCTGGAGGCGCAGGACGCCTATAGTGACGCGATAGGCCGAATCGTGGCGCAGCTGTGGGAGTGTCGTGCGGGCGGCGGGCGGGAGCCGATTGCCGACTTCCGTGCCTATGTCGCCACGGTGACGTTCCGGGCCTGCGACACGCTGCTGCGCCGGAAGCGCCCGGAACGGGAGGCGCTGCGCGCCCGGCTGCGCTACCTGGCCGCGACGGGCCGGCCGCTGCCGCCGGACGCGGCGGCAGCGGCCGTGGCGCGGGCGGCGTGTCCCCGCACGGCGCCCGAAGCGGATGCCGAAGCGGTGCCGGACCCCACGGGCGATGTCGTAGGGACGGTGGCACGCCGGCTGTACCTGGCGCGGCTGTGGGAAGAGATCGCGGGGCTGCCGCAGGCTCAGCGGGCGGCGCTGCTCTTGAACCTGCGTGATCCGGCCGGACGTGGGGTGCTCCCGCTGCTTCCGCTCTCCGGGGTGGCGTCCGCGCCAGCGATCGCACGGGTTTTGGGACTGCCCGCGGAAGACTTGGCAGGTCTGTGGGAGGCGCTGCCGTTGGGCGACGCCGCCATCGCCGAGCGGCTCGGGGTGACGCGCCAACAGGTGATCAACCTGCGCATGACGGCCCGCAAGCGCCTCACCCGCCGCATGGCGCGTTTTGCACCGGACAACTGAAGTAGTCGGGCGGCAACGCGCAACTGCCGCTGCCTCTACTCACCCGGGAGTAAGACACTCTGTGGGAAGCAGGCGGAAGAAGCCTGGTAATAACACGCAAGGTCCCCCATCTTTTGAGAACAGAGGCACCCGTACGGGAGCGGAGAGAGAACGGGAAAGGCAACCCTCCGGCCGGGGATCCGGGGAGAGAAGGAGATCATATGGTGTCTTACCAGCTTCCGGCGCTGATGCGTCCGGAGCAACGGGAAAGTGGCGCACCGAAGGCGCCGCAGACTTCGAAAGGAACATGAGAAATGGAAAAGGCTTTATCGATCCACATCGGGCTTAACCGCGTTGATCCCGATATGTCCTACGACGTTTGGATGTTTTGTGACGACGGTACCAACCCACACATCGGTGGGGGCGGCAAGCGCCGGATCGGCGACGACCAGCCGCGCGATTGGAGCGACAGCTTCACAGGCGCGTACAGTAGGGGGCCAACTAGGGGCTGGGCGTGGCGGAGGTCCCACCGGACCCTGCCTGTTCCCCCCTCCTTCTGCGCACCTGAGTGACCTTATGCGAGCAGAGCAGGAGAACTACCATGTCTTCTACAACCGACCTCGTCAACGTTCCCATCACTTCGGCGGCGCCCGCGCGCGCCGCCGCCCCGGGTGAGCCGCCGAAGATCGGCGTTTTCACCACGGCCCAGTCCCTGGTCACCTTCCCGGTCGCTTCCGGGCTGGTGACGCTCGTTTGGCGGGTGATTGCCGCCGTTTGGCCCGCCTGGGGAAACACGAAGGTAGTGCCGCTGGTGATCGCCCTCCTTGTTGGCGGACTGATTCACGTCATCAGTGTGACCCCAGGTACGACCCGGCGGGACGGGTTCATCGGGTTGGCGGTCGCCGTCCTTAATTCGTTTTCTTTGGCGGCAACCGCTCTGGGTATTGATGCGGCTGTCTCGGGTCGCCAGTTGCCAACCCATTGACGGCTCCGTGCTCTCACTGCCGCGGTCGATAAGGCCTCGGCCATGTCGGGCGCGCCAGCAACGATCCGGAAGGCCATGCGAGCACGACGGACCTCGGCTGCTAGCCGTGGGAAACCTAACCACATCGAACCAAACGGGTTTCACCCGCGCCCTTCTGATGGTATTCAAGAAGGGTGCGGTGATTGCGGTCGCGCCGGCGAGCGTCGGGCGTGATGATCAGCACCCGGGTGTTGCGGTACCCGGTCCCGTCTTCAGCCGCTCGGGGTCAGAGAACAGCGCGGTATACGCGGCGAGCTTCTCTTTCCTGCGGAGCGCCGCACGCTCGGTTCCCGGTCCACTTCCACGAGCCCCGAGAGCACCACCGGCCTGCCCTGGGACGTTTCCTCGAGGCGCAGGATGAATATGGCCGTCCGGTTGTTGGCGAGCAGGTTCGCGCCAAGAACACGCGATCACTTCCGTAGTCCTGCCGGTTTTTGCCCGCGCTCTAACGCTCCAGGATGAGGGGCCGGTCCAGGGCGCCCTGGGGCGTTTCGAAGCGGCGCGTGGGCCAGCCGGAAGAGGCGGCGGTCAGGATCTCCGGTCCGTCGTCGCCGGCGAGGATGGTGTCCTCGGTCTTGGTGCCGGTGATGGACGGGTTCCACGCGAACGCCTGGTGGGGCGCGACCACCTGGTCGATGCCGGGGACGGCCTTGTAGTCGCGGCCCGCGTAGCCGGTCGCCCCGCCCTGGTGGTGCCGCGTCCACTCCTCGGCGAAGCCCGCTCGTCGTAGGTTTTATGCGGCGCCTCGATGTTGTCGTGCTCCGGTGTGCGCGGTGGCGTGTGAGCGTTGATCACTGGTTCCACATGGAAGTCCGCGTGGTGCGTGCGTGCCAGCTCGTCCCCGAGCGGGCCGAAGTGCACCAGCCGCGTCGCACAGGCGATCAGGCCCCAGCGGCTGGCGCCGGTGATGTACATGACGTAGCGCTCCACCGTTTTGCCCGTGGGGATGGGGTGGCGGTAGCGCGCGATGCGCTCGTCCGATGCCACCAGGGTCAGCCAGGGTACCACGCCCGCATCTTCGAGGTGGTGGTCCAGGACGGCGCCGACCTGGTGCTCCGTCATGCCCGGCCGCGCCGCCCCCGCGGTCGCCTCCATGGCGGCGGCCGTTGTGCTTCCCAGCCAGCGGTAGCGCTCCCTTTCCTGCGGCGTCAGCGCGTAGCGCAGGGGGGCCAGGTCCCGGTTCGCCAGCAAGGTCGCGCCGGGCAGGGGCGTGTCCGCGCCGATGGGGCCGGAGGGCACCCGCTTACGCACCTCCGCGGCAAGATCGAAGGTGTACCAGGGCCCCGTCATGAAGGTGAAGCCCTGCTCCTCCAAACGCTCCTCGTCCCTCAGGCGCGCTTCCTCGATGTTGTCGCAGAGCAGGTACTTGGCGTCCAGGGTGTACAGGGCGTGCCCGACCCCGTTTTCCGCGCCCTTGACCACGTGGTTGTCCCGCCCGCACGCCGCCCACGCGAAGGCACGCGTGCCCGACAGGACGAGACCCGCCAGGCCGCGTTCGCCCAGAAAGCCCCGAATGCGCCGGTCCTTCTCCCCGATCTCGCCCGCTTCCACCACAAGTTCCATCCGTAAACTCCTCGGCGACGTCCCCTTCCCGGGGGACGGGATCGCTGTCACCCCATTCCCCGCGCCCGGCGGCGATTCCTTCCCCGCGACGGCGGGGCACGCTCCCGGCGATCCTCCCTTGCACATGCCCCGCCGTGCCCGTATAATTGGGGTGTGTGCAGCAATACCGGTCCGGTCGCGGCGCCGCGGCCCGGGGGAATATGAATCAGGAAATTCTGCGGACACGGCTGGCCGCCGTGATGGAACATTCGCCCTGCGCCGTCGCGATCCTTTCCCCTGGCGGCGCCTGTCTCGTCGGGAGCGAGCGCGGCACGGCTCTCGCCGCATCGCCGGATGTCGGGGAAGCGCTCCGCACCGCCGCCCCGGGTACCCCCGTGACCATCCCCGGGGCGCGGCTGGTACCCTATGGGGCCCAGGGGGAGTGGCTTCTTGTCGAAGATAACCCGGACGACGCCCCGCGGCGCCGGGACGGCGCGCCGCCCGGCGAGGAGGCGGCGCGCCGGCGCTTCCTGCACGACGTACTGAACTCGGCGACGCAGGGCAAGCTGTGCCTGGCCTTCGATGCCGAAGAGCTGCCCCCCTACCTGCCGGAGCGGGCACAGACGCCGCTGCGGGCGGACATGTCCCTGTCACCGCTGCGCAGCGCGGTCCAGGACGCCGCCCGGTCGGTGGGCATACCGGATGACCGCTCCCACGGGGCCGCCCTGGCGGTGGGCGAGGTCGCCATGAACGCGGTGATCCACGGCGGCGGCGGTCACGCCCGGCTGGGGGCCGCCCCGGACACCGCGGGCGGGGGCACGGTGCAGGTGTATGTGGAGGATTACGGCCCCGGCATCGCTCTGGACGAGCTGCCCCGGTCCGCGCTGATCGCCGGGTACTCCACCAAAAACTCGATGGGCATGGGCTTCTTCCTCACCCTCCAGGAGGCGGACCGCGTTTTTTTGCGGACGGGCGTCGGCGGGACGACCGTCGTCGTGGAAGTGGACCGGCAGCCGACCCCGCCTTTGTGGCTGCGCCGCGCCGGCCTGGACTTTGCGGACGTGGCCTGACGGCGGAAACGGAAACAGGCGTCATGTCAACCGATGAAGGGCCGGGCGGGACGCCCCATCCCCCGGCGCCCGGGCGCCGGGGCCGCTCGCCGTGGCTATGGGTGGGGGCCGGGTGCGGCCTGCTCCTGCTGCTCACCTTCGGCGGCTGCGCCGCGCTCTTCTACGTGGTCGGGAGGCAGGCCGGCGAGACGGCGCGGCAGCCCCTCACCCGGCAGCAGGTGCTCCGTTCGCTGGGGGGGACCCCGATCTACCCGGGCGCGCAGGTCGACCTGCCCCTGTCCAAGCGGCTGCGCACCGTCTCCGAAACCGCCAACAAATTCACGGGGTTGTTCTCGGGCGGAAAAGCCAAAACAGGGATCGGCGTCTTCCGCGTGCCCGCCCCCCCGGACAAGGTCATGGGCTGGTACGACGCGCGGTTCGAAGGGTGGCGGAAGGTCGAGGCGTCCCGGCCGCTCGGCGCGGGTGAGGGCACGGTGACCATCACCGACACCCGCCGGTATCTGCGCGGCGACCGACAGGTCCTGGTGCAGGTGGGGCGCGCAAAGGGATCGGACAAAGGCGCCTATCTGATACTGTTTGTCTTGTCCGGCCTCGGGCGAAACTAAAAGGCCGACCTTCGTCAGGTGCGCACGAGGGATTCGAGTGCCGCCACGTACGCCTCGAAGGCTTTGCGGCCCGCGTCGGTGGGCGTGTAGGTGGTGCGCGGCTTTTTCCCGACGAACTCCTTGTGCACCGCGATATAGCCGTGCTCTTCCAGGACCGCCAGGTGCGTCGACAGATTGCCGTCCGAGACGCCCAGCGCCCCCTTGAGGAAGTTGAAGTCCGTCTCACCGGCCGCCATCAGCGACGACATGACTCCGAGACGCACCTTCTGGTGGATCACGTCGTCCAGCGCATCCAGTTTTCTTACCGTAGCCATCAATCTCCGCCTACCAGCCGTACTTGCCGCCCATCCACACGCCGTAAAGGATGTGGAAACCGCCGAACGTGAGCGCCATCATCGTCGTCGGCGTCAGGAAAAAGCCCGCGGGAAGCAGCAGCGTGGCCGCGCCCGCGGCGAAAAACGCCCAGCCAAGCAGCGACACCTCGCGCAGCGAGAACATCCCCACGGCGAGCAGTGACACGGCGTAGCACAGCATCCAGATCCCGTACAGATACCAGTACCCTTCGCTGGGGCCCGGACGCAACACATAAAACAGGGAGAACGTCAGGCCGGCGAGGAAACCCGGGGCCGCCGCGCGCGCCAGGTGCCGTCCCAGGGGCGAAAGCGCCGTCTTCCCCACGCGGGCGGCGCGCCGCTTGGTGAACACGAAATCCGCCGCGAGCGCCAGAGCCAGCACGCCGCCCCAGACCGCCACGAACAGCAAGCGCGACGCGGACAAGGCGGCGCCCCGCACCACGGTCTGGGTGAGGGCGCAGCCGGCCAGCGCGAGCAGCCCCACCGCGACGCCGGAGAGGCCGGACAGGGTGGAGTGCCGGGTGGAGCGCTCCATGGCCTGCCGGATCACGCGCAGGTGCTCCTCCGCCTCCCCGGCGGAGGTGACGACACGGAAAACGGGCCGCTCCTGGTGCATAATCTTTGCCCCGCAAAGTGCTTTAATCTGAATATAACACGGACGGTCGGGCTTTGTCAACTCCGCCGCGCCTTTTTTGCTTGCCCGGGCTAGTGCCGCGGCTCGCGCAGCGCGACGGGGGGTGCCTTGTGCCGGACGCGCAGGTTCAGCAGCTCCACCAGGACGGAGAAGCCCATCGCGAAGTAGACATAGCCTTTGGGGATGTGCAGCTCGAAACCTTCGCCCAGCAGGGTCATGCCGATGAGCAGCAGGAAGGAGAGCGCCAGCATCTTGATGGTGGGATGCTTATCGACGAAGGCGCTGATCGTGTTCACGGAAAGCAGCATCACGGCGACGGCGACGAGCACGGCGATGATCATGATGGCTACCTCGTCCACCATGCCGACCGCCGTGATCACTGAGTCGAGCGAGAAGACGATGTCCAGAAGCATGATCTGCACGAGCACGCTCGCGTACGACGTCACCTGTCCGGCGGTTTTCGCCTCCTCGTCGCCCTCGAGCTTGTGATGGATCTCGTGCGTGGCCTTGGCCAGAAGAAAGAGACCGCCCAGGATGAGAATCAGGTCGCGCCCCGAGATGGCACGAACCGCCTCCTCAAGCCCTGGTACCGGAAGATGGAACAGGGGCCTCGTCAGGCCGATCACCCAGGACAGCGACAGGAGCAGCAGGATGCGGGTGATCAGGGCAAGCGCGAGGCCGGCCTTGCGAGCCTTCGGCTGCTGCTCTGCCGGCAGTTTCCCGGACAGGATCGAGATGAAAACGAGGTTGTCGATGCCGAGCACGATTTCCAGGGCGACCAGGGTGAGCAGCCCGATCCAGGCCCGGGGGTCCGCCACCCATGTAAACCAATCCATGCACACACTCTCCTAACGCATATACGCTTTGATCGCTCCGCGCCGCACCGTCACGTCGCGCGGGCCGTCCACGTCCCGCCCCAGATCGCGCAGCAGCACTTCGACGCGCCCCCGCGCGTAGCCGACCTCATCCGGCCGGTGCGCGTCCGAGCCGAACGTGAGCGGCACGCCGGCCCCGGCGAGCAGGCGCAGCATGCGGCGGTTGGGGAAGGGGTCTTCGCCGCCCATCTTACGAAAGCCGGACGTGTTCACCTCGACGGCCATGCCGGCCGCCGCGACGGCCTCCACCAGGGGCGGGTACAGCCGCCGGGCCAGCGCATCGCCCAGGGGCGGCCCGTACGCCTCGATGGCCGTCAGGTGCGACAGGATGTCGAACAGCCCCGACCGCGCCGCCAGGGTCACCAGCCGGTAATAGTCCGTGTAGGTCGCCTGGGCGTCCTCGCGCTCCCAGCGGGTCCGGTCGAAGATGTGGGAGCCGCCGACCCAGTGCACCGAGCCGAGCACGTAGTCGAAGGGATGTGCCGCCAGCACGTCGCGGTACGCCTCCTCCCAGCCCTCGACGAAGTCGGCCTCGATGCCCACCTTGACCGCGATCTGTCCGGCGTACCGCTCCTTCAGCGCCGTCGCCTCGGCCACGTACCCCGGCAGCTCGCTCTTGGCCATGGATGTTTGCGGCGTCGGGTCGTCGCCTTCGAAGAAAAACGGCGGGCAGTGGTCGGAAACGCCGAACTCGGCCAACCCCAGCGCTTTCGCCGCCTCGATGTAATCGGCCATCTCGCCCGCCGCATGCCCGCACCGCTGATGGTGGCTGTGGTAGTCGAAACGGATGCCCATGTTTTCTCCCCGACGCCGCGGCGCCGCTCTATGATACCCGCATACTGGCAAAGATCGTCGTATCACTGACCGGCAACAAGCCGAAGTTGGGGTCGTCCACAACTTCGGCTTGTAAGGCAGTCACGGCAGCATAGAAAGCGGGCAGATCGATCACATCGGCGTTGTAACGCCACCTCGCGTCCCAGAACAGCAGGGCCATGCCTATCTATTCCTCATCGCGCGCGGCGATGATGCCACATGAAAACTGGATGACCTTCTTATTTAGAAAGAATGCTCTCGCATCCCTCTCGGAGTCCGTTGCCACGGTGTCGCCTCCCGGTGTTTTCGCTCCAGTAGAGTATAGGCGAGAATGCGCCTCCTCGTCAACTCAAGGCTCGCGGAGTTCGGCCGGGCTCGCGGAGGAACCCGCCCTGCCGTTGCCGAAGCTGTGGCGGGTATACTCTGTAGGGGCGCCGCTTGCCGCGTCCTGGCAAACCGCAGAAGTGAGGGGCAGACCTTGCGAGATTACGAGCAGCTAGAGGCCCGCGTCGTGGAGATCGGGCACGTCGGTAAGGCGGCGGCCGTTCTGGGCTGGGACCAGCAGTGCTACATGCCGCCGGGCGGGGCGGGGGAGCGCGCGGAGCAGCTCGCCGCGCTGGGCAAGATCACCCACGAGATGTTTGTTGCCGACGAAACGCGCCGGCTGCTGGAGGGCGCCGAGTCGGAGGTGAAGGACCTGGGCGCGGACTCGGACGAGGCCGCCCTGGTGCGCGTCGTGCGCCGCGACTTCGACAAGTCGGTGAAGATACCCACCGAGGCTCGTCGCCGATCTGGCGAACCACGGCGCGCTGGCGCACGAAACCTGGGTCAAGGCGGCAGGACAGCGACTACAAGGCGTTCGCGCCGCCGCTCGAAGATCCTCGACCTGGGCCGCCAGGTGGCGGAGCACCTGGGCTACGAGGACCGGATGTACGACGCCCTGCTCGACCAGTACGAGCCGGGGATGAAGACGCGCGCGACGTGGAGCGGGTCTTCGCCGGGCTCAAGCGGCCTGGTCGGGCCTGGTCCGCGACATCGCCGCCCGCCCGCCCATCGACGACGGCGTTCTGCGCCGCGACTACGACGAGGCGAAGCAGCTCGCCTTCGGCGAGTACGTCGTCAAAAAGTTGGGCTTCGACTTCACGCGCGGGCGGCAGGACCGGGCCGTGCACCCCTTCTGCACGTCGTTCGGGCGCGACGACGTGCGCATCACGACCCGCTTCGACCGGAACTGGCTCCCCATGGCGCTCATGGGCACGATCCACGAGACGGGCCACGCACTCTACGAGCAGGGCTTCGACCCCAAAGACGACAACACGCCGCTCGCCGACGCGGCCTCGCTCGGCGTTCATGAATCGCAGTCGCGCCTGTGGGAGAACATCGTCGGCCGCTCCCGCGCGTTCTGGGACGTCTTCTTCCCGGAACTGCGGCAGCAGTTCCCCGAGGCGCTCGCGGACGTGGACGTGGAAACCTTCTACCGCGCGGTCAACAAGGTGGAGCCGTCGCTGATCCGTGTCGAGGCCGACGAGGTGACCTACAACCTCCACATCATGCTCCGCTTCGAGATGGAGCTGGCCCTCCTCGAGGGCAGTCTGAGCGTCGCCGACGCCCCCGAAGCCTGGAACGCCAAGATGCGGGAGTACCTGGGCATCACCCCGCCGAATGACGCCGAGGGCATCCTCCAGGACGTCCACTGGTCCGGCGGCAGCTTCGGCTACTTCCCGACCTACTCGCTGGGCACCCTCCTGTCCGCGCAGCTGTACGACAAAGCCGTCGCCGATGTGCCTTCCATCCCGGGCGACCTGGCGCGCGGCGAGTTCGGCAGCCTGCTTGCCTGGCTGCGCGAGCACATCCACAGACCGGGCCGCCGCTACCTGCCCGCCGAGCTGGTCGAGCGCGCCTGCGGCGAACCCGCCCAGTCCCGCTCGTACCTGAACTATCTGAACACCAAGTTCCGCGCGCTCTACGGCCTGGTATGAAACGAGCACCGACCGTCCTATGCCTGCTCCTGCTCGCCGCCCTGGCCGCCGCTCCGAGCGCCGCGGAAAGGCCGCTGGAGGTGCGGGCCGTCGACGCGCTGGCCCGGGCGACGAAGTTCTTCCGGAGCCGGGTGTCCGTGGATGGCAGTTACCTGTGGACCTACTCCGAGGACCTCAAGACCCGCCGGGGCGAGGAGGAGGCGACGTCGACCCAGGGGTGGGTGCAGCCGCCGGGCACGCCTTCGGTGGGCAGGGCCTATCTCCGCGCGTGGAAGGCGACCGGAGAGCGTGCGTATCTGGACGCCGCCAAAGAAGCGGCGCGGGCGCTGGCCCGGACGCAGCTCGCCTCCGGCGGGTGGGACTACCGGATCGAGTTCGACCCGGAGCGGGGCAAGCAGTGGTATTACCGCCGCGATGTGGACGCGGGGGATAAAGAGCCGGGCGCGCGCCGCAACACCAGTACCTTCGACGACGACAACTCGCAGAGCGCACTGCGGCTGCTGATGCGGGTGGACACGGCGCTGGGGCGCGAGGACCCGGAGGTGCGGAGGGCGGCGGAGTACGGGCTCACGAAGCTGCTCGAGGCCCAGTACCCCAACGGCGCCTGGCCGCAACGCTACGACGGCAAGCGCCCCGACCCGCCCGAGTACCCGGTGCGGCGGGCGCGCTACCCCGAAACGTGGTCGCGCACCCACCCGGGCGCCCGCTACCAGGAGCACTACACCTTCAACGACGGCGCGATGGGCGACATCATCCGGACACTGCTGGAAGCGCACCGGACGTACGGCAAGCCCGCGCACCTCGACGCGGCGCGCAAGGGGGGCGATTTCATCCTGCTGACGCAGATGCCCGCGCCGCAGCCGGTGTGGGCGCAGCAGTATAACCGGGAGATGGAGCCCGCCTGGGCGCGCAGGTTCGAGCCGCCCGGCGTCGCCTCCGGCGAGTCGGCGGGCGTCGTGCGCACCCTCCTGGACCTGTACCTGAATACCGGCGACGAAAAATACCGGAAGCCCATAGCCCCTGCCGTGGAATGGTTCCGGCGCTCCCGCCTTCCGGGCGGCCGCTGGGCGCGCTTCTACGAGCTAAGAACCAACCGGCCCCTCTACTTCAACAAGCGCTACGAGCTCGTTTACACGGATGACGACCTGCCCACCCACTACTCGTTCCAAAGCGAGTACGGCATCCCCGGCGTGCTTGCCCGTTTTGAACGCATAACCCGCGACGGCCGCGACAAGTACCTGGCCTCCGAACGCCGGCCACGCACCGAGATCGAGCGCCGCCGCGATGCCCGGCAGCTGGAACCCCGCGTCCGCGAGATCATCGCCGCACTCGATCCGCGGGGCCGGTGGGTGGAGGACGGGACCATCCGCTCCGATACCTTCATCCGGAACGTCCAAACGCTGGCCGACTACATCGCGGCCGTGCGCGGGAAAGACCTGGAGCCGGACCGGTAAGCCTGAACGAACTGCTGGAGGTGGCCTTGTACGGGCTGCCCAAGGCGATCTGCGTAGACAACGGCCCCGAGTTCTCAAGAAGGGAGCTGGATGCGTGGGTCTACCGGCAGGGAGTCAAGCTGTGCTTCTCCCGACCGGGTAACATCACTGCGGCGCGATCCTTTCGGCGATCCTCACCCCTGGCAACTGGCCCGATCAGGATGCGGCCCTCGCGCTAGCTTGGTCGGTGGACGGCGGCATTGCCCTGGCCGACGCGGGTTACAAAGCTGGCGACCTGCAGGATCTTCTGGTTGAGGAGGCTGAGCTGCTGGTGATTACCCCTGCTCAAGCTCGAGAGCGTCGGGCACTGGTCAGCAGTCTTCGGGAGCGGGTCGAAACCTGTTTCAGCCAGTTGAGCGATCACTTCCTTGATCGCGTCCGTTCCCGTTCTTTCTATGGCTTGTGGAGCAGCACGAAGCTTAAGTTGTTGCACCACAACTCCAAGGTTGCCGGGATCATACCGGCATGAGCAACTCATGACTCGGGTTTTGTAAAGAGATCGTACCCCGTAGGCATGACAATAAGAGGCCTCGTCTCCCGAACGCTATCGTACACAAACGCGGCCCAACGGCCAGATTCACTGGCGCGAACCTGACGATGTTGTACCACCAGAAACGGCCGCATTGGCGTCCGGTGCGATGCCCTGTTCGGCGGCAGCCAGAGCCACGGGCCGCCACCAAGCGCCCAGGGCTAAGCGGTGCTCCGAGCCGCGGGAGGCTGCCCCCGCCCGCGACCCCGACGCGCCAAATCAGGCGCTACGCACAAGAGCACCAGAGCCAGGGCAAAGACTGCCCGCCACTGGTACTGCCGTTGCGCTTCCCACGTGCGGGCGGAGACACCCGCGTCCATGTAAGTTGTCGTATCCGTGCGCACACCGGCCAGCGGCCCATGCGCGGGCGCGGATTGGCTCCCCAGAAGCCGCCACGCCAGCGGACGCACCACCGTCAGGTAGAGCGTGTCGCCGGGATGCACTTCGTTGAGCAGGCGCTCCCACGCGAAGTAGCCCACCTCGTTGGCCCGGTTGACATAGTAGCGGCGTCCGCCCTCGAGGGTGATGAGCATGTCCCCGCCTCCGGGAGGCGGCTGATCCAGACGCACGAGCCTACCGGACACCTCGCGCGCGGTGCTTGGGTTGGGTGCGGGCACAACCATCAGCGCCAGCGTCGCGTAAAGGACCAGCATCAGGACGGCGCTGAAGAGCACGCCCCGGCGCAGCCGTTGCCCGAACCGCCGCAGCCAGCGCGCGGCGTTCGCTTTGTCTGTCATGTTTGCCCCCTGCCAAGCCATGGAACGCGCCTCCATGATAAAAACGTTCTGTCGCTGCATACGCTCACGATGCCGTCGAACGTTCCGCTTCACCGGCGCGAAAAGCAAGCCCTTCGGGAAACGGGAACCGGCTGCCTTCGCGTCCGATGCAAGCGTTTCATATGTTAAAGTCAGTTCGGGCCGTGGCCACGGCCCGAACTGACCCGGTGGTCCGACAAAGCGCGGTGCAAGCCAAGAGACGCCGATCTCGTCTAAGCTAGGAGCAATACCATTCAAATAAGGACTATAGCCTCCTGGAAGGTCAGTTTGGGCTTGGG
>JAUJNC010000353.1 GCA_030446525.1 Armatimonadaceae bacterium
CCATCATTTCGTAGTTGCTTTGGACGATCTGGGGGGGGTCGAACTCGATCAGGGTCAGGTCTTCCTCACAGCCCAGAAGGAGCGGGGAGCCGCGGTTGGAGTGTGTGGCGATCCGGACATCCTTGCCGACGCACACCCCCAGCCTTCGCAGCACCACCAAGGCGCCATGCGTCATCATATCGTCGGTCGAGACGATCCCGTCCGGCTTGTCTGTGCTACCCCCGCCGAAAACTACCAGCGCGGTCTGGTAGCCCTGTTCCTGGTGCGTTACCATAGTCCGGGCGCCCGGGCCCGCCACCAGGTGCAGATTCTCCTGGACCAGATCGGGGTCGAAGGCGAGACCACACCCGGCCAGCGCCGTCTGGAACGCTTTACGAGCCTCGGTCGGCTCGGCGGGGACGGCGGCGGGCCGGAACGGCGCCACGGGCTTCCACAGGGCGATCCGGCGGCAGCCCTGCTCCGCCAGTTTTTCGACGCCCAGCCGGACAAGTTCCTGGTTGTCCAGACCGACCATCCAGGAAGCGGGGCCGGCGAAGGCCACGACCGGCACCTGCTGGTCGCTGATCCACCGCACCGCGGCCTGGTTCAGACCGACCGCAAGGATCCCATGCACCCGCCCGCCCCGGATCTCGGCCGCCAGGCCGTCGTGAAGAGGCACGCCCCTTTGCCCCGGCGGCATCGCGAAGTGGAAGCTAAGCTCCTCCTCGTGGGCCGCGGCGCGGCGCCGCACCTCTTCGACCAGCATCTGCCAGAACGGCGAGGCGCCCGCCGTCTGGAAGAACGAAGGTTCGCACACCAGGCTGACGGCTTTATGGTGAAGCTGCGGCGAGACGTAAATTCCGATCCCGTGCTTACGGCAGATGACTCTTTGGGCTTCCAGCTCACCCAGCGCGCTGCTGAGCGTGGCAACGCTCACCCCCAGCGTATCGCGCAGATCCAGGACAGTCGGCAGCTTCGCCCCCGGCCCCAGACGGTGTGCCAGTTCGTTTAGATGCGCGCAGACCGCCTGAAATTTCGGCGGGCGTCGAACAAGGGTGGTTTGTCGCGAGCTCATTTGCGAGAGTCGGTTCGAGTGTTTCAGAACACTGCGATGCTGAATTGTACCACAGGTTTGGGCACGGGCACGTTTTTGGCCCGCAGTTTATCAGCCAATTTTCGGCCGCGCCGAGAAAAGGCGAGAGGGTTAGCGTCATGACGAACCGAAATCGTGTATACTCAAGCGGGGGAGTTTATTATAATGAGTAGTCTGGCAGAACTGGCCCCGACCGTTCGCTTTGTGGACCGAGAGGAACTGAGCAAGGCGGTGGAGGAGCACCTGGTGCAGCTCGGCATCGACCCGAACCCGGCCATTACCGCGCGCGAGTTGCAGGCCCAGATGGTCGCGGAAGGTGTCCGACCGGAAGAGAACTGGGCCACACGGGAGCTGTTGTGCACGCGCTACGGCGATCCGCCGACCCAGCCGACCGAGTAGGTGATGCCTATCCTGCTCTGGGACGCGAGCACCCTGTTAAAACGCTACCAGGCGGAGCTCGGAACAGAGGCGGTCAACGCGCTGTTCGAGGCCAAGCCACCTCCGCCGATGCCGGGTACCGTCGGCGGCATGCCCGGGATGGTTACAGGGCTGTAACCAACCGCGTCCCGGCCGGGCTGTGTCCCCTCTCAAACCAGTTCGAACAGACCCGCGGCGCCCATGCCGAGGGCGGCGCACCTGGTGACCATGCCGTACTTCGCGCCGCGCCGCCGGCCTGCGTGCAGCAGGGTCACGGTCTGGCGCGCGCCGGTCGCCCCGAGCGGGTGGCCGAGCGCGATGGCGCCGCCGTTGACGTTGACGCGCTCCTCGTCCAGCGGGAACAGGCGATCCGCCGCCAGCAGCTGTGCGGCGAAGGCCTCGTTGAACTCGATCAGGTCGACGTCCTCGATCCGGATGCCGGTCTGCCGGAGCAGCTTGGGGATGGCGTAGGCCGGCGCGATGCCGAACTGCGCCGGGGGGACCGCCGCCACCGCATAGCCGGCGAAACGCGCCAGCGGCTTCAGCCCCCGCCGCTCCGCCCACTCCCGCGTCGTCAGGACGACCGCCGCCGCCCCGTCGCTGCGCTGCGACGCGTTGCCGGCCGTGATGACCCCGTCCTCGAGAAAGGCCGCCTTCAGATTGGCGAGCGCCTCCGGCGACGTTTCCCGGCGCGGCCCCTCGTCCCGGCGGAAGGGAAGTTGCTGGGCCGCGACGCCGTCCCCGCCGGCTTCCTGGACCTCGACGTGGACGGGCACGATCTCCTCGTCGAACTTGCCCGCGTCCTGCGCCGCGATCGCCTTGCGGTGACTCTGGAGCGACAGCTCGTCCGCGCGGTCGCGCGTGATCTTGTGCTCCCGGGCGATCCCTTCGACCGAAAGCCCCATGCTCAGATAGGTGTCCGGGAGGTGCTCCATCAGGTACGGGTTGGGCTTGGTGGTCGGCCCCATGAACGGCACCAGGCTCATGCTCTCGGTGCCGCCCGCGATCATCACGTCCGCCTGCCCGGTCGCGATCTTGGCGGCGGCGGTCGCGATCGCCTCCAGCCCCGAGGCGCAGAAGCGGTTCACCGTCACCCCCGCCACGCCCACGGGCAGCCCCGCCCGCAGCGCGGCCACGCGCGCCACGTTCATCCCCTGCTCCGCTTCCGGCATCGCGCACCCGAGGATCACGTCCTCCACCTCATCCGGCGCGATCCCCTCCGCCCGCTCCAGGGCGGCGCGGATCGCCGCCGCCGCCAGATCGTCCGGCCGCGTGTACCGCAGCGTCCCCTTCGGCGACCGCCCGATCGCCGTGGGCGCCGCCCCGCCGATGCGAACGTCTCTCATCACTCCACCCAGTCCCTGCCCGGACCGGTCGCGCGCTGCCCCGGCGGCTTCTCCTGCCGGCCAGGGGTGTAGGGGCGCCGGTGGTGCGCGGCGTCGGACGGGACGC
>JAUJNC010000354.1 GCA_030446525.1 Armatimonadaceae bacterium
CGTAGTGATAGTTGGTGCCGAAGAGGAGGGGCCGGTAGGCGTCCGCCATGGTGTGCACGTAGTCGCGCATCTCCTTGACCCAGGAAAGCTGGTGGGGGCCGGGAATGAAGCTGTCGTTCCAGATGTTGATGGCCCATAAGGAGGGGCTGTAGCCCCAGCGGGCATAGATGTAGCGCAGCCGGTTCCGGTACCAGCGGCGTGCCTCCGGGTTCGAGAACACCTCGGAGGGGCTCGCGCAGGGGCCGCCGTTGGCGGCGTTGTAGGCGTTGTACTCCCAGCCGTCGTAACCCGGCTTGGCGCCGCCCTGCGCGAGGAACAGCTCGTTGTTGTCGTCGGTGACGAGCATGATGCGCAGGTTCTGCCGCTCGGCCATATCGAAGATGCGGTCGAAGGCCGACGAGATCATCGGGTTGTAATAGCCGATCCCGGCATAGTGGTGGTAGGCGGTGTCCGGTTTGGCCGATGCGGGCGGCATCCATTCCAGCCAGGCCCAGTGACAGGCCCACACGCGCGTCGCGGACTGGTTGCCCCGGGCGCGGCCGAAGTAGTATTCATAGGTCGCGCTTTTGCCCGGCACGGCGTCCTTGCGCCGCGTCCAGGCGATATTGGTCCCGGTGGCGTAGAACGGGGTGCCGTCGCCGGAGTTCTCGAAGTAGTGGGGGTTACCCCGGCTCACCCGCACGAAGCCGGGATGCGCGGCGGGCTCGACCTCGAACGTGAAAGGCCCCGCCTGCGCCGTCTTGCCCGCCGCGTCCCGGGCGCGCAGCACGAACGTCCAGGCGCCCGGCTCGGGGGGCGCGAAACGCACGTTCCACTGCGCCGGGCCGTCCGGCACATAGGCGACGTCGCTTTCCAACTGCGTCTGGCCGTTCTTCGAGCGGTAGGGGATGCGGAAGAAGGCGGGCATCACCATCCGCTTGCCGGAAGGGCCGGTCAGCGTCGCCGCGACATCGATCTGGTCCGGATCGAAGGGGTTGCGCCAGGCGCCGTCGAGCTGGAAGCCGATCTCCAGCTTGCCAAAGAGCGACACCGGCTGGCGTGCGTAGGTGACATCGCGGATCGCCAGCGTCGCAGACCGGCGAGCATAAAGCGGACGCTGCTGCTGAGCCAGCGCCACGCTTGCGGACTCGGCGGCTGCGGGCCGCGAGACCGGGGCCGGCAGCAACGAAGCGCTGTTGATCTGGGCCCCGTGGGTCGCCGCCGGGGCGGCAAGAAGGGGCGGCAGGCAGGCGGCAGCGACGCGCAGCAGTACGCTCACCGGCGGAGCGGGACGATACTTTTTATTATAACCAGGGTCTGTTCTTTGCTTCACGGGATCCCCGCATACGCGTCCCGGCGCGTATTGCATTCTACGCGATAGAGACGGCCAACGTCTCGCCCGCGCGGAGGGAAACGGGACCGGACAAAGCGATGCGCATCCCGTTTTCTGTAACCTGGGCCGCTACGGGAACGGGTTTGCCATTCACCGCGACCCGTATCTGCTTCGATGTCGCGCCCAGGGGCGCATCCAGGCGCAGCTGCGCGACCAGGACCCGACCCGCCTCGACCTTAACCTCATTGCGCTGGGTCTTGCCGCGCCGCGTTTGGCGCAGGCTGCCCCAGCCCTCCGGGGCGCTGAAGAAGGCCTTGAAGTCCTCGGGCGTGTGGCGCGGCGCGAACCGCAGCACGCCGTTCGGGCCGTCGTAGGCGAACCCCGAGAGGGCGAGCAGGAGCGACCAGGACGACAGGGCGCGGGCGTAGTGCCCGCCGCACTCGATCTCGTTCCAGGGGTTGCGCGGGATCGGCGGGCGCGGCACGCCATCGTAGCGCTCGCGCGCGCCCTTGACGATCGCCAGCGCCTCGTCCGCCATCCCCTCGTAGAGCAGGTGCGCGGCCACCTGGTACTCCACGCCGGTCCACACCTCGTCCACGTACGGGATCGTGTCCTCGGGCCGCCCGCCCCGCGGCCAGGTGCAGTTGAGCAGGCCCTTGTCGCCCCCGCCCGCGAACTTGCGCCAGTGGTGCCGGAAACCGGTGAAGTCGGTCCGCCAGTTGTGCCGGAAGATCGCGCGCAGGGCGGAGCGGACCTGTTCGGGCGGCAGCAGGTACCCGAGCAGCTGAGGAACCCACCGCAGCAGTTCATCCGCGGCTCCGGGCAGGGGGGCGGCGCGGCGCGGGGCGGCGGGGGGGGTGCGGGCCAGGGCCAGGGTACCGGTCGGGGCCGCACCCCGGGTCAGGGCGGCCAGGCTCAGCCCACCGCGCCGGCGGGCGGCGCGCGGCGCCAGTAATCGCGACCGACCCGAGCGATTCCGGAAGGGGCGCCCGGTCTCGGGGGCGCCCTTTTCCTCGTCCGGTAAACCAATCGGCTGCCGGAGGCATCCAAGGGGTAGTTGCCGAGCGCTCTACACAGTGACAGGAGTTCGACATGCGTACTTTTCTCGTCTTGCTGGTCCTTTGTTGCATCGGGTTCCAGAGCGCGGAGGCTCAACGCAGACGTACGCCGCCCCGGCACGGGTGGGGATGGACGGAAGGTCCGGTGGAGTTCGGAGTTCGAGGGGGCCACAGCTTCGAGGATCGGGTCGCCTCGGCCGGGGCGCAACTCCGCATCCCGCTGCTGCGCCAGCTGCTGCTCATCCCGAGTGGCGACGTGTTCCTAGGCGACCAGGCCGAGAGCGAGTGGCAGATCAATGGAGACCTGGCGGTGAGCCCCGATGAGCTCGGGGGGCTGTATGGCGGAATCGGGGTGGCATTCGCGGATCAGGACCCCAATGGTGACGGCGAAGACGAGGTGGAGACAGGATACAACGTCTTCGCCGGCCTCAGCGGAAGGAGCCTTTTCGAGGCGCGCGTGGAGCCTTTCGTTGAGGGCCGCTGGACGTACCTGGAAGACTTCTCGCCCTTCCGGCTGGTGCTCGGCATCAACGTGCCGGTGCGCTGAACACAATCCGGCCGACACAG
>JAUJNC010000355.1 GCA_030446525.1 Armatimonadaceae bacterium
AGGCGGTCGCCGGGGCACAGCTTCGTGCGGCAGCTCTGGAACGTCTCGCCGGGGAAGATGCCGAGCAGGGGCCCGTCGGCGTCGACCGTCTCGATCGACCCGTCCGCCCGCAACAGCACCGGGGCGGGGTGGCCGGCCCGGGCGAGGGTGATCTCGTGCGTGTCGGCGTCGACCATGCCGTACAGGGCGGTGGCGAAGGTGGCCTGCGAAAGGTTCTGCTCGAGCAGGCTCTCGTTGAGCCGCCGCAGGGCCTCGCCGGGGTCGAGCAGGCGGTAGCCCCCGGAGCCGATCTCCTTGGTCTGCAGGGCGTGCTTGATGAACATGGTGAGCAGGGCGGCGGGCACGCCGTGGCCGACGGCGTCGGCCATGTAGAACCCCAGCCGCCGCTCGTCGAGGCGCATGACGTCGTACAAGTCGCCGCTGACGTACCCCGCCGGTCGGAACACGGTGTGGAACCGCACCCGCCCGATCTGGGGCAAGTTCTTCGGCAGAAAGTCCTGCTGGAGGCGTGCCGCCATAACAACCCGGACGCCATCGTCGTGTATGCCAGCACGCGCCAGATCTACGGGCGGCCCGCCTACCTGCCCGTGGACGAGTACCATCTGCTCCGGCCCGTCGACGTGAACGGCGTCAACAACATCGCCGGCGAGATGTACCACCTGCTCTACCACGACTGCTACGGCCTGCGCACCGCCTCGCTGCGCCTGACCAACACCTACGGGCCGCGCATGCTGATGAGGCACAACCGGCAGGGCTTCCTGGCCTGGTTCGTGCGCCAGGCGGTCGAGGGGGAGTGCATCTCCCTGTTCGGGACGGGCGAGCAGCGCCGCGACGTCAACGAGGTGCGCGACGTGGTGGACGCCTTCCTGCGCGCCGCGGCCACGCCGGCCTGCATCGGGCACGCGTTCAACCTGGGCCACCCGCACACCGTGTCCCTGCGCGAGATCGTGGAGACGCTGATGGAGATCTGCCCCCGGGCCTCCTACCGGCTGGTGCCGTGGCCCGAGGAAAAGAAGCGTATCGACATCGGTGATTACTACGCGGACTGCTCCCGATTTCAGGCGACGACCGGCTGGAAGCCCGAAATCGGCGTGGCCGAGGGGCTCGAGGGGATGGTCCGTTACTACCAGCAGCACCGCGAACATTACTGGTGACACGATAAAAGCCGTATAAAGATAATCCAAGGAAGCCGAATGAACGTTCCCGTCGTTGAACTGAAGTCACAATACACGAACCTGCGCGAGGAGATCGACGCCGCCATCCGGCAGGTGCTGGAGGCGAGCTGGTACGTCCTGGGCGATCAGGGCCGCCAGCTGGAAGAGGCGTTCGCCGCGTGGCTGGGGATGCCGCACGCGGTCGGGGTGGGCAATGGTACCGACGCGATCCAGCTCGCCCTCGTGGCGCTGGGGGTCGAGCCGGGCGACGAGGTGATCACCACGCCCACGACGGCGGCGCCCACGGCGATGGCGATCCGCTCGGCCGGCGCGGTCCCCGTCTTCGCGGACATCGACGCCCGGACCTTCGCGCTCGACCCGGCGGCCGTCGAGCGGTGCATTACGCCCCGCACGCGCGCCATCGTGCCCGTCCACCTGTACGGCCATCCCGCCGACATGGACCCGCTGCTCGCCCTGGCCCGCGCGCACAACCTCAAAGTCGTGGAGGACTGCGCGCAGGCGCACGGGGCGCGCTGCCGGGGCCGCTTGGTGGGGACCCTGGGCGACGCGGCGGCGTTCAGCTTCTACCCGTCCAAGAACCTGGGCGCCTTCGGGGACGCCGGCGCCGTGGTGTGCCCAGACCCGGACCTGGCCAGGCGGCTGCGCATGCTGCGCAACTACGGCGAGGAGGAGCGCTACCACCACACCATCGAGGGCGTCAACAGCCGGCTCGACGAGATCCAGGCGGCCATCCTGCGGGCCAAGCTGCCGCATCTGGACGGGTGGAACGAGCGGCGGCGCGCCATCGCGGCCCAGTACAACCGCCGCATCTGCCACAAGGGGGTGATCCTGCCGGCCGAGCAGCCGTGGGCTCACCACGTGTATCACCTGTACGTGCTGCGCACGCCCCACCGGGACGCGTTCCGCAAGCACCTGGCCGACCGGGGCGTGGGGACGCAGATCCACTACCCGATCCCCCTGCACCTGCAGAAGGCCTTCGCCCGCCTGGGGCAGGGGCCGGGGAGCTGCCCGGTCGCGGAGGAGCTGGCCCCCCAGCTCGTGACGCTCCCCATGTACCCGGAACTGACCGACGAGCAGGTCGCCTATGTCGCCGACTGCGTGAACGACTTCGCCGCCGCATAGGGGACAAGGCCATGAACACGGACGAATACAAGCGCATGTATGACGTGGAGGATACCCACTGGTGGTACAACAACCTCCACCATATGGTTCTGAACGTGCTGCGCCGCAGCCTGAAGGGGAGGGGCGGCCGCCGGCTGCGCATCCTGGACGCGGGCTGCGGCACGGGCGCCATGGCCATCAAACTGGCCGAGCTGGGCGACGTGACGGCCATGGATTTCTCGCACGACGCGCTCCGGTTTTGCCGCGACCGCGACCTGTCGGACCTCGTGGCGGGCTCGGTGAACGAGCTGCCTTTCGCCGACGCGTCCTTCGATGTCGTCGTCAGCCTGGACGTTTTGTGCCACCAGTCCGTCGACGAAAGGCGGGCGGCCCGCGAGCTGGCCCGGGTGCTGCGGCCCGGCGGCCTGCTGGTGCTCAACCTCCCCGCCTACGAATGGCTGAAAGGGCAGCATGACGTCGCGGTCCAGACCGCGCGGCGCTACACGCGGGGGCAGGTCCGCGCGCTCTACCAGGGTGCGGGGCTGCAGGTCCTGCAGGTGCGGCACTGGAACACCATCCTGGTCCCCGCCGCGGCCGCCATGCGCATCGCGAGCCGGCGGCGGCTCAGCGAGGAGGGGGCATCGGACGTGCAGCCG
>JAUJNC010000356.1 GCA_030446525.1 Armatimonadaceae bacterium
AAACTCATCGGCGTCCGTCCGCCGACCGCCTTTGGGGTTTCCCCCGCCGCCGACCAGCGTGAGCCGATCGTACACCTTCTTGCCGGACTGTCAAGCCCTTCGGTCTAGCTCGCTGTCCCCGTCCGGGTCAGACCGAGGCGTGCGCCTCCACGACCCCGAACCGGGGGAAGTCACGGCGTCCCATTCCCCCGCCAGACCGCATCCTTGGTCACCGCGAGGCGCAACGCCTGCCCGTCGACGTCGCCGACGGCGCCCAGGGGAACCGGGCACCGCCAGAAGACGGCGCGTTCGACGACGATGCCATCCGCCTCGGCGCCGGCAACGATGCCCACCCTCTCCCCGTCAGGACGCGCGGTGCTCGAAGTCGTCGCCGAGCGCACCCGCTGGGCCGCCCTTGTGGTGGGAGACGTGGTAGTGGTCGTGTCTGTGGGTCTGCGCCGGGTGGGTGTGGGTGGGGGTTGTGCCCTCGCCCTCATCGGCTGCGTCACTATCGGCAACCCTCCTTGGTTGTAGCGCTCGCTGCGTTGAAAGCGACAACAGACGGCGTGCCACGGCTATGAGACGCGGCCAAACCGGTGGTTGGAACCGCGCAAGCGAGTTCTGCCTGGGCAGGAGCGACGGGCCCCGAGTCATGGTAAAATTGGAACGAGCGTTCTATACGTTCACTTATGTGCTCGACGCGCACGACCCGACGAGGAGGATGCCGATGTGCGGTCGCTACGTCATCGCGGGGCACCAGGAGCTCTCCGAGCGCTTCCAACTCCGCCAGATCCCGTTCGCCCTCTTCCCCACCTTCAACGCCGCCCCTTCCCAGGAACTCCCGGTCGTCGTCGCGGACGACGACGGCGAGCGCTCGCTCCGCTTGATGCGGTGGGGCCTCGTCCCCCGCTGGCGCAAGCCGGGCCAGGCCAGCTCGGTCGCGCCGATCAACGCCCGCGCCGAGACGCTGCTCGAGAAACCGATGTTCCGCCCCCTCGTCGGCACCCGGCGCTGCCTCATTCCCGCCAGCGGCTTCTACGAGTGGCAGCGGGCCGGGGGCCGCAAGCAGCCCTACTTCATCCACCCGCGGGACGGCTCCCTCGTCGGCCTGGCCGGCCTCTACGACGAGTCGGCGGATGGCGTCGCCTCCTATGCCATCGTCACCACGGCGCCGAACCAGCTCGTCGCGCCCCTCCACGACCGGATGCCCGCCATCCTCCGGCCCGAGGACGAGGCCGACTGGCTGAGCCGCGACATCGTCGACCCCCGCGCCGCGCAGGCGCTGCTGCACCCCTACCCCGCCGAAGCGATGGCCGCCGACCCGGTCTCGCCGGCGGTCAACAACCCCCGCAACGACGGGCCGGAGCTGATCGCGCCGGTCGAGCAGACGGCCTAACCGCAGCGGAACTGCGGGGAACAGTCACCGGCCGTGCGGTCTTGCTGGGCGCGGCGGCAGACTCGCCACCGTGACGTCGGCCCGGCAGGGCGCCGTGGATGACGACCGGACCACCGGCTCCATGCCCAAGCCCGGCACAGCACCGGGCGTCGGCCTGGAGGAACTCGCCGTGGCCCACGATGCGTCGGCGGCCCGCCCACGGCGGACGGCGCAGGCAAGCCGCGTCGCCTGCGCCGTCCGTCAATTCGCCGTACCCCGTGCGGTTGGTGCCCCGGGCGGGCGCGGGCCGGCGCCGTCACCACCGCCCGCCCCCGGTCGGGGTGTCGTTCCCCCTAATCCGTGCAAACGCCGCCGGTGCATCTCGAGCCCGGGCAGCAGAGGGTCGGGGCGCTGGCGCACGACTGCCCCTCAGGGATGCACTGCTGCTGCGGCCGGAAGCACACGCCCCGGCTCTTGAGGCAGAACCCGTCGCAGCAGTCGGCGCTCTCGTCGCACCCCTCCTCCCGGACCGGGGTGCAGGTGGCCCGCCGGCAGGTGCACCCGGTCGGGGTGCCGGCGGTGTCGATCTTGGCGCAGCCGCAGACCCCGCTCCGGCAGTCGGACGGCGTGCTCGGGTCGCAGGGGGCGCCGACGCCGGCCGGCGCGCAGGTCCCGTTGTTGCGGCACGCGCCGCTGCAGCACTGGTTGTCGCGCCGGCACGCCGCGTCGCGCCCCCGGCACTCGAGGGCCCCCGCCCCCCGCCGGAGCCCGGCCCCGAAGGCGGCCGCCCCCAGCGCCGCGACGGCCCCTCGTCGGAGCAGCGAGCGACGGGACGTGCCAGAGGGTAAAGAACGAACGAAGTCGTCGAAATCCGTCCCGACCATGGTGGCCCTCCTTGGCGCTCTCGATCAATAAGCGGCAGAGAGTCGGTCTGGTCCGCTCGCGGCGCCTCAGCGGGCCCATCCACCGTGCAGGATTGTCCCTTTGCACAGCCGGGGAAAAGGAACAACGGCGTCCGTCGCTCCCACGCGCCTTCGTGGCAGGTGAGCTAGCTCAGATCCTTCGGGGCCATGCTCATTGCCGCCACGATCCGCCCGTTCGGAAGCTTCGCTCGCTCATTGCTCGCCTCGACCCCGGCCGGCGGCGGCCCCGTCAAGAGGCAGCAATGACGAGGAGCGGAACACGATCCGTCGCCCGTGAAGGTCGTGCGCGATCCTCGTCCCTGGGCTGCATCGGGGGCTGCCGTCGCATCCATCATGGACGGGACGCAGGAGGATTGGTAGAGCCAGTTGGCAGCAAAACGGATAGGGCCACGGCGGGCAATGTTCAGGATCATGCCGTCACGGTCAGAGGTAACGGCGAAGCAAACCCCCGAGCGTTTTGATCCCCTGCTCGATTTGCTGCTCCGTCGGGGCGGCGAAGTTGAGCCGCATGAAGGGCTGGTCGGCCGGCCGAGGGAAAAACGCCGCCCCGGGGGCGAAGCCCACTCCCGCGCGGACGGCGTCGTCCAGGAGGGCCATGATCGGGACGCCGTCGGGAACCGCGACCCAGACGACGAACCCGCCTTCGACCGCC
>JAUJNC010000357.1 GCA_030446525.1 Armatimonadaceae bacterium
CCCCGCGCCCCCGCCCCCCCCCCGCGACCCCCGGGCTCTCGTGCGCGTGGTGCGATGCGCCCCGCGCCCGGAGGACGCCGAGATCGTCCGGCGAACGCAGGCGACTATCGAGCAGTTGGGGGATTACGGCAAGGGGCTGCGGGATGCGCGTAAAATCGCCGTCAAGATCAATGCGGGCGTTTCCCGTGTCATTCTTACCGAGGGACGGCAGACGGAATTGACCGACCCGGCAGTGGTGGAAGGGGCGATACGTGCGATTCGCGCCGTCACAGATGCCGAGATCATTATCGGCGATGCGCCCACGGAAGGCGGCGCGGACGCGCTGTACGCGCAGCTTGGCTACCCGGAGCGCCTGGCGCGTTATCCGAACGTCCGTCTGATCGACTTCAATGCCAGCGAACTGGTGGAGGTCGAGATGACGCACCCGAATGCTATGTTTGGCCGCTACAGCGTGCCGCGCGAGCTTGCCGAGGCCGATGCGTTCGTTTCGCTGGCGAAGATGAAGGCGCATATGGGCATGGGGTGTACGCTGTGCATCAAGAACCTGTTCGGCTGGATGCCTACCTCGGTATACGGCGCGCCCCGGATGTACCTGCACGACCGCCTGATCCGCCTGCCGCGCGTCCTGTCTGACCTGGCGCAGTGGATGCGGCCCTGTTTGAACGTCGTCGACGGCATCGTCGCGGCCAGCCATAGTGAGTGGGGCGGCCAGGCCCTGTGTCCCGGCGTGATCGTCGCGGGCGCCAATATCGTCGCGACCGACAGCGTCGCCGCCCGAGTGATGGGCTTCGACCCCTGCGGCGACTACCCTGACCACCCGTTTTTCTACCGCCGCAACGCGATCCGGCTGGCCGCCGAAGCCGGCCTGGGCCCCAGCCGTGCCGAGCAGATCGAGGTCGTCGGTCCGGCGCCGGAGGAGGTCCGGACGCCCTTCGAAGTGCGCCGTTACCGCGGCGCCACCAACCGCGCCGAGCAGCTCCGGCGCGGCGCGGACTGCGTCACGCGCTACCGAGAGCGGCAGGGCAGCCTGGCGGACCGCTTCCGGGGCCGGTACCTGGCCCTTTCCGACGGCGAGATGTTGTGGGACGGCCCGGACATGCGGACGATGCAGCGCCTGGAGAAGGAGAGCGGCCGCGACTGGCACAATGCGCCGCAGTTCGTCGTCCGCTGCGCTCCGCCCCAAGAAGAGATCGAGCAGCTGGACTGGTACGCGGCGGAAGCGGCCAGCGCGCCCGCCGCGTCGGCCGACTAGAAGTTCTACAAGTCCAGGCTCTTCTGCGGGGCGACCTCTGCGCTATCCTTTGCCGGCGAGCCGGCGGGGTTCGCGGGAAGCGGCGCACGGGCGCGCCGCCCGCCGCCGAAGACGCGGGTCGGGTCCGGACGCTCGTGCACGCGCAGGTACAGGGCGGTCATGGCGTCGCCGACCCCTTCCGGCGAGACGCTCATGGGCAGATCCACCGTGCCTTGGGCGTTCGTGCGCTCGGTCACATAGTGGTAGCGCAGCTCCAGCCGGTCGTCGCCGGGCCGCGCGCGGCCCAGGTCGAACTCGATCCCCGCCCGCCGCGTTTCGAGGAAACCTTTGTATCGGGCCGACGGGCGCCATCCCGCCCGCTTCAGTTGCTCACGCAGCCCGTCGTTCACAGCCGTCGTCCCTTGGCAGAGCATCATGCATAGCATACTCCATAACGAGCGTTGGGAAACTGAAAACTACACCCATCAAGACCAAAGACGGCTGCGGCTACTCCGGCGCTGGCGTGATAGGTGTGCAGCCACTCCGAAGGGGCGTGGGCCGTGAGCCATTGGGGCTCCTGCTCGGCGATGGCTTCCAGAGCTAGGCGCAGCGTCTCCATGACCAACTCCAGCGGACCCAGCTCCCGGACGGACGCCACAATGGCCAGGCTGTCAGTGCGCTGCAGGGTCCGCCCGTTGAGGAAGCCTTTCTCCTCGAGCCGCTGGCGGCCGCTGCTCCCAGGCTCAGGCGCTTACCTCCCGCACCCGCTTGCCGGCTCGCTCCCGGAAATTGCCAGCGGCGTGCCCCGCAACGCGGAGCTTTCGTGCCACGGGGCCGCCGGCGCTCCCGCCGACGCGCCGCAGGACCCGCAGCGCCGTCCGCCAATCGTCTTCCAGTTGCGTCGGGGGGAGATTGAGACGGGCAAGATGGCGCGCGAGCACCGCGCGCGGGCAGTGCGCGAGCGCCTGCCGCAGAGCGAGCACCAGGAAAAGGACGCCGTCGATCTGGCCGAGTACCGGGATCGGGTGGACGGCGAGATGAGCCGGGGACACGTAGTAAACCGGGAACAGGTAAAGCAGCGTCTTATGCCGCCGGGGGATCGCCGGCTCCCGGCTTAGCGCCCAGGCCAGACGCAGGTAGGCGGGCAGGCGCTTGACCATGGGCCAGACGAGCGCGCGCAGGTCGCCCTCCGGCGGCGCTATGGGACGCGGCGATGCGGGTCGCCGCGTTCGGCCCCTTGCGGAACCCGTTTGCCCCGCCGCCTTCCCAGGCTCCGCTTTGGGAAACAGCGGTCGCAGTCCGTTCAGCCCGGCGATGATCGTCGTGCCGTGGCTGATCAGGGTGGAAAGCACCGCCGTCGCCCGCCCCACGAGCGATGCCGCGATGCCCAGAGCCGTCGGCCACACCACGATGTTGACGTTCTGCCGCAGAACGCGCAGCGCGTCGCGTGAGAGGTCCAGGGCGCGGGGCAGGCTGCGCAGGTCCCCGTCCAGCAGGATGACGTCCGCGACCTCCGTGGCCACGTCCGCCCCGTGCGTGAGCGAGAGGCCCACGTCCGCGCGCATGAAGGCCGGCGAGTCGTTGATGCCGTCGCCGATGACCGCAACCGTGTGCCCCTCGGCGCGCAAGCGCTGTACCACTTCGGCCTTCTGCTCGGGGAACGCTTCGGCCACGACCTCGGTGATGCCCACCTCGG
>JAUJNC010000016.1 GCA_030446525.1 Armatimonadaceae bacterium
TCCCGTGGCATCGTCGCATTCACTTTCATCCATCCTGACGACAACCGAGCTCGGACCATTGGAAAGCCGCTCCCGCGTATGTCGGGCAAATAGCGGAGCGTAGGCAGAGGGGAATGGGATAGCGTATCTACCGCATCCCCTTCTTCACCGGCGTCAATGTGCGTTTCGTGTCATGGCACATCTTTCGAGGGTAGGAACGGAGAATGACCAATGTCCTTACAGAATCAGAAGAGCCTTTGGTACGCGATCCTGCCTGCGCTCGCTGTGCTTTTCTTACCCCTTTGTCTGCGGTCAAATCTCGAACCAGGAGCCCAGCAACATCGGCCAGATGCGTCCCACGGCCGGTTCACCCAAAGACAGATTCTCGCCCGTGCCCGTTCCGTCTGCGGCACTTTGGCCCCAGAGAAGACAGACCTGCGGCTGGAAGCGGAAAAGAGCGAAGCGACGGCAGGCCGCATATGGGCCGTTTATGTCAGCGATGCCGGCGGGGAGCACGTGCTGTATCTTCAGTGGGATGCCGACACGGGCTCTGTCCAGATTGCCGGATGTCCGGCCAAGACTCTGCCCAAAAATGGCGGCCCGCCGCTGCCGCGCCAAGCAGTCGTACAGGCCGGGCGTGAGTGGCTGCGCGTGCTTTGGGGGCCGCAAACACTTTCTGCTTCCGCCTTGCAGGAAGGTGCCCGCACTCCAGCATGGCGTCTGGTCGATGTCTCCCCACCTCGGTCAGGGTGCTTGGTATGGGATCTGGTGTGGCAAGCCGAGAGGGAGACGGCCCGTCTCCGTTTAGACCCCTACACCGGGAGTCTGTTGCTGGCCAAACGGAAGGAAGGCGCGTAGGTGCTTACGATGGACTGAACCCCTCGATTGAGATACCGAATGCACCCTTAACAGACCTTTCGTGCGATATGTTCTTCATGTTCACAGCCGTAGTAAGCACAAATGCGCTCGATCAACTCATTGGCTGACAGCGTGCGCGTCGGCTCCGCGATCGCTCTCTTGCGGACAGGCGCAGCGCTTCTTATCAGCTCATGGTCCGATCTAGTCGTTCTTCCGCCCGAGCCGTCACCAGATGCAGGCTCGTCATTGCCGACAGGTAATGTACCAGCGGCAGTTTGAGGGCAGAAGGCAACGTCTCAACCCAGGTCTGACCGCGCTATCGGCGCCCGGGAAGTCGTCCTCTACCACCCAATCAAGAATCAAATTGACACTACCCTGCGGACGGCCCGCCCCCCGCGACCGGCGGCGCGACCGACAAGAACGCGCTACCGGTCCGTCGGCAGCGCCTCGACCGCCCGCTCCTTGTCCCGCTGGCTGGGCAGGCTGTAGCGCCGGACCGTCTCCAGCCGCGCGTGCCCCGTCAGCTCCGCCACCAGCACGATGTCCTGTCCGGCGCGGATCAGGTTGGTGGTGAAGGTGTGCCTAAGCACATGCGCTGAAAGTCCCTCGATGGCCGCCTCCTCGCCGAGCTTATCCATCAGCTTATCCACGGAGCGCGTGGAGAGGCGCTTGCCCTGGTAGGAGACAAAGCAGGGCTCGTTCGCGCCGCCACTATGCTCCGGCTGCCCCCATCGTTCACGCCGCTCCCGCAGCCAAAGGAGCATCGCCTCGCGCGCCACCGGGTGCAGCGGCGCTTCCCGCAGGCGGTCGCCCTTGCCACGGCGGACGATCACCTTACCGCGTCGATCCGAGACGACCACGTCCGCAAGGTCGAGCCCCGTCACCTCGGCGATCCTGAGGCCTGTATAGAATAAGGTGTAGGCGATCGCCTTATCCCGTGCGCTCCCCGTCCGCTCGATCGCCCGCAGCAGTCTGCGCTGCTCCGCCTCCTCCAGCGCGCGGGGGGCGAGATCGGGCAGGTCTTCCCGCTTCACGTCGGGGACCGAGAGCCCGGCGAACTGGCAGTAGGTGTGCAGCGCCGCGAGCGCCTGGTTCACCGAGGCAGGAGACAGCCGGCGGGCATGGCGCAGGTGCTGCCGCCAATCCCGGGCGGCGAAGGTGCGCTCATGCTCGTCGGCGAGCACGGCCAGAGCGTCCTTGCCGCTCTCCTGGAGGAACCCGGCGAAGTTCCCTATCAGGCGCAGGTACGCCCGCCGCGTGTGCGGCGAGGTACCTGCCCGCTCCAGCCACTCTTTGAAGCCGTCCAGGTTCACGGCCTCTCCCCGCCGGCTTCTGTGTCCGTCCCCTCCTCCGGTCCCGGCGGCAAGGCGGTCTGCTCCTGCCCACTCTGCCGGCCGGCCAGCTGCTCGCGCCCGCGCCGGAGCGCCTCCCGCAGCTTCTGCTCTAGGAGCGGCTGGGGCAGCTTCTCGGTCAGGTACTGCGCGACGCGGATGTCGCCCCGGTCCAGCTGCAGGAGAGCCACCTGCTCGGGACCGGCTTCACTGCAGAGGATGAGCCCCACCGGCGCCCCCTCGCTCGGCTCGCGCTCATGCCGGTCGAGCCAGCGCAGGTACAGCTCCATCTGCCCCTTGTAGTCCGGCTTGAACTTGCCGATCTTGAGCTCCACGGCCACGAGGCGGCGCAGCTTGCGGTGGTAGAAGAGCAGGTCGAGCGCGAAGTCCTCGCCATCGATGCTCATGCGCTTCTGCCGGGCGACGAAGGTGAAACCCTCCCCCAGCTCCAGCAGGAACGCCTCCATCTCGCGCAGGATCGCCGTTTCCAGGTCCCGCTCGCTGTAGGTGTCGGCCAGACCCAGGAAGTCCAGCAGGTACGGATCGCGGAAGACCAGCTCCGGCGTCATGCGATCCTCGTCCCTGACCAGGGCCAACTCCTGCCGCGCCAGCTCCTCGGTGTTCTTCGACAGCGCCGTGCGCTCGTAGAGCATGCCGCGGATCTTTTCCCGCAGGGTGCGGACGCTCCAGCGCTGCAGCCGGCACATCTCGGCATAGAAGTCGCGCGCAAGCGGCTCCTTCAGGTACAGGATCTCCAGGAAGTGGCTCCAGCCCAACCGTCTCGACAGCGCCGAGACAGTACCTCGGTCGGGGAACGCCTCTACGAAGCGGAGCATGTGCAACAAGCTCTTGTCACTGAATCCCCGGCCGTAGAGCCTGCTCAATTGTCTCGACAGCGTCGAGACAATCTGCTTACCATATTGGGCCCGCTGCTCCTGCAGGATATCCCGGCGGATACGCTCGCCGATGTCCCAGTACAGCAGCGTCATCTCGCGATTGACCGTGGCAGCAACCCGCTGGCGGGCGCGCTCGATCAGACCACGAACGTCACCGAGCAGCTGGGCCTCGGCGGGAGTGACGTGGGCGTCCCCGTCCGAGGGGGCGCGGGCCTTTTCGTCGGTGGCTCCGCTGCTGATGTCGCTCAGGGTATCACTGCTGCTGTTGTCGTCCACAGCATTCACGGTAGCAGATTCGACAGCGGCGGCAACGGTCCCTTGTTATCGGAACCGTATGTGCCGGCACTGGCTGCCGCCTCCGAACATGTTATCAGAACCCTGATCCACGTATTGATTCCGATAACGTCACTTAGCAGAATCAGACCAGGGTCTTCCAAAGCAAATTAGGACACAGGAACCGGGAAGAGAGAGTCTGCTCGCTTGGGGCGGCCAAGCGGCTTTCTGGCACGGCTAACGAGGGTTGGGGATCCGGCAGCATCCAGGGTCAGGCGGCCGGCGTTTGGTCATCGCGGCGCTCTGTCGGTCCAGGAGCGAAAGAAGCTCGGCGCGGGGGATGAGCACTTTCCGGAGGCTCGCGATGCGGAAGGCTTTGAGCTTGCCCTGCCGGATGCAGGAGCGGATGGAAGAAGAGGAAAGCTGGAGGTAGCCCGCCGCCTGCTCCACGCTCAAGAGATCCCGCGTGCCTGCCTCGTTGCGGTCACGCTCGTTACGCTTGCCAGGGGCCATGTCCTCTTGAGTATACCCGATAATGCGGCAGGGGCGTCAAGCCAGCTGACTCTTTCAGATCTCCGGACTGTCGGCGAGCTGGCGCGCCCGCGCGCGCAGGCGCGCTCTGTAGGCCTCGAACCTGGGCCCCAGCCGCAGATGCCGGATACGCGCCCCCGTGAGCATCGCCTTCTCCTCGACGGTGATGGGGAAGCGGGTCACCGCGACCCAGGAGTACAGCTCTCCCTGCGGGTCCACGTGTTGCCGATACAAGCAGATACAGCCCCAGGACCCTTTGCGTCACCTCGGGGGTGCCAGATAGTGACAGGCCAGGTCATGCTCGGGCAGTCGGCGGTCCCGATCGGCAAAGCCGAGCCGGGCGATCAGCGTCCGGTGATCCGGGGCGGAAAGCGGAAAGGAGGCAACTTTTCCCAGAAGCCGCTCATGTCCCTGCGGCACACCCTCTCGCATGAAAACGGCAGGCCGATTCGCCGCAGAGCGGCTATTTTCACACCAGATCTAAGGTATACTCGAGGTAATGTAATGCTGCATCAAGCAAGGAGCCATTGTGGGAGCCATCGTTGGGACAGGTAGAGCGCTGCAGCATGTCCCTATTTGCACACCGCACTCCCCTCAACCCGGCCGGCGAAGTAATCCTCCGGCGTCCCTTTCCTTGCTCTTACTGCCCTTTGTCACTGTTGCTATTAAGGAGAATTTTGTATGAACGCGTCCCCCGCAAACGCATTAATGAGACGTCCCCCCAGGGAAGAACTACGCTTTTACCCTCATTGAACTGCTCGTCGTCATCGCCATCCTAGCCGCTATCCTGTTTCCGGTCTTCGCCCAGGCACGCGAGAAAGCGCGGCAGACCGCCTGCCTGTCCAACATGAAGCAGATCGGCACTGGCCTGATGATGTACACGCAAGACTACGACGAGACACTGCCGCAGCAGACCGGCGATTTTGGTAACTTCCTCAATACACCCGCCGCTCAGCCCAACTGGCCCAAAAACATCCTGCCCTACACGAAGAACACGCAAATCTATCGCTGTCCTTCGACCAGCTTGGCGCCCGCAGCTAATGCTGCTCTGACTTTGATTTCCTACCAGGGTAATGGCGCGGTGATTTCGGAGACAGGCCTATCCCTCGCCGCCGTTCCCGCTCCTGCCGACATCATTTTCTGCCAGGAGAACTTTTATGCCCAGAGCGTCGCGTATAACCGCCCGAATCGGATTAGTGCCCTCGGTGTAAGACCAGCACTGTACCGATCCTGGGATCTGACGGATTGCCGCCCTCAGTCCTCCGATTCGCCACGCACGGCGGCAATGCCGGCCTGCGGCGAGCAGTACACCTCGCGCCATAACGGTGGCGGGAACCTGGCCTACCTGGACGGACACGCGAAATGGAAAAAGGTCACCAACCTTCGCAGCGGTGATTTCGGTCTGGTTCCCGACGAGGCATATGTCGCCGACCTCGCCCAAGCGTATTGCAACGCTGGCGGAACCTGCGGGGGGAAACAATACCCCGCTGCGTTCTAAAATCAGGCCCCTGTCCTGTTAGAGGCATACTTCCGGCAATCACTGCGGCCTGTTCTATGGGAATCCGACCTTTTGGAGGTTTTGTTGTGAGTTTACCAACCGTTGCCCTGCTGAACGGACGGGCGGGCCTGACAATTCTGGGTGCCGCACTTCCGGCCCAGAGTGCTGAGGGCCCGGCCCCTGCCACCGCGCCAAAGGCACCGAACATTGTCTTCATCGTGTGTGACGATCTGGGACAGCGCGACCTCGGCAGTTACGGCAGTACGTTCTACGAAACCCCGCAAATAGACAGTATCGCGCGCGATGGCATGAAGTTCTCCAATGCCTACGCGGCCTGCCCGGTCTGCTCGCCCTCCCGCGCCGCGCTGATGACGGGCAAGTATCCCGTGCGTCTTCCCCTCACCGAGTATCTGAAGGGAAAACGAACCGGCAAGCTGATTCCACCCGACTATCTTGACCAACTGCCGCTGGAAGAGGTGACGCTTGCCGAGGCTTTGAAAGAGGCCGGGTATGCCACGGCACACGTCGGCAAGTGGCATCTGGGTGAAAAGGAGGCCTTCTGGCCGGAGCATCAGGGCTTCGACGTGAACATCGGCGGCTATTCCCGGGGGCAGCCGGCATCGTATTTCAGCCCCTACAACAATCCACGCCTGGCGGATGGTCCTCCCGGCGAATACCTCACCGACCGGCTCACCAACGAGGCGATCCGCTTCATCCGCAATACAAAAGACCGTCCCTTTATGCTGAATCTATGGCATTACGCCCCGCATACACCCCTACAGGGTAAAGAGTCCCTGGTAGCGGAGTTCCAGGCAAAGAAAGCCGCCACAACGTTTCCAGAGCCGGAGTTGGCGGAGGATTCAGGGCAGCAGTTCCGGCAGGTACAGAGCCATGCGGTTTATGCGGCTATGGTGGCCAGTATCGATGAAAGCACGGGACGCATTCTGCGGACGCTTGAGGAGCTGGGACTGGACAAAAACACGATTGTCATCTTTACCAGCGACAATGGCGGCGAGTCCGCGGCGGATGGCAAACCAACATCCAATGTCCCGCTGCGCACAGGAAAGGGCTGGCCGTATGAAGGCGGCGTGCGTGTGCCCCTCCTGATTAAGTGGCCTGGAACCATACGCCCCGGCAGCACCTGTGCCGCGCCCGTCACGAACCCCGACTTTTACCCGACGCTGCTGCGTGCCGCGGGCGCACCGCTGCGTCCGCAGCAGCATCTGGATGGTGTCGATATAAGCCCTCTGCTGCTGGGCAAAGACCTCCCCTCCCGCCTGCTCTTCTGGCACTACCCGCACTACGGTAATCAGGGCGGCGCCCCCTGCAGCGCGATGCGCGACGGTGACTGGAAACTGATCGAGTGGCTCGAAGATAACCGTATCGAACTCTACAATCTGCACAATGACATCGGCGAACATCACGATCTGGCGCTATCGAACCCCGCAAAAGCCGATTCCATGAAAAAGCGACTGCACGAATGGCGCGCGGCGGTCCGTGCCAATATGCCGACGCCAAATCCCGATTTCCGCCCCGCCGCCGCTCCGCCCGCCAAAACGGGCGATTGACCGACACGGAGCGCCACGGTTATAGGTAAGTTCCCGTCGCGCGGCTTCTTGGGATTGATTGCCGCTTCCGGATATAGTAGTGCGACTTGCTCGGCGTCGCGTTGTCTGCGTCGCTTTTGGTGAACGTAAAGGTGACATCGAACAGGACGAACTGAAGTATGGACACGGAATTTCACGACTACCTCTTTGACCTGCGCGGCTACCTGATCCTGAAAAACACGGTGGACCCGAACCATATTGCCGATCTGAATGCTGCCCTGGATGCCTTCCCGCCGCTGGAGTGGGGCCAGTGGCACGGAAATGTACAACGCTTCGACAATAACGGCAAGGCGGGGGTCGAACTGCAAAACATTGTCGAGGGCGGCGAGCCGTTCGAGCGTCTGATAGATCATCCCTCTTGGCTCCCGCTGGTCGGGCGCTACTGCGGCGAGGCGGACAGCTATGTTAGGGGTCTCTTTATTGACGAATGCTTTGCCTCGATTCGCCGGGCTGCTTTAGCGGCGGGCGACTCCGTGACGGCGGAAGGCTCCCGGTAAGGCCGCTCCATGGCCAAAAGCACGGCGATGTCACTTCGTCCGCCCAGATGGCGGATGTCTTTGTCGGTGCGCAGAAACCTGGGCGAATCGGGCATGGCGTATTCGGCGGGCATCTCCCGCCCACTGCCAATCCACGCCGGAATGTCGATGCCGAAACGCACCCGATCTTTGCGTCCGGCGAGTTCCAACCCGTGCGCCGTGTGATAGCCGCCCAACTTCCAGTGCGGCCCGGCTTCCATCCACATCAAACTCTGGCCGAACACCACCGCCACGCGCGTGTCGGGCGTGAACAGCGTGTCCCAGAAGTCCTCGCCGGCGCCATGCCGCGCCAGCAGATGATACAAGTCGTGACTCTGCCAGGCCGAAGCAGGAATGATGTCCTGTTCAGCGCCCCAGCCCGAAGCCGCTAGGAAAAAGCCGGCGGTACTTTGATAATGGGCGTAGGTGCGATCCGTTTCCTCCAGAAAACGGGCGAGTTCGGCGTCGGGACGGGCGCGGTGGAGGGCTTCGATGGCCGACAGCGTGATGCCCATGCCGCCGATCAGCATCGGCTCGTCGGTTTTAATCCACTGCCCGTCCACGCGCTGCCAGAGCCGGTGCAAGCGCCTTTGCCCCTGCTGATCCACCCAACTGCTGCGAATGACGTGGCGCGCCAGCGAAAGCGCGGCATCGAAATACTTCGGCTCGTCATAGCGCCTCGCGGCCAACATCAGAGGATGGATCATCAGGCCGTAATACTCGGCGGGTTCGATCAGGTTCTGGTCGCCCACACCGCGCAAAGCGCCCGCGCTCTGCTCATCGGGCAGACCGCGCACATGGAAATTGGCGACCAGAAAATCCAAATCGTGCCGCACCGAGGCGTCCGATTCGCGGTGCTTGAACGCTTCCATGTGTGCCAGACGCGCCCACTGACGGCAATATTCCTGATTGGCGACGCTGCCGTTGGAGGCGCCGGTGCCGTAGATTTGGTCGCACGCTTCCAGATTGCGGCGCACCGCGCGGTCAATCTCGCCGCGTAGCGCGCGGTTTTTCTCATCCTCGAGCAGCAACGCCGTTTCCGACAGCGCGACGCACGGCACCATGTTGTGAATCAGACCGCGATTGAGCGTCTCGCCGACCTGAAAGCCGATGTGTTCGAACTGCCCGTCGGCCTGAAAGCTCTGGCATTGAAAGGAAACCAGGCTTTCGAGCAGTTTTTGCCCGCGCGCGTCGGGCCGCCGGTTCAAGGCGCGCGCCAGCCCCGGCAGCAACGGCGAGGCGAAAGTCGAGTGCCCCGCCGTGAAGTCGCCCACCAGAAAGGGATTGCCGCCCCACACCGAATGATTGTGGAAGCCGTGAATCGCGCCGTCGGGCTGCACCCACGAATGGAGCCAGCGGCCCAGCGCCGCGACATCGGGCTGCAGCGGTGCGGGCGCCGTATTGACGGTCGTTGCAGGAAAGGTCATGAAACTTCAAAACAGCGCCGGCCACGTACTTTGTCTGCGCTTCATTTCCGCATCCGTGTTCCAAAATCCGCACGGTTTCAACACGGGTTCAGCGTTTCCACAACAGCGGGTTTTGCGTTTCGTCGTTCAGCACGTCGCCGATTTGCAGCGAATCGAAATACGCTTTGGGCAGGATGTTTCGCTTGCCGTTGAAGGTGCAGCCGTCGGGCATATACCCGCATGTCATGGCGCGGCGCGGGCGCGGCGTCATGTTGGCGCCCGCTCCGTGCGCGATCAGGCCGTTGTGAAAAACCGCGCTGCCGGCGGGACACGCTGCGCTGACCGATTCGCAATCACTCCATTCGGGATAAATCTTGAACAAATCGCGCATGTTCATGCCGATGGAGACGTTGTCGTAACGCGCCGTTTTGTGCGTGCCGGGCAGATACCACATGCAACCGTTTTCAAGCGTCGCGTCATCGAGCGCGATCCACATCGAAACCGCGTCGCGCGAATCGAACGACCAATACGGATCATCGAGATCCCACGCCGTCGCGTTGCCAAACGGCGGCTTGATCAGCGCCTGATCGTGCCAGAGACGAACGCCGTCGACACCGGCCAGCGTCGCGGCAACTTCGCCCAACCGCGCGTCGAAAATGAGTTCGCGTATTCCGGCGTGCGTGCCGGCCAATTGAATGCACTGCGTGAAAACCTGCGCGTAATAGGCATCGGGATCGCCTTGATTATTGAGCCCGCTTTTGTGGGCCAAACGCTGCGCGACGGCTTCATCAACCGACTGGCGCCAGTTCGCCAGCTTCCAAAAACCCTTCGATCAGCAAAAACCCGTCGCGCTGATATTGCTCCACTTGTTGCGCTGTGATGGTGTTTTTCATGTTGAATCCTTTTTATTTGGCCTGTGCTTCGCGCGCCCGCCGCGCCACAGCCGGCGCCTCGACGGGGATGAAATCGGCGCCCGGATGACATGGGGGCACGGGTTCCAAAATCAGGCGGCGCTGCGGCGTGAGACGATTGAGCAGTTCATCCGAATATTCGTAGCCGTAGCGCGTGCGTCCCCACGACGGGCCATAACGGTAGATCACCACGCGGCGCTCGCCGGGATTGGTGCGATTGCTGCCGCCGTGCGTGATGCCATCGACAAACAAAAGCGCGTCGCCTTTTTTCAATCTCGCTTCGATCGCGCCTTCGGGGAGTTGATCGGTTTTGCCGCCTCCAATGTGATACTCGCGCAAGTCAGGCAGCGGCAGATTCGCTTTGTGGCTGCCGGGAATGATCGTCGTGGCCCCGTCGCCTTCTCCGATGTCGGTTAAGGCCATCAAGATGTTGACCTGCCCGCAGGTGAACTGCCCGTTCTCATACAAATACTTGCCACGCAGCGCGCCTTTGTAACGGCCCGAGTGCAAACCGTGGAAGCCGCCCGAAGTGCGCTGCGAGGTCATGCACTCATCAATGAACAAACCCTCGACATAGGTGCCTTGCTCGCCGCAGTATTTCTGCACGTAGGCCAGCCAGGAGGGATGGTCGATGAGAGCTTCAAACGGCCCGCCGATTTCCAGGCAGTGATGCAGTTCCATTCCCGTTGCGGGGTTGTAGTCGCGCCGCTGCGCGCCCTTATACCATCCGCCCATCGGCAAGTCACGCGGGAATTGGTCGAACTCGGCGTTGAGCGCATCGAGCAATTGCGGCTCGATGGCGTTTTCCAGAATCAAGTAACCGCGAAGATCAAACAAGTAATCTTCCATTGGTGTCGGCTGACGCATGAGTACTCCTGTTGTGAAGATGTTGTGAGAAATGACTTGCTAAGGCTCGAATGTCATTTATTGAGACGCTCTAATCGGTTCTCTCGACTCAGCCTTCCGCCGGCGCGCTCATGGTGCGATTGAAGCCCATGGTGTCCTTGCCGCGCACCACAATCGCGCAGTGACCCGGATGCAGCGGCGAGCGATCCTGCTCGATTTTGACAATCGGCAGCGTCACGCGCACCGACATTCCAAGGCGGCGCCGGCGGGAACGGTTTGGCTCAGAGTGGTGCAGCAACTTCTCGTTGAACAGGAAAAATTCGCCGGCTTTAAGCTCCATGTTGACCAGTCTTTCGGTCGAAAAGGCGGCGGGGTCAGCCTCCTCGCTAAAAGCCATGCCATCGCGCGAAGGAATGTGGGGCAGCACTCTCTTGTGCGAACCGGGCAAAATCTGCACGCACGAGTTATCGACCTTGACATCATCGAGCGCGACCCACGCCGAGATGTTGAGAACCGGCTCGATGGGCCAGTAATTCAAATCCTGGTGCCACGGAATCTCCTTGCCGCCCGGCTCCTTGTTAAAAAAGTTGGTCGCCCACAGCACCAAATCCGGCCCGTACAGGCTCGCCATACGGTCGATAATGGCGGGATGCGAGGCCAGATCGGACACCACTTTCGAGTCCATGTGTCGCGATTGTAGGCGCGTTTTGGGATTGGGGCCGTCTTTGGTGAGGACGTGCGCGTCGATGTGAGCCACAATCGCCCCCATCTCGTCGGGCGGCATGGCGGCGAATGGGCCGAGATAACCGTTCTGATGAAAGAACGCGATCTCTTCGGGCGAAAGAGAATGGGAGTTGGACATAAGCTGGAAAACCTCGCTGGGGATGTTAAGTCATGGATAGAGCCAGTGGTTAGTTAGGCTTTCTCAATAGAGTTGTGGTGCATTAGCATTGAAGCCGTCTCACAGCGTCTTTGGACTCGCTTTTCTTTCAGGCCACCGCATAGATCTTGAGCGGCTGCACCGCGATGCGGCGGTTGACTAACCCGGCAACCACCCGCACTATCTGGCCGTGACTTGCACGGGCATGGCGGAATACTTGTGCCAGCACCTGGAAGCGGTTGAGTTGCGCTAGCGCATGCTCCACCACGATCCGGTAGCGCGACAGATGCCGGTTGTAGGCTTTCTGCTCCTCGCTCAAGCGATGGCCGCGGCGCGCTTTGTAGGGCTGGTAGATGGGCACGCCCGGGTAGTCCTTCTGGATGCCGTCATAGCCCTTGTCCGTCATCGCCGCTTCGCCGGCCTCAGGGTCGAGCTTGTCCAAAAGCTTTGTCTTGCGCAACAACGTGATGTCATGGTTGGCGCCGCCGGGCACGCTCTGGGAAACGGCGTCAATGTGCCCATCCGGGCGCACGCCCACTTCGTTCTTGAGCGTGTGCGTCTTCTTCTTGCCCGAGTAGTAGGGCTTCTGCTGCTCAAAGGGCGGCGTGGCGTCCTGGCGGCTCTTGGGCCGCTGAATGCGCTGCTCTTTAGCATCGATGACCAGGCGAACCTCGGGAAAGGCGTCCATCAGCGCCTGCGGCGAGCGCAGTTTCGGCCGCTCGGGAGCGGGGCGCTCAAAAGCAAAGCTCGTCATGCTCTGCAGGGTGGCCAGCACGTCCTTGAGGTTATCTTCCACGTTGGTCTTGTTGAGCGAAAAGAAGAAACCCAGCACTTCGTACGTGGTGTAGATGCGCAGCCAGACCAAGGTCATCAGCAGCCGGTCTTTGAGGTCATGGCAATGACGCCGCCCGGCTCCGGCCTGTCGCCGCCGGGGCCGCTTGTTGCGCTTGGTGAGGGTCAGCGCGGCCAGACGCCGGGCGTGTGCGGGAGCGAACTCCTTGTAGAGAGCATCGAAGTCAGCTATGCTCATGCCCGTCATGCTTTGGAATGCCGCGGGGCACTTGGACAGGTTCGGATACGTCACCATGCTTGTCAGTTTACCCAACGAGAGACGACTCGGTCAATTGCGCCACAACTCTAATGGTCAAAAAGAAGTTCAATGGCGCACGTCCACCTCATAGTAGTCGGTGTGATAGCCGGGCCAACTGGTGTTGCGCAGGTCTTCAATGCGCTCACTGCGCCGGGGCCGCTCCACGAGTCGGCCCTGGGTTACATAAGGCGAAGCGCGCTCCTGATGGTGGCGAATCAGGGCCTCGCGCAACTCCTCGCGCCGCGCGTCGCAAGCCGGCACGACGGCTAAATCGCGCTGCTCCATCGGGTCGGCGTGCAAATCGAAGAGTTGTTCGCACGCGCCTTCGGGATACCAGATGTATTTCCAGCGCCCATCGGTGAGCGCCAGATAATCCACCTCCTCCCGCGAGGCTCCGGTGCAACTGCTGACCGATTCCAGGTAGCGGCGCGGCTCTGCTTCGCCGCGCGCTAGGGCAATCAAATCCCGCCCGTTCCCCGGCTCGGCGGCCTCATCGGATGGGGGTTCGCACGACGTTCCGCCCGCCGCCAGCAGCGTCGGCAGGATGTCGGCCAGTGTGATCGGTGAATCACAAATGTCGCCGTGCCGGCGGTCCGGCCACGATTGCGGCAGGCGCAGCACGAACGGAACGTGCGCCGAGGCTTCATGAAAAAAGCCTTTGGCGCCCAGGCCATGATCACCCAGATATTCGCCATGATCGGACGTGTAGAGGATGAGCGTGTCGCGGAAGAGTTCTTTATCTTGCAGCGCGCTGAAAACGCGGCCCATGTTGTAATCGTTCTGCGTGATCAGACCGTAGTAGGCGGCGCGGGCCTCGCGCAGGATTTCGGGCGCGATCAAGTCCCACGAGAAGCGGTGCCGCCAGCGCGCGACGATGGGCGGGCAGCGCTCGTCGTTCCAGTCGCCGCGCACCGGCTCGGAAAGAGGGCAGTGGCGATACATCGAGTAATACGGTTCGGGCGGATCGAGCGGCGGGTGCGGCTTGGAAAACGAACACCACAGAAAAAACGGCAGCGTTGGGTCGCGCCGCTCGCGGATATATTCCACGCATTGCTCGGCGATCCATGCGGTCAGCGTCAGGCTTTCGGGCACGGTCGCCAGACCGGGATAAAGCTCGTTCTGGCCCAGCCCGTGCCGCATCGGTTGAAAGGGCAGGCCGCGCCGCGCCATGTCGCGGTAGTAGTCGTCGGGCAGGATCATCTCGTCGAAGCCGTGCCGCGCCCGCTGCGGCCCGAAGTGCATCTTGCCGATAGCCGCCGTCTGGTAGCCCAGTGCGCGCAGGCGCGTCGGCAGCGTGTCGTCACGGCCCATGAAGTTCGAGGTCAGGCCGTTGAACAGCATACCGTGCGAAAACGCCTGGCGTCCGGTCATGATCGAGACGCGCGACGGCACGCACATCGGGCAGTCGGCATAGGCGCGCGAGAACGTGATGCCCTCGCGGCGCAGGTGGTCGAAGTGCGGCGTGCGCAGAAACGGCGGCCCCGCTCCACCAGCCGCGTCGAAGCGTTGCTGATCGGTCGTGATGAGCAGAATGTTGGGTCGTTGAACGCTCATGGATTTGTGGTTTTAAACACAGATTTTAATGCCCGCCGCGTTTGTGAACTTCGCGCCATTTGGCGAGTTTGGGATAGGCTCTAGTGGGGTTGGCATAAGTGTTGCCGGCCAAATCCACGCCGCGCGCCAGATAAATCTGATGGCCGTCTTCGGGCGTCCATTTCACGCTCGTCGGCATATAGCGCATGGTGTAGCCGCAGCGCCTTTGAGTACTCGTGTTGGGCGGGCTGCCGTGCATCAGGCGGCCATCATGCAAGCTGCATTCGTTGGGCTGCAAAAGGCAGGCGACGGCGCGATCTTCGGGGCGCTGCTCTTTTAAAATCTCGATGCCGAAAACGTTCCTGGTGGTGTCCACCTTGTCGTAATCGGAGTAGCCTTGTCGCCCGGTGGTGTGCGTGCGCGGAATCACGAACATACCGCCGTTTCCGGGACTGGACGGATCGATGGCGAGCCAGACCGTGATGACTTCCATCGGATTTAATCGGCCGCGCCAGTAATACGAATCTTCATGCCACGGCACGCGCTTGCCGTCACCCTGAGGTTTGGAAATAAAGTGGCTGGACCACAGGGCGATGTTCGGGCCGATGATCGGCTGGATCAAGTCCAGCACATCGTCATCGAAGAGCCAATCAAACAATCTGGGATCGGCAAAGTGCGGCACGTCCATCGCTTCGGGTCGAAAGCCTGCCGGTAAATTTGCCAGCTTTTTCTCGAAGTGGTTTTTGAGCGCCTCGAATTTTGCGGGCGCGAAAACCGGCTGATTGTAAATCAAATAACCCTCGCGGTTATAGAACTCGACTTGTTCGGCAGAAAGACGCGGGCGCGTCGCGGTTCCGAGTGTGGGCATGAGTACTCCCTGTTGATTGGTTACTTGCCGGGCGTTGTTTGGGACGGCGCCAGCAAGGGGGCGATGCGGGCCTGCGTCAGCCCCGCGATGGAAATGTACAGCGGCGATTCGCTCAGTTGAAGCCGGAGATCACCCCCGCGCTGCGCGGCCGGACGCGGCGCGCCATAGATGTCAGTGATCGTCACGCCACCCACGCTCACCGGGATGGGCACGCTCTGGCTTTTCGTGCCCCGCTTCATCCAGGCCACGAGCACCGGCTGCTCGCTGCCGCGCGGCACAAAGGCGTAAACATACATATTGGCGTCGCCGGTTTGAAGCCGTCCCAGCCACTGGCCGCCGTTGAACTGATGAATCAGATTGGCATACGCCACGATCGCCGGTTTGGGCTGGCTGTCATAGCGGATCAAGCCGAAGTTGTGTTCGGGATTGCTCGCCACCGTGCCGTCGTTGCGCATATCATACCAGAAGATTCTCTCCACGCCGCCCGCCAACTGCACCACCATCATGCGCACCAACAGGTTCGCCTGCTGTTCTTCGGTGTAGGGATCGTAGCCGATCATCGGCGCTTTGCCGTGATACGAAGAATAGCCGACTTCGCCCGACCACACCGTCCAGGGCAGGTTGTTTTTGCGCGTGAACTCCCGGAAGGCGGCAAGTTGCGGGAGCATCACCTGCTCTTCGGGTCGGGAAGCCTCACGGTGAAAGCTGTAGGGATGCGGCGAGATGGCGTCGATGACATCGGCTTTGGCGCCCTGCTCAAAAAATTGGCGATACCAGATCAACTGGTCGATGTCTTCCCAAAGTACTTGGGCGCCGGCATCGCCGGCCTTGAGCGCTTCGCTGATCTGGCGGCCATAGACGGTGAACGGCTTGATCCACGCGCCACCGTCCCAACTACCGCCCAGTTTCCTCAATTGTGGTGCGGCTCATTGACCAGATCGTAGTAATCAATGTCAGCGCCATAGAGTTGGGCATAGCGGCGATGCCAGGCGGCGACATCGCTGAAATCCCAGGTGCCGTCCGGCCTCTTGTTCTTGTCCATCGGGCGCGGATACCAGGTGAACACCGGAAGATAAGCCAGCCCATTCGCTCTGGCCACGCTGACGGCCTGGTCGGTGTGCGAGGGCTGGCCCTCCGAATCCAGGCGATGCCGGCGCGCTTGACGATGGCTCCGATGGCGACCGGCCAGGCTCTGGTTGAAATGGGTGTTCACGCCAAACGGCGAAGCCGGGTCTTTGCCCGCCATAGGATGAGCCGGAATGACCGCATAGCGCGCCTCAAACGGATGCGCTTTGCCTTCGACTTGGAGCGTAATGCGGTAGAAGCCGAGGGCTTTGGGCAGGTCGAGGCTGGCGCTGAAGCCGCTGTTCTGGGAAAGCGCAAGCGGCGGCAGTTCGGCGACAAGGGCGTCGCGCGCATCCAGTACTCTGGCGCGCACGCTCAGGCGTTCGAGGGCGACGGCACTTGCCGACAGCGTGGCTTTGACCGCGTCGGCGGGATAAAACAGGTTGCCCGCCACGGCGGTGCGGAAACGGAACGGCACTTTTCGCGGATCGGTGTTGGCGGCCTCGACCGCCTGTGGCGCGGCGGGCGGCGCGGGCGCGGGCGGCGCCGGTCTGGCGGCAAAAGCGGCGCGCTCGGCTTCGAGTTGGGCCGCATCGAGTGCGGTGACGGCCGTCACCTGATCCAGATCGAAGGTGCCGGAAAGCGGGTTTTCGCTCCGTGTCAGGCCGATTTCCACGCCGCGCAGCGGCTGATCGAGGATGCCGTCGTCGGGCGCGCGGAAGCCGTGCATCCACAGGGCGGGGTCGGTCAGATCGGCGCTCAGAGTTTGCCAGGCCGCCGTGCCGGTATAATCCAGTCGCCCCCAGAAGCTCTCGTTTTTGGCATCAATCAGCCGCAGCGACACCACCGTTTTGCCCGGCGCGCGCACGGAAAAATTCAGCCGGTTGGTCTGCGAGGGGAAAAAGCCGCTCACCGGGATGAGGGCGCGTCTTACGCCCTGGCTGAAATCGTAACTCAGGCGCGCGGCGCCCGCGGAAGCCGCGCCTTCGGCCAGCCACGAAGCGGAAAATCCGGCGGGAGTCGCGGCCATATTCTCGCCCGCCAGCGCGATTCGAGGCTGTTGCGGGGCCGCAAAATCCGCGACCGTAACTTCCCTGACTTCTGCCGCGCCGGCCCGCAGAGCGGTGGCGCACGCGGCGGTGGCGCTCAACGCCAGCAACGCGACAAAGCGTGCCCTGCCCTGACACATCTTGCCTTGAGCCGTGGATGAACGCCTGAGCGTCGCTTGCGCCTGGCAATCATGGTTGCCGTGGGACATGGCTCTCCTGATTTCAAGGGGCTGCATGGCGCGAGTTATCCTGAATTGCGAAAACGGCAGCCGGCATACTGCTCGTCTTCGTGATACAGCGCCTGGTGCTGCGCCCGATCAATCGGGTGAGCCGATTGGGTGGCGTAATGGAATTGCAGCGCCCACCGGCCCTGCGGCGAGTTGTTGGGCGGTGTGCCGTGATGCAGCAGGGACGAAAAGAACAACGCCCCGCCCGGCGCCAGCGGCACGATGACGTCGCGCTCCACCTCCACGCGCTCATCGGGAAGCTGGCAGTCGCGCTTGTGGACGTGCGGCACCGGCCCCGCCCGGTGCGTGCCGGGCACGACGTGCATGCAGCCGTTTTCCGCCGTCGCCGCATCCAGCGCGATCCAGACGCCGATGATTTTCTCCGGCGGCCCCCAGGCGAAATAGGCCATGTCCTGATGCCACGGCTTCTCTCTCCCGATGAACGGCGGCTTGAGCAACGCCATGTCCTGAATCAGGTGGCACGGCTCGCCCATCAGCCGTTCGAGGACGCCCTGCACCGTCCGTCCCAACGCCAGCGATTGCAGCCGTTTTTCGTATTCGACGAAGAAAATCACGCGGCGCACGACGCGGGCGCGCTCCTCCGGCGTCATGCTGTCCCATTGATCCCGATACTCCGCTTCCGGTGAAAAGTCGGTGTAGCCGGGCACCCGCCCGTGAATCAGGTCGGACAGCGCCGCTTTGGCCGTCTCGACTTCATGCGGCGACAGCAGATGCTCCATCGCCACAAACCCGTCACGATGATAGGCGGCAATGTGCGCCTCGTCCAGCGCGCCGGGATCGGGCAGCGTGGGCGCCAGCGTCGAATAGCGATACAGGGGGCGCGCGTCATGCCCGGCGACCATTGATTGGTCGTTCATCAGTTGCTCCTTTGGGATTGCTTCATGGCTTTTTCTCTGCCATCAGGCCGGCATCGCGGGTGCCGCGTTGGTGGTCGTTGCAGGAAGGGCCCTGAGGCTCCGCACCGGCCACCGCGAGCCGGCACGCCTTTTCCCGGCGCAGGGATTCACGCCGCGAAGAGATGGGCCTTGTAGAAGACACGGGAATCATCGTGGAACGGCTCATCCCGGTGGTGCAGGCAGAGCAGCCCCGAGGTATCGAGGAGCATTATCGCTCATTCTCGTGATTGTCGCCGTACTCACGGACGAGGTCGGCATCAATGCCTTCATTACCTTATAGTATACGAGCAAATGTTGCTTTTGTCATTATCCAGATCGCGCGCCGGTTTGCCTTTTTCGCTCATTGGCGCTCAAACCATCGGCTGTTTCGCGGCGTGGCGGTACTGGGCGGGGGCAGGCCGTAGGTTTGTAATTCCTCCGAAAAACCACATGCGGCAGCTTGTGGATGGCGAGCACCCGCTGGATTCTTCCGCTAGGGTGGATGTATGGAGTTCTCTAAATCCGGTCACGCCGTATACCACACTCGGTACCACCTCGTCTTCTCAACCAGATACCGTCGGAAGGTGCTGAAGAGCGGAATGGGCGCGTACATGCAGGTACTGATGCAGGCCGTGTCGAGGCGCCACCCGGAAATCACCGTGTTGGAGGTAAACACTGACAGGGACCACATCCACCTGCTCGTTGAGGTGGCGCCGAAGATGGCAATCTCAGATGCGGTACTCTTGCTCAAAGCCCATACCGCTCGTCCTATGCGTGAACACTTTCCCTTCCTAGACAAGGTGTACTGGGGATCAGACGGTATCTGGTCGACGGGGTACTTCGTCAGCACGGTCGGCGTGAACGAAGATGTCATCAAGAAGTATATTGAGCACCAGGGGGCGGAAGACAGCGGACAAGCGAAGCTTGACCTGAGTTGATGCCACGGGTGGAAACCCGTGGAGTTTCACTTGAAAAGACGGGTGAAATATGAAAGGCTCTCGAAGCCGACGCGCTCGGCCACGACGCCTACGGCGAGGCCCGCCGCGCCGCCGTACTATCGGTACTTTGTTGACTGTGGCTTGCCGTAGATTTGGCACGCTCATTAGGTTGCTTGCTTTCCGTCGCTGTCCCCGCACGAAATAGGGCAGGTGATCCGAAGTCAACAAAGTACCGCTATAGCATTTCCCTTTAGTATAGAGCGTACCCGCATTTGGCAAACCAAGCCACAGCGAACTCGTCGGGCAGCGCAGCCACTGCCTTCTTGACCGCCGCCTCCCGAGAAGCCTCGTCCCGGGGACACAGCCGCCGCACAAAACGCTTGATCCAGCCCCACGCCAACTCGATGGGCGACAGATCCGCAGAATACGGCGGCAGGTACAGCACCGAGCAACCTGCCTTGAGCACGATCTCTTCGATCTCTCCCCCGTGATCAATGCGTGCATTGTCCAGAACCAGCACCGAACCAGGCTCCAGCAATGGCAGCAGATCCCGGCGCAGGGAATCCTCAAAGTCCACACGCTTCATTGCTCCCCCTTTGCGGCGTGCGACGATCATCCCTTCCCAATCCAAAGCCCCCAGCACCGACAGGTTCTTGCCGCGACACGCCGGCACCGCCTCGGAAAGCCGCTCCCCGACCGGTCCCCAGCCATAGAACAGGTACAGCGCCAGCCAGAAACCCGATTCGTCTAGCAACACCAGATCCCTGGGATCGATCTGCTCTATGCGCTCCTGGAACGCGTCGCGTTTGTGCGGGTCCCGTTGGCCGGCTATGGGCGACTTTTTTATGCGACTGCTCCAGCCAGCCCAGGTTCCGGTGCAGAGCCCAGGGGGAGATGCGCTTGCCGGTCTGCTGTTGAAAGGCCGCTGCCAGGCTCGAAAGCGTGGCGTTCTTGTCCTGGGCTACCAGCACGCGCAGCGTCTCGTGCTGCGCCTCTGGCACCGCTCGCGGTCTGCCGGGCATAGGCCGCGGCTGCAGGTGTCCCTGCTCGGGCCACTGCCGGGCTAGGCGTGCGACGGATGCCAGCGAGACGCTGAACCTTTGGGCGACTTGGCAGCGGGTCTGGCCCTGTTGCAGGGCATCGACGACGCGTTGGCGAAGATCCAGGGAGAGAGCTTTCATGACGACACTATAGCAGAGAATCAACCTTTTCGGGAAGAGCTATATTTGATTTGTCCATGAGATCGCCCGCCGCCGATGGATGACTCCCTCCTCCCCTTCGTCGAGGTGCAGATGCACTGGGCGGCGCGGCACCTTTGGCGTGCCGGAGATTCGCTTTCGAGCATGAACTCCGTCTATTCCCTGTGGTTCGTACTCGATGGGGCGTTGGAGGTAAGCGTCGGCGGGCAGCCATGGCACGTGCCGGCAGGGTCGGCATTCCTTTTGCCCAGCGGCGTTTCTCGTGATATTGTCGCGCCCCGGGGCGCCGAGTGGCTGTCCGTCGGCCTGAGCGCCCACCTGTTTAGAAGAATTGACATGATGCAGATTTTCCAACCGCCGGTGCTCTGGACGCCCGCCGACGGGGAGAAAGAGGCGCTGCAAACTTGGATGCGCCAGAGCAGCCACGAATGGGTCGAGGACCCCTTGTCCGATACCACTGCGTCCCCCTTGCGCGCGAGCCGTCCGCTCCTGCTCCCGTCCCCCCGGAAGCCGCGAAACCCCACCTCCACCCTGATCAGCGCGGGCCTGGGACGCGCCCTGTTCGGCCTGTGCCGGCGCATGCTCGACGGCGGCGGCAAGTCGGCGGCCACGCGCTACGCAGTCCCTTCGTGGCTTACCGTTACGCTTGAGCATATTGCGCGCGCGCCCGGCGCGCGCCTGCCCGAGCTTTCACGGATCGCCGGGATAAGCCCGGCCCAGCTTCGGCGCGGCTTCCACAGATGGATCGGCGTCTCGCCGCAGACGTACCTGACACGCCACCGGCTGGAGGAGGCGCGCCGGCTCCTGGTGACGACAAACCTCGCCGTAGGCGTCGTGGCCGAGCGCGTCGGCTTCGAGAGCCTTTCATATTTCACCCGTCTTTTCAAACAAACCTACGGCCTGCCCCCCGCCCAGTACCGCCACGCCGCGAAACAGCCGATGGTTTGAGCGCCAATGAGCGAAAAAGGCAAACCGGCGCGCGATCTGGATAATGACAAAAGCAACATTTGCTCGTATACTATAAGGTAACGCTACCGTACTCTGCAAAGGAGAAGAAGCAATGAAGCAAGGCACCGGTTCTTTTTCTCGATCCGGCCCCCACTCTGGGGTAGGGTTTACACTGATCGAGCTTCTCGTCGTGATTGCTATAATAGCGATCCTCGCTGCTATTCTCTTTCCCGTCTTCGCCCAGGCCCGGGAGAAGGCGCGCCAGACAAGCTGCCTGTCCAACTTGAAGCAGATGGGCACCGCCCTGATGATGTACGTCCAGGACTATGACGAGATGCTCCCCATGGGCTGGACATCCACCAACAACCGGGCGCGCGACTGGACGACGGACCTGCTCCCCTACATCAAGATGGGGAGCGAGGCGGACGCCAAGCTGGTCAATGAGGCGCTGGCTGCGTCCCGCCCGGACCTCTTCAGCGCCCGCGTCCCGGTCTATCAGTGCCCCAGCAAGGGGCCATCCCGCGACACCCGCGGCCTCCGCCGCGGCTACGGCTACAACTGGTGGCTGGGGACGGTCCCGAGCACCTCCCTGGCCGCGATTTCCGCCCCCGCGGACTGCGTCGCATTCGCCGAAGTCTTCGGTGAGGTGGACCGGGTCTTCCCTTTCAAAACCCCCAACACCGATCCGCGCTTCTTGCCGGAGGCGCGGCACAGCGACGGCCTGAACCTCGCCTTCTCGGACGGGCACGCCAAGTGGTATAAGAAAGAGCACCCCGGCCTGAACTGGCCGCAGGGCGTGCCCTGGGGGAACCCCCCGAAGCCGACCTTTTGGAACGTCCGCGGGACGTAACCGTTCGCCGGCAAGGAACCGAAAACGACTCCGGGGGCACGGAACGCCCCGGGGCCGTTCCTCCCCTTGAGGACGTTGTGCCCCCGGAAACTCCGAACGAGCCGCCGAGCCGGCCCACGGCAGCCCCGGCGCCGCGCCCGCTGGTCGTCTACGGCCTCGGCACGGCGCTGCTGCTGTTCGGCGCCTTCTTCGGCACCTATGCCTATATCGTCGTCCAGGCGCTGAACTGGGCGCAGGCGTCGCTGCAGCGCGGGTCGGTGACGCTGTTGTTCTTCCTGGTGCTGTTCAACATCGCCCTCCTGCGCCGGGTCCGCCGCCTCGCCCTCTCGCAGGCGGAACTCGTCATCCTCTACGGCATGATCACCACCGGCACCTGCGCCGGCGGCATCGGGTTCGTCCAGTTCCTGGTCAACCAGATGGTAGGCGCCTTCTACCACGCGAACGCCGCCAACAGCTGGCGGGAGAAGATCTGGCCGCACGTCCCGGCGTGGATGGCCCCGCGCGAACCGGAAGTCATCGCCCCCTTCTTTCGCGGCAACAGCACCCTGTACGCTGCGGACCACCTGCGCGGCTGGGCGCTCCCCCTCCTCTGCTGGACGGCCTTCCTCTTCGCCCTCTTCTGGGTGATGCTCTGCCTGCTGACCCTGGTGCGCCGGCAGTGGATCGAGGAGGAGCGGCTGACCTTCCCCCTGGTGCTGCTGCCGCTGGAGATGACCCGCGGCGGGGGAGCCGGCCCGTTCTGGAAAGACCGCTGGATGTGGGCCGGGTTCCTTCTGGCCGGGGCGGCGGAGAGCGTTAACGCCCTCAACTTCCTCTACCCCAGCGTCCCCGCGCTGGTTCGACGGGCCGTTGCACGGGCGGCGGAGAGCGTTAACGCCCTCAACTTCCTCTACCCCAGCGTCCCCGCGCTGCCCATCAAGCCGATCGGCCCGAACCAACTCGACACCCTCTTCACCACCCGCCCGTGGGACCAGATCGGCACATTCCGCCTCGCCTTCTACCCGTTCGTGATCGGCATCGGCTACCTGCTGTCGCTCGACGTCTCCTTCTCCTGCTGGAGCTTCTACCTTCTCGTGAAAGCGGCCAACGTCGCCACGGCGGCACTGGGCCTCTCCGAGGGGGGCGGGAACAGCGCGGCCAACCGCGCGCCCTACCTGCGGGAACAGTCGGCGGGCGCTTTCCTGGGCATCGCCCTGCTGTCGCTGTGGATGGCCCGACGCGCTCTGGCGAGGGCCTGGGCCGAGGCCGTCCGCCCCACCGGCCGAGATCGCGGCGAGCTGATGCCCTTCCGCCTCGCCCTGTCCGGCGGCGCGGCGGGCCTCCTGTTCCTCATCGGGTTCCTCGCCCTGGCGGGTCTCGCCCTGCCGGCCGCCGCCCTGTTCGTCCTCGTGTACCTGTGCTTCGCCCTGACGCTGGCGCGGATCGTCTCGGAGGTCGGGGCGGGCTGGGCCTTCGCCCCGAACTGGTCGCCCTCCGCCTTTACGTCGGACGCCCTCGGCGCGAAGAACCTGTCCGCGCGCAGCCTGGTCCTCCTCCACGGCTACACGTCGTGGACGTCGGACATGCGCGACAACCCGATGCCCCAACAAGCGCAGGGGCTGAAACTGGCGCAGACCGGCGGCCTGGCGCCGCGCGCCCTGCTGGTCCCGCTCGTCATCGCCTCACTGATCGGCATCCTGGCCGGCTTCTGGGCGCACCTGCACATCTACTACGCGTTCGGGGCCGCCAGCGCCAAGGTGCGCTCCTGGCCGTCCTCGTTCGGGGTCGTGCCGTTCCAGCAGACGTCCTCGGTCCTCGCCAACCCGAACTTCGTGGACTGGCCGGGGCTGACGGCGACCGGTGCCGGCGCCGGGGTCGTGGCCGCGCTATCCCTGCTGCGGCAGCGGCTTCCCTGGTGGCCGTTCAACCCGCTCGGCTACGCGCTGGCGACGACGCAGAGCCTCGATTACCTGTGGTTCCCCTTCTTCCTGGCGTGGCTGATCAAGGGGCTGACGCTGCGCTACGGCGGCATCAAGGCCTACCGGGCCGCCCTGCCCTTCTTCCTCGGTCTGATCCTGGGCGACTACGTGGTGCCGACGCTGTGGGGCCTGTTCGGCATGGCCACCGGCTACCAGCAGTATCTCGCCTTCCCCCATTGACGGCCGGCAACGGTCTGATTCCGACCTCGCCCATCATTCCTCGGCAACCGCTCCGGGCAGGGGCGTTTATCGCCTTTCGAAGTCTACGTTGCTCACCCTTCCAACCGTCTGCACTCCCCCCGTGTGCGGATTCCTGGTCCCGGAGTATAGCGTTAGCTTTTGCCTCCCGTTCTCCGTATAGGGACCGCCGGTCAGATGCAGTTCGCTGAACTGAGTGATGTAGGCAGGCGGCTGCGGCCTCAGAATCCTGGCACCGTGTTCGAAAATCTTCGTCAGGAGCGCCAAGCCGAACAGCCCCTTCTCGGACGCGCTCAGGTCGGCCCAGGGGACGCGTCCGTCCGGCGACTCAATCAGCCGGGGCTCGACGCGCGAAGACAGGGCGCGGATGGTTTCCCGTAAAAGCCGCGCCGGGCGGTCGCGCGCTTCCTGCTGTGCCCGCCGGGACGCTTCCCGCTGCTGGCGCCACGCTTCCAATGACGCGGCCGTTACGACCTGGGCTGGCGTCTTGTAGCCCAATGCCTGGTGCGGGCGCCGCTGATTGTAGAACCACAGATACTGCGCTATGCCTTGCCGCGCCTCTCGGGGGCTGGCATATTCTGATAGGTACACCTCCTCCTGCTTGACCGAGCGCCACAAACGCTCCGTAAAGATATTGTCCATGCACCGACCTCTGCCATCCATGCGGACTCGGCTTCCGGCCTCCAGGAAGCGCCCCGTGAAGCGCTCACTGGTAAAGTGGCTGCCCTGATCGGAGTTGACGATCTGCGGCACCGCCATCGACAGCGCCGTTTCGGCACACCAGAGCACAAAAGGCAGCTCCAGCGTATCCGAAAGCTCCCAGGCTACCACATAACGCGAGTACCAATCCAAGAAGGCCACCAGATACATCCACCCGCCCAGCAGGCGGATGTAGGTGCGGATGTAGGTAATGTCAATGGTATGATCGCAAATGACAAGTTCTGCCTGAGCCGCTTCGCTCGCTTGCTACGGGCACGGAAACGTGCCGCAGGTTAAAAGGATACAGTCGTCGATTCTCCTCGTGAGACAACTCATCGAGGAGGATGCTATGCGACACCAATGGCGCCTTTGCCGCAAGTTTCAGGAGCATCCAGACGGACAACGCCGGTGGGATCGTGCCTATCAGCTTCTGCTGCAATGGACCCAGGTTTCAGATGCACCACCATCGGAGCCGGGTCCCAAGAACTGCCCTCGGCCAAGCCGTGGCGAAGAACACTTTGACGACGACTCAGGAGCTGAATCGTGCGAGTAGCAATCTATGTGCGGGTTTCAACCCGACTGCAGGCGCAGACCCAGACCATGGACCAGCAGATCGAGAGGCTGCGTGCCCATATTCAAGCACGAAGCTGGCAACTGCTGGAGGCGAATATCTTCCGCGACGACGGCTACAGCGGCGCCTCCCTGCGCCGGCCCGGCTTGGATCGGCTGCGCGACCAAGTCGCAGCCGCTCAGTTTGACAAAATCCTGGTGACCGACCCGGACCGGCTGGCCCGAAACTATGTCCATCAAGTGCTCCTGCTCGAAGAACTCCTGAAGAATGGCTGTCAGGTCGAGTTCTTGGACCGGCCCATGAGCCAGGACCCCCACGACCAGCTTCTGCTGCAGATTCGCGGGGCTGTCGCCGAGTACGAGCGCACTCTGATTGCCGAACGGATGCGCCGGGGACGCCTACGCAAGGTGCAGAGCGGACAGTTGCTGCCCTGGACGCGGCCGCCCTATGGCTATCGCGTCGATCCCGATCGTGCCCGCGACCCGGCGGGCGTGCGACTGGACCCGGCTGAAGCCGCGATCGTGGCCGAGATGTTCGCCTGGTACATCCAGGAAAGCCACAGCCTGCTCGGTCTGGTCAAGCACCTGGCACAGACGGGCGTTGCTTCCCCGACCGGCAAGACGCGCTGGGGCGTGGCCTCCGTGCGCGGTGTGTTGACCAACCCCACCTACACGGGGCAGATCTACAGTGGACGCGTGAGCTACCGACCACCTCAGATCCGCCGTTCCGCCACCCATCCGATCGGCCATCCCCACCCGACAGGCGTTCCGGTGGCGCCTGAAGAATGGGTACCCGGAGCAACTGTCCCCGCCATCATTACACAGGAGCGGTTCCAACTGGCTCAGGCCAAATTGGCCACGAACCAGTCCTTCGCCCGGCGCAACAACACCGTGGGACCTTATCTGCTGCGCGCCCTGGTCAGTTGCGGCGAGTGCGGCCTCTCGTGCATGGCGCGTAAGGTCCAGCCCCACAACACCTACTATATCTGTACCGGCAAGTGGCGCCAGGTGCGCTGGCGCACCGGCGAGCACTGCCCCTCCCGCTTTGTTCCCGCCGGTCAGCTCGATGAACTGGTCTGGAACGACCTGTGCGACCTGCTGCGCCGTCCCGACATCATCACTCAGGCACTGGAGCGTGCCCATGCTGGGCACTGGCTGCCCCAGGAGTTGCAGGCCCGACGCGAGAACCTGCGCCGCGGCCAAGTCAGCTTGCAACAACAACTCGAGCGCTTGACCGAAGCCTACCTGAGCGGGGTGATCCCGCTGCCCGAGTACCAGCGCCGACGCCTGGACCTGGAGCAGCGCCAAGGCGCTCTGATGCGGCAAGAGGAGCAACTGCACCAGCAGGCGAATCGGATCCAGGAGGCCGCTGAACTTGCGTCCTCTGTGGAGGCATTCTGCCAGCGCGTGCAATTGAGCTTGGAGACAGCCACCTTCGAACAGAAGCGGCAATTGGTGGAGCTCTTGATAGACCGGGTGATCGTGACCGGAGATGACGTAGAGGTCCGCTACGTCATCCCCACCAGCCAGCGCAGTGAGAACATCCGTTTTTGTCATTTGCGTTTAGACTATTTCCACGCCCCAGACCTGATTCGGGTGCTCGATGATCAGGCCCCGCAGCAGATACGGATAGATCTTGTGCTCCGGTCCTGCCGGCACCGACAGTTTCGGCGCAGGGAACAGGGCCTGTAGCCCCATTTCCGCACGATACCTTCGGATCGTGTGCCGTCCCACGACAATCTCTTCCTCGGCCAGCAGCCGCACGATCTTGCGCGAGCCCAGGAACGGGTGCTGGGTATAGAGCTCATCGAGCCGATGCTTGACGCGCACCTCTTGCTCTCTTGCCGGCCGAGGCGTGTAGTAGAGACTGGCCCGCGACAGCGACAGAAGCCCGGCTTGCCAGGCAAGTGGCGCCTCGGCAGCTTCACCCCACTCCACCAGCGCCAGTCGTTCAGAGCGACTCAGGTTCGAGTCCAGATTTTTTTTTCAGCCAGTTGACCTGGGTGGTGAGCCGCCCGATCTCCTGGTAGAGTTGGGCGATCTTCTTCTCCTGGGCCTCGGCCTTCTCGTCTTGGCTAGCGCCGCGCTCGAAGTGCTCTGCCAGTCCTTGCTCGGCTTCCGCTCTCCAGCGGGTAACCAGTGTCGGATGGATCTGGTACTCGGCGGCGATCTGCGAAAGTGTCTTGGTCTCGCGCAGTGCCTCAAGGACGATCTTGGCCTTAAAGGTCGCACTATGCTGTTTTCTCATGGTTGCTATCCACTTTCCCTCATTGCTTGGGATAGCCCATTTTGCTGTCTAAATTTCTGGGACCATTATAAAGACGGCGCAGGAGATCCTGGCCGCCATACCCGAGGTGCGGCAGTTCGACTCGGCGCAGGCGGTGGCCGCCTTCGCGGGTCTGGCCCCTCAGGAGTGCCGTTCCGGCAGCAGTGTGCGCAAACGGACTCGGCTCTCCAAACAAGGCCCGCCGGCGCTGCGCAAAGCACTCTACTGGCCCGCGATCGTAGCGTGCCGGTGCAACCCGCTCATCAAAACCCTGTATGAGCGCCTGCGCGCCGCCGGCAAATCCAAGATGGTGACGATCGGGGCGGCGATGCGCAAGCTGCTGATGATCGCTTACGGCGTGCTCAAGAGCCGGACAGAGTTCACCACGGAACCTCGAAAGAAAACTCCGGCTACCACTTGACAATACAGTATCTGGGGTCGTTTAGCGAAAAGGAAAATATTGTACGTTAAGAGCTTCAAATCGGCCTTGACGGCCTGAAATCCGCCGTGAAAGTGTCAGGATAAAATCTATGACCTTCGGCGGCACCTGTCAGACAATTCCGGGTTAAGTCTATCCTGACGCTTTTTGCCGCTCAAGCTGACATCCGGGTAAGCTATACCCTAAATGGACAGGAGGAGGCATTGGGGCCCGCACCAGCAGGCGGGTGCTGGTGCGGTCTCTGTAGCCCGCCGCAGCCTTAGCGTACTATATTTTCCCTTTCGCTAAACCACCCCCTATCCGGGTACGGCCCACCCAGCGTCTGCCGGATGCTCAGGGCGTACTGCGTCCAGGACGGCTTGTAGATACCTTTCGCCCGCGTGGCGAGAAATGTCCCATCCGCCAAGGGCTGCGGCCACGGCACCTCGATCCCCGTGTGGTCTATAAACCACTGCAGGGCGGCACATTGACGGTCTGAGACTGGGGATGAGGCTGATATCTGCCACATAGAGCTTCCTCCATTTCGCCGGGCTGTTCAGCCCTCCTTTGTTAACCTTAACCCCACATGCGGCTAGCGATATTTTTCTCTTCGGTTCCCACCGCATCGGCGTAGATCGCGGTCGTAGAGAGCTGGGCGTGCCCGAGCCACTTCTGCACCATATTGAGCGGTATCCCGGCACTTACCGCGGCTACCCCAAAGCCGTGCCGCAGGCCCTTCGGGGAGACGTGCGGCCCCTCCCCCAACCCGGCCAACTCCATGATCTCTTTCACCCGGCGCCAGGCGGTTGTCCGCTCCCAGTCCCAGATCCGCTCCTTCCTGCCCGGCCCCTTCTGCCGCTCGCGTGCGTCGTACGCCAGGTTCAAGGCGTCCAGGAACGCGGCTGGCACGGGGACGGCCCGGTACACGCCCTTGCGGCGCTTCTTCAGGGACTCGAAGACCACCGTCTCGCCGGAGAAGTCCACCCGGTCGAAGGTGAGCTCCAGCGCCTCGCTGATCCGGCAGCCCGTGTAGTGCAGCAGCGTGCAGAAGGTCCGCGCCTCCCTCGGCGCGCGCAGTGCCGCCTCCAGGAAGGCTTTTCGCTCCTCCGCGTTCAGGTACTTGCGGTTTCCCGCCGGGTCATAGAGCTCTCCGGACATGGCGTACACCCCCAAGCCAGGCTGCTGCAACGGCCTCCATGAGAAGTGTTGCAGCGGCGGGCAAAAGGAAGCGGCCCGAAGGCCGCGGTTGTGAACGATCTGGCGCGATTTTCGAGATTGTCTGGCGCGATTATACCCGGGGGCGGCCGGTTCCTGCAACACTAATGCCTATTCTGTTCCACGAGGGCTTCCCTCAGTGGAAGGAGACCCCGAGTACCCGCGTCAGGAGCGCCTTGATTTCTAGCACGAGGAGAGGCGGGAACGGGCAGTACTGCTCATGGTGCTTGGCCTCCTCCAGTGGACCGATGCTCTTCCGGGGGGGTTCAACCGCGAAGAAATGGCCCTAGGACGTTGATTGATTAACGTTCACATGTGATAGAATGTGTCTCACAAGGGCGCTTTATTGCGCGCGGTAAAGCGCGGTGCCGGCAAAAACCGTTTGAGAACCATGCTTTACCGCCTTTACCGCGTGCGGTAAAATCAGATGGATTACCGCGCACGGTAAAATACAGAGCTCTGTCGCTGCGCGCGGCTTGGCTGCTTGTGGTAAAAGTACTTTATGGAACTCAAAGACTTGATGCAGAGAGCCGTCGCAATCAGGCAGCAATATGCCGAACTTGAAAAGCGGAATTATGGCCGCTCCTGGACAGATGAAGAAATCGCGTTGGGCTTTGTTGGAGATGTTGGCGATTTGATGAAGCTGGTCATGTCACAAAACGGCATTAGGAATATTCCTGATGCAAAGGCTAAACTGTCACATGAATTAGCCGACTGCTTGTGGTGCGTCTTGGTTCTGTCACAGATGTATGAGGTTGACATTGAGCAAGCGTTTGTTCAGACAATGGATGAAATCGAGCAGCACATTAAACAGCAAAATGTATAATCATGCGCCTGACGGTTACATCTGTCCTTTCTGTTTGCTCATTCAAGGTATTGAGAATGAGCACGTTTTCTCGGTTCAGTCAGACATTGTTTTGCAGAACGGTTCGGTCACGGCTCTCATCAGCTCACATCAATGGCCGCGAACGCGCGACCACGTTATCATTGTTCCCAATCTTCATTACGAAAATATCTATGACCTGCCACTTGAGGTGGCTAGACGGTGTTATGAACCCCAAGCGGCTGAAGCGAGCAGCCTTGTCAGCATGAGGCAGGCAAAGACCACGAAATGCAACCCAGCCACCGTTTCGGGCAGCCGCTCGTAGTCGCGAACCAAGCGGCGGAAGCGCGTCTTCCAGGAGAAGGAGCGTTCGACTACCCACCTGCGGGGCAGCAGCACAAAGCCTTTCTTGGTCCCGGGCAGACGCACCACCTCCAGTTTTATCCCGTGCTCGGCGGCAGCAGCCTCTGCCTCCTCGCCCGTGTAGCCCTGGTCCACCCAGGCCAGCTCCACACTGTCTCCGGTCACCGCCTGCACCTGCCGGCAGAGTTGCTCTACTTGATCTCGTTCTTGCTCATTAGCAGGCGTTACCACCACCGACAGCAGGTAGCCCAGCGTGTCCACCGCCATGTGGATCTTGGAGCCATTCTTCTTCTTGTGCCCATCGTAGCCGGCCCGGTGCCCGCTCTCGATGGTCCCTTGCAGCGTCTGCCCATCCACAATGATGGCAGAGGGCTGCGCCTTCTTACCTGCTGCTTGCCGGAGCATCTCCCTCAGGTCGTCGACGATGTCTTCAAAGCATCCCGCAGCGATCCAGCGTTGTGTCTGCTGATACACGGCTGCCCAGGGCGGGAAGTTGGTGGGCAAGAGCCGCCAGGCAGAGCCGGCCCGCACGATCCAGCGCAGCGCGTTGAAGACCTCCCGCAGGGGGTGCTGGCGTTGCGGAGAGTCGGGACTGATGAGCACCAGGTAAGGTTCTACAAAGGCCCATCCCTCATCGGAAACGTCCGTCGGATATGGTTTTCGTTCTGGTTGTGCTTCTTTTACGCGCTGTTGTGCTTCTTTTGCTTCTTTCATGCGCTAAAGTACGCGATTTGTGCAAGTCAAGTTCATAACACCGTCTAACGAAATCCACGCTGTAAGCAAGTCCATCGCACTGGCGATGAAAAGTACTTACAACTGTGAGGGTGTTTCAACACGGCAACACAACGAACCGGCAGGGAATCAAGATGTGTGGCATTATCATCTTCACGTATTTCCGCGTTATACAGATGACGAACTCTACACAAGCCAGAGAAACTTGATGAACGCCAGCCAAAGAGCAACCTACGCCCACAGGCTCAGACAGGCACTATCACTATGAGGCTCAAACAGCTACAGAACAAGGCGCTGCACCCGACCGCCTACAGCTTCGCTCCCTTCGCTCGTGCCTCGCTTCGGTCGCTGCGCTTCCGGCGGCGGGTGAGCTTAGTCGATGTAAATGACTGCTAAGCCATGAGAGAAAAAGATCCGAGATATGATTCATCAGGCCGGGCTTTCCCGTGTCGCCGATGAACTCGAATCCTATATCAAGCCCTCGATACGCATCCGCACCCGACCCACGGACGAAGCAGAACTGGCACCGGGTTCTTCAAAGATGGGAGGCTCCCCGATCTGCCACCCAGAACGGAGTGGCCCGAGTGGCAAGGTCTGCCACTGACTTTCATCGCACAGTTCAAGATGTCGGATCTCGCTAGCTATGACACCGAGCGACTGTTGCCCACTTCGGGAATGCTTTACTTTTTCTATGAGGCAACGCTCACGGCATTAGTCACCGATGTAGCAGATCGCGATTCCTGGCCGGTGCTATATTACCATGGAGACGTCCCGGTTGGAGCATGTGCCTCACCCGTCCATCCTGGGAACTAGGCAAGGCACGGTCATCGACCATCGGGGCATAAGCCTTGCGCCGTCCATTTGGCTTCGGAACTCACGCTGCCTCACTATGACAACCGGTACATCCAGAGGCTGGGTTTGGTCCGACGGGGAGAGATAGAGCGCTACCACACCATGTGGATGCAGATGTGTGATTTGTACAGCCAAGGCGCGGACGAGATGGCGGGGCTCCTCGACCGCCGAGTCAGCACCGGATGCTCGGCCACGCGGAGCAGGGCTATATTCGCGCAGAAGTGCATCTGGAATACCGCGACTGGGTGTGGGGTGAGGATATTGCCTTCGGCTCATGGAACCCGAACTTAGAGGCCAGTGTGGATGAGTGGCTTCTCTTGCTTCAGGTAGACACGGACGATGACGCGGACATGCTCTGGGAGACAATGGGACGATCTTCTATTTCATTCAGCAGCAGGCGCTTGTATCGCGGAACTTTGATGGCACCTGGTTGGCTTTGGAAAGTTGCTGAGCCGGTTACATATCGGCCTAACCAGTCATTGCACTGGACGCGCCTGCAGCCCATCGGCGGCTTCGCACCGGCTCACGTGCTGCGCGCCAGTGAATTCCGCCGTTGGGCTCCTCTTTGCGGTAAGTTGAGGTTGAAAGGCGCAACCATGAGAACGTTAGCAGCTATCTTGATGATCGGCTCTCTTGCCCTCGGCGCTCCCGCATCTTCGTGGGCAGCCGACTCGCCTGCTCAGTGCCAAGCTCTGCAGGGCGTGAAAAAGGTCGCCCTCGTGGTAGATCCCTTCCCCGAGCAAATGCAGCAGGACGGCTTGGACCCGCAGCAAGTGCGAAAAAGATCCTGGTGCGCATCATCGCTGAGTCGGACTTGAGATGAAATACTGCAGAGGAACTGGAGCCGAGTGCCTGGAACACCTCGATCTGTGTTCAGGTTCAAAGACTTCAAGCGTGCCCCCTACTATAGTGTGGGTGTCACCGTGCGTCTGGAGCAGAGGGCGCGCTTGGAGGCCGGCAGCCGGGTATCGCTGTTTTTGCCGACCTGGTCAACGAACACGGTGGGGATTGTGCCTGTCAAAACGGTCGGCTCGGTACGGAAGACTGTTGTGGTTCACGTGGCGGATTTCTTAGTAGCTTGGCGCCGGGCAAGGAGCCAGCAGCAATAAGGCTGGGAGTCCAACAATGCGCTGCACCGGACGCGAAAGCGCGCCATTTGCGTCGCCGTTGAAGGGCTTCCCGGCGCTACGGCCCTCATCTTCGCGCCGGTGAGATACTGACCTGAAAATAGGCTCTTCAGGCTATTGCCGCCACCTTCGGTTGTAGCGTGACGTCAAAGCCCAAGGCTTGCAGGCGACCACCAGGCGCCGGGTCGTCGCTTCGGGCCGCAGTCGATCCAAGTAGTCGCCCCAACTCCAGATACGGCTCTTTGCGAACCAACATATGGTAGATCGAAACCAAAAATCGAATGCGCTACCGCCAGGATCGCGCGCTTCTTGCCGCGTCTGGCGGCCAGGCGGTGAAACAGCGACGAGAGATAGGTTCCCTTCGTGTGCGCTGCCGCGTGGGCGCATTGAATCAGCACCGTGCGCAAAGCATGATTACCTTGGCGCACCTGACCCGAGAGGCGCTTGCCACCACTTTCGTGGTTGCCCGGAGCCACACCCGCCCAGGCACACAGACGCCCGAAGGAGACGAAGCGGCTCCTGTCAAGACCGATCTCGAGAGAATCACCTCCGCGGCCGAGCGTGCCACCCCCTGAATGGTATCGACCCGTTCCACGGTTTCCTCGAAAGGGGCCATTACTCTGTGGATCTCTTGGTCAAAGCGAACAATGCTCTCGTCGAGGCTGTCGATCTGGCACAAGAGTTCCCCAAGTACAAAGCGGTGCACATCCCCCACTCTTCCCGTCAGTGCCTGCTCCAGAACCACTCGCTTGTCTCGAAGGCGACCCTTCGAGAGTTCGGCCATCACCTTGGCGTCCGTCTCTCCGGCAACCAGAGCCGCCAGTATCGCCCGTCCAGACGCCCAGCACATTGCTAGCCACACAGGCGAGCTTGATGTTGGCGCTCTCCAGCACCTTCTGAACCCGATTGCACAGGGTGGCGCGTTCCCGAATGAAAGTACTGCGATGCCGGGTTAAATCTCGCATCTCGCTGGCCGGCGGGAGGCACGAAGCTAGCCTTGAGCAGCCCCACGCAGAAGTTGGGCCAGCCATTCGGCGTCTTTGACATCGGTCTTCCTGCCGGGCACGTTCTTGACGTGCTTGGCATTGACGACAACAAACTCGAAGTGTCCCTCCAGGATGTTATAGATCGGCTTCAGTACTCGCCGGTCGATTCCATCGCCACATGGGTGATGCCTTGGGACTCCAGCCAGTCACAAGGGCCAGCAAGTCCGCAGTCATCGTCGCGAAGGTGCGCGTGTGCTGCTCGGACTTGGTTTGGGCATCTGGGGTGATGGCGCTGGCAACCACGGTCTTCTTGTGTACATCCAAGCCAGCACAGCGCGGGTAAAGGATATCCCTAGCAGCCTCCTAAACTCTGAGCGCGGGCTGACGTGGACACCCCAAAAGTCAGAAACTGACCTGCGTGCTTCCCGCTGCCAAAGCAGGGCGGGAGCGACAAAAAGCGGTGCCTGTGGGTGTCGCGGATCCGACTGTCTTTCAGGCTCGTGGCACCAATATCAAGACGATCTCTGTGTCAGCTCCCTCAAGCACACTCTACCCGAATCCCACCCGGTTTTCATGCATCGTGGTGCCCGAGGGCATGGTGGCTGTCTTGCTTGTCAAGGGCTCGGCCCCAGACTTCAGGCCGCTTTTGCCAGAAGGGGGTCGAAAGGCTTGCCGGACTTGAGCACGCCATAGGCGAGATGCAACAGCTTGCGCATCACCGCCCCGAGCACGCACATTTTGCTCTTGCCGCCGGCCAGCAGCCGCGCGCAGAAAGCTTTAAGGGCGCTGTTATGGCGCAGCGCCACGAGCGCCGGAAGTAAAGGGCTTTGCGCAGGCGCGACGAGCCCAGCTTGGAAAGGCAGACGTGTCCCTTATAGGTGCCCGACTCTCGAAGCCTCGGCACCAGGCCAGCGAAGGCGGCTACCACGTCCACACACCTGTGGACCTGCCGGGCTCCTTTGAACTGGGACATATCGCCTAACTCGGCCAGCAGCGCCGCCGCGGTCCCCTGGCCGATGCCGGTATGGTGGTCAGAAGGTCCCGCTGTTTCTTCAAGTCCGGGTGCCGGTCGATATGCTCGCGGATGCGCTGCTTCAGCGTGGCGATTTGCTCGTCCAGGAAGGTGAGGCTCGCCTTGAGGCAGTCTTGGACGGCCGCCGGCACGCCCGCCTCGAGCCGGTTCTGCTCCATTTGCCGCATCTGGAGGAGGGCCTCCAGGCGGCGGACCAGCGCTTGCAGTTCACGCTGCTCGACCGGCGGAGGCATCCAAGCCGGTGGCCGCCGCTCCTGGCAGAACTGGGCGATGAGCCTGGGCGTCAGCTTTGTCGGTTTGGTGCGCCAGAGCCTGGCTCTTGGCGAAGGCGTGAATCGCGGCTGGGTTGACGACGCTGACGGTGTGCCCCTGTTGGAGCAGGAAGGCGGCCAGCGCCTCCCCATAGGTGCCGGTGGCCTCCCGGGTACCCTCTGGGTGAGGCGTGGACGTGGGTGGCACCGTTATCTTTGAGCCAGGTGGCCAGCAAGCTGGTGGCCGGCCTCTGTGTTGGCCAAGCGCTTGTGGCGGGGCTTCTTCTCGTCTTTGCTGAGCGCGGCGTCGAAGGTGGCTTTGCTGATGTCTATTCCCAGGAACATGGCCTCTCCTTGCCGAAGTTGTCGGTGTCCTTGCTCCGTAGGTCAGGCTTGTGCCTGCACGCTCATCGCGCACTCGGGGAGGCGTAAGATACTGTCCGGCCTTGTGGCAAGGCAAAGTGGTGCCGGGCGCCAATCTCACCGGCAGACTCAGGAATCGTCTCTGTGGTCTCAGCTTTGCTGAAGCGTCACCGGCACCACTATTATAAGATACAAGCTTGGGGCGTTGGGCCGCGTTTCTCGTCGCATGAGGCTTGGCAATCGGCGGTTCTGTAGGAGGAAAAAACGAATGCGATTCAGCACCGTCATTGTGGCAGGGCTGTTGCTCACCGGAGCAACAACATCTTTTGGACAGGCTGTCACGTCCCCAAATGCTCGCCCCACGTCGGCCCTGCCGAAGACGCAGCACGAGCGGTGGGCGAAAGTAAAGGTCAAAGACGTACGGCCTTCGGAACTGCTGGAGCGCCTGAAGCTGCGGGACAAGGCTGACCTTCTTGCTCGCATAGCGGTGATCGCCTATGACGTAGATAGCAGCTTTCTGGTGCGATCCACGGCTGCGGATCTATGCAAATTTCAAGAACTTGTAGGACCCTGGTACGTGGTTCAGAACCCAACCAGTGATAACCTCAAGTCCAATGTTACCGGTGGGTTTGTAAGGAAGCGTTAGGGAACTCGCTCTTTACTGACAAGCCCTGGAAGCGAAGCGGGCGGTCCAACAAAGCGTTGCACCGCCCGCGAAAGCTGCCGGTTCCTTGCTTCGCACCGGCTCAGCCTCTTCGCGCCCCTGAGTTCGGGCGTTAGGGGTGCGACACGAGGTCGCATACGTAGCTGTCAGGCCCTCGCCAGGGGGACCCGACCGGATGTTCTGCCATCCGTCTCCTACCAGAGCATGCGTCCAGGGCAACGTGGGGGTGTGAAGCCTCTGGGACAACGTAGCCTCGTTCTTCGGAACGGCAGCCAAAGCGTGAGCAGCGGCGGCGACTGCCAGCCTCAAGGCGCTCGGGAGCTAGGAGCGAGCGGCAGGGTTAACAACAGTGAATCGCCGTTTACGTGTCGTCACCGAAGATAAGCCAAAGGGGCGGAGAGGCTTAGACCAAAAGGTACATGGTCAAGTGCAGGGGTTCCTAACTCCTCTGCCGCAGATGTTGCGCCACCGGCACCGAGGCGAGACCTAACCCGCTCGGGTACGTATGGGGAACGTGGAAACCCTGATGAGGTCTGGTTAAACCAGTAGGTCCATCGTGAGAAGGGCTCATGCCTCAGCAGGACAGGATGTCCCAAGAAGCGAAAGCTGCCAGCCGAAAGGCAACGGGAAAACATAACCGGGCAGATAGGGCTTTTGCCTGACCTGAAAGGGTGCTGACGTGGGGCAGGTGAGCAAGGCTCCGACTTGGCAAAGGACAAGCACGCAAGGAGAAAAGTTAGGCACCTTCGGGTGAACGTAATCCTTACGAGCCGCAGGGCAATTGACCGGAGACCAGGAGGAAGACCGCGCTTGCTTGAGCCGTGTGCGGTGAAAGTCGCACGCACGGTTCTTAGGAGAGGGGGTGGCGGCAACGCCACCTCCTTATCCGACCGGGGTTTGGTCCCGCACCTTGGATGAGGGGCGATGAGCGAACAGAGCGTGTACCAGTTCGGCGACGTGGTGTTCCGCTTCGACGAGGCGAACCTGCGCAGTTGCGTGTTCTGCGCGGCGGGCGGCTTCGTCGCGTACCTGAACCGTGACGCCGCTGTGGACTTGCAGATGAGCCTGTACATGCTCTGGCATGAGCGGCCCCACATCGACGAGGTGAGTCTGTGGTCCCGTTCCTGCCGACAGGCCCCACCAGAAAGCGGTGCGCTCGTGGAGTTGTGCCACTTCTATCTGCGCTGGCCCAGCGCCCAGGAGCGGCGGGCCAAGAAGGGACCTCGGCCATCGGTGCGCCGGTCTGCCTTGAGCTACCAGCCCGCTGGGAGCCACCTGAACGTGTATCTGACGCCGGACGAGGCGAGAACGGCGTATGAGGCCGTCCGCGCCCTGCTGGAGAGTCGCGGGCGTCGGGACGGCGTGCCGTTGGTAGACGGGTTCACGGTCCACCTGACCGGCGGCTGAGGCGCGCCGCCTAACGATCGCTTGCACTGGACGCGAATGCTGCCGGTGGCTTGCTTCGCTCGGGGTTTGGCTTCTTCGCGCCGGTGAAGCGTGCCGTTGGGCCGCGTTGTTTGGCGCAGGCGGGGTGCGCGGCGGGAGGAAAAAACATCGCGGGCGGCCAAGCCTCCTCCAACGTTGACCCAGGAGCGAAATGAACGACGACCAGGCAAAGGCTCTGCTTGTGGGTTTGGTGCTCATCGCGTCCTGCGCTCTGTTCCCGCCGCGCGAGTACGTGGGCGGCACGATCGACGTGAACGGCTCCACCATCGCCTCGCGCGGCTTCCTGTTTGACCGCGCCATCCATAAGGAGCGCACCCGTTTCAGACAGAGCCGTGTGGACGTTGATGGGGAGCGGCTCCTGGCGCAGTGCGTTCTCGTCGGCACGTTAACCGGAGCCGCAGTGCTCTGGCTGCGGCGAAGCCGGTAGGCTCTTCGGCCCAACCATTCACTGCAGGGGACGCGACTGCAGCCGGTGTGCTGCTCCGCTCGGGGCCAGCCTCTTCGCGCCCCTGAGTTCGGGCGTTGGGCCGCGATCACATGGAGCCCTAACTACTCCTGCCCACAAATGACAGGAAGTCGCGATGCAACTTGCCATTGATGACACCCCTGCCCAGGCCCGTCTACGGGTGTACCGCGCCGAGCGCGACGCTCTGCTCCAACACATCACGAGCATCCTGGAGCGCGACCAGCGTGTCCGTGCGGCCTGGCTGTTCGGATCGCTGGGCCGGGGCGACGAGGACGATCTGAGTGACTCGGACGTATGGGTCGTTGTGGCCGACGAACACCTCGGGGCGATCGTGACTGAGCGCCGCGAATATGTGGCTCAGGCCGGCTCTCCGCTGCTGTTGGTGGAAGCACCCCAGAACGCGCCCACTGGCGGCGCTTACCTTATGGCAATCTACGAGGGTAAGGCAGGGCCGCATCTGGTGGACTGGTATTGGCAGGCTCGGTCAGACGCGCCCGAGGTCCCGCGACAAACCCGGCTAATAGTGAATCGAGCGCAAGCCGCAGCGTCGGGTTCAGCCCGCCGCGACGGCGCTACGGGGCCATCCTCAGAGCAGGACCCCCTGGAGAGCATCGCCAACGCGATCAGCTTCTTCTGGGCGATGCTCCTGATAGTGGCCAAGTACGCCGCCCGGTCACCTTGGGAGGACCGGATGGGGTTGTTGAAATGAGCACTGGGTGCGCTTCGGCAGGCTCAAGAGTTTATCGGCATGTCTCCTCTCCCTGACGACGAGCCGCCTTATACGCCGGATCCGGCCCAAAAGCTGGCCGTGCTCCGTGCGTTGGCGCAACAGATGGAAACACTCATGCCGCGAGTGGCCGCACGAGGCGCGCGTGTTCCAACCCGAGTTGGTCCGCAGGCGCTGCGCTATTTCGATCTTGTGGACGCCATTATCCAGCAAACAATCGATTCAGGTGAGCCAAAAGATGCAGTTGTCAATGCTTCGTAACAGCGGGAGTGGTCTGCCCAATAACTGCTGAACAAGCAGCTACGGCCCAACCATTCGCTGAACCGGACGCGAAAGCTGCGCTCCTTCGTCACTTCGCTTCCGCGCCGGTTAGCTCCGCCGTTAGGGCGCGTCTGTGTACGAACCGGGTAGATAGGTAACAGAATAGACCGGGAACATGGGTAACAGTCGCGAACCAATAGGGCATGGAGGAAAGTGCCATGCCCTGGAGAGAGACCAAACCCGTGTGCGAGCGACAGCAGTTTATAGCCCTTCACCAGACCGGGCTCTTTAGCGTCACCGAGTTGTGTCAGCGCTTCGCCATCAGCCGCAAGACCGCCTACAAGTGGATCGGCCGCTTCCAAGAGCAAGGCATGGACGCTCTCAAGGAAAGGAGCCGCGCCCCACACACGTGCCCGCATAAGAGGGTGTACAGAAAGTCCCTGAAAGTGGGTAGGTTTAGGTCATGGAACGCAGAGCCTACCCCAGTGATCTGACCGATGAGCAGTGGCAGACGATCCAGCAAGTGTCTTCCCGCCCAAAGGCGGCAAGAGCGGGCGCCCGCCCATATCCGAGGCGCCAGATCTGAACGCCATCTTTTACCAGGCCAGGACCGGCTGCCCGTGGCGCTACCTGCCCCATGACTTGCCGCCCTGGGAGCCTGGTGGGGAGCACTTCAGCCGCTGGCGCGACGAAGGCGTGATCGAGCGCGTTCATGACGCCCTCCGGGAGAAGGTGCGAGAGAAGGAGGGGCGCGCGAGCCGACCCCAGTGCGGCCATTATCGATTCGCAGTCGGTAAGGACGGCGCAAAAAGGGGGCACCACGGCTTTGACGCGGGCAAGCAGGTCAGGACGCAAGCGCCACATCGCCGTAGACACGACGGGCCTGCTGCTGGCGGTAGTGGTGCACTGCGCCGGCATCCAGGACTATCATGGCGCTAAGCTGGTGCTGATGAAGCTGCTGGGCCGCTTGCCGCGCCTGGCGCTGTTGTGGGCTGATGGTGCGTATGGCAAAGGGGGTCTGTGCGAGTGGGTGGCGCGCTTCTGGGGTTGGGCGCTGCAGATCGTGCCCAAGCTGGCGGGGCAGCAAGGCTTCGTGGTGTTGCCGCGCCGCTGGGTGGTGGAGCGCACGTTTGCCTGGCTTTCGAAGTCGCGCCGTCTGTCGAAGGACTTTGAGAGAGGCCCGAGAGCAGCGAGGCCTGGATCCGCCTACCATGATCCACCTCATGCTCAGGAGGCTCGCGCCAAGTACATGAAAACACTTTCTTTACACTCTCTAATAGATATATCACTTAAACCTCGTACATAGGAGGTCGTACCCGTGCTTCTCCAGAAGTGAACAGGCGAACTGTGTTGTTTTCAGATGCGTCTCGAAGGCTTCGGCTAACGCCGGCAGTTTCGTCCACGAGTGATTGTGGCTCACGGCTTCCCGCGCCGCCTTCCAGACGTGTTCCTGCGGGTTTAACTCCGGCGAACCCGGCGGCAGCCACAGGATCTCCAGACGCGGGTTGGCTTGTCGTATCTCTCGGATCGCCTGCCCGCGATGCCAGGGAGCCCGATCCCACAGCAGCAAAATGGGGCGATCCGGATACGCCTGCAGAACCCGATGCAGAAACAGCGCCGACACTTCGGCATTCATCAACTCGGAGCGCAAGATGACTTCCTCGCCCGTCTGCAGGTTAAGCGCCCCATAGAAATGGGTGTTATCGCGTCCCGGGTCGGCTTTGACGACGGGCGTCTGTCCGGTCGGTGCCCACACCCGCATCAAGGAGGCTTGTAGATACACAGAGGCTTCATCGCCGGCCAGCAGAACTGTCTGCGGGGCGTCCAGGGCCGTGTCTACGAGTTTTTTTCGAGAGCCTCCTCGAAGGCCATGACCTTGCTGTCGGTGCGCGACTTGTACTGCTTGGCCGGACGCTGATAACTGAAGTCACACTTGGCCAGCAGGCTGCGATAGGAGGTCTGGCTCTGGTAGGTGAGGCCATAGTCACGTTCGACCAGTTGGGCCACATCCGCCACCGTCCAGAACTGCCCGTCGCCGACACAAGCGTCGCGCCCCAGCAGTTGGGCGGGCGGGTAGCGGTGCAGTCGGTTCTGCAGGCGCTCGATCTGATCGGGCTTTAACTTGGCGCGGTTGCCGCCCTGACGCTGATCGATCAGGGCCGTGACCCCGCGTTCTTGGTAGGCGCGGCACCACTCCATCAGACTGGTGCGACTGCACCCGCAGATATCTATGATCTCGGGGACAGGGTAGCCCAGGCCGTAGAGACGCACGGCCTGGTAGCGAGTCTTGGTTTCTGCATGTTGACTATGCAAGTAGGCGGCCTGTAACTCGTTGGCTGCTTGTTCCGTCAGTTGGAAGCGACGAGGTCTCATGCCCCTATTTTATACGATTTTATACGGTTTCTATCTGGTCTGTCTATAAGATGGCTGCTCCGGTGCAAGAAGCCCTGCTCGCGGCCAAGAAAGAGCATCCCCGCTGGGGTCCCAAGAAGATCCTGCCCTACCTGGCCCAGCGGTGCCCCGATCTTTGCCTGCCTGCGGCCTCCAGTGCTGGTGATCTCTTTGCGCGCCACGGGCTGACCCGCAAGAAACGCCGCCCCAAGTGGGGCCATCCGGGTTCGGTACCGCTCTCGACCACGGCTGCCAACCAGGTCTGGAGCGCGGACTTCAAGGGCCAGTTCAAGACCGGCGACGGCCTCTACTGCTTTCCTCTGACGGTGAGCGATGCCCACAGTCGCTTTCTGCTGGCCTGTGACGCTTACCGTTCCACCGAAACCGAGACGGCGCTTGCCACGTTTGAGAGGCTCTTTCGCGAGTACGGTCTGCCCGATGCCATTCGCACGGACAACGGGGTGCCCTTTGCCACGACCGCGTTTCAGGGGCTTTCGCGCCTGTCGCTCTGGTGGATCAAGCTGGGCATTGTCCACCAGCGGATCCAACCGGGACACCCGCAGCAGAATGGGCGGCACGAGCGGATGCACAAGACGCTCAAAGAGGAGGCGACCAAGCCACCCGAGCGGAACCAGAGCCTGCAGCAGCAGCGCTTTGACGCGTTCCAAGCAGAGTTCAACCAGGTCCGGCCCCATGAAGCCCTGGCACAGAAGACGCCGGCCTCGGTGTACGTGCCTTCCGCGCGTCCGATGCCAGCTTGCCTTCCGGAGCCGAGCTATCCTTCCCACTTCAAGGTGCGTCTGGTCAGCAACGCGGGCACGTTGCGCATCAAGAACCAGCAACTCTTTATCAGCTACGTTCTGGCCAAAGAGTACATCGGCCTGGAGGAGGTCGAAGACGGGATGTGGTCGATCTACTTCTATGACCAGCTCCTGGCGCGCTTCGATGAAAGGGAAGGCAAAATCAAAGGATAAACCGGGGCCGATGCAGAACCAAGAATCATCAGCAAAAGTGTCACCCATGTGCCCGGTCTAAACTGTTACCTATGTTGCCGGTCGGTACACTGTTCGACGAGAGCCGAGATGATGACATGAACTGCCCCGATTGTGGCAAAGAAGCCTGGAGCGGCAAAGTCGGCGGGAGTTTCTGGTTCGAGCCGACCAAACCCGCGCCCGCGCGCGGGCGAGCGCGACGCTGGGCGTTCCTCGAAGCGCAAGCCAAGCACTGCCCTGCCTGCCGCTGGACCGACATCGCCTGCGCGACTCTGCGCTCGTTGCGGCGTGTCCGGGGCGAGGTGTTGGCGACCTGCCCCGGCCCCTGTTCGGGCGGCGCGTGTCCCCGGTGCAGTCAGGCCCTGGTGCCGGGCACCATACCGGGGCGTTTCCATTTCATAGCGCAGGACAGGCCGCGGCGGGGTTTGTGGCGGGAGATACTCACGCCCTCTGCGGGCGTCTGGGCCAGGGCCGAGGCACAGCTATGTTATCACTGTAGCTGGCTGGGGGTGGAGTGCGCCACCTTCGTGGAGCCCAAGAACACGGACACCAGCGTCATCATCTATGAAGAGTGAGGCACGAAGCCAGCGCACTAACGATCGCTTGCACCGGACGCGGTTTCGGCTCGTGTTCTGCTCCGCTCAGTGGTCGGGTGCTCCGCGCCGGTGAAGCGTGCCGTTAGAGTGCGGTAACACCCGGCCCATTGCGTCAACACGAACAGCTGAAGATGCAAAGGAAGCGTTCACAGCGTTGCCCCGTCCATTCCGTGAAGGTATAGCGTTCGCGTGCGGGAAAAAGAATGGAAGATCCCAATATCGTTCTTGACTTGAGCCAGACGCAGTTGCTCCCGATCCTTGAGGCGGTAGCGGGCGTGCCGATAGCCAACTTTACTAGCCAAGCGCGGCCTGCCACAGCAGGCCAGCGCGGCGATAAGCAACTGTGCACCTTCCGCTACACGACGCAGGACGGAAAATGCGGTGAAGTAACCCTGTTCGTCAAGCGCTGTGTTTGGAAGAAAAAGTCCGAAGCTGTCCACTACCGCCACTTGGACGCCACGAGAGTGCCGACGCCGCGCCTCGACGGCGCGCTCCACAACCGCCGCGGCCCGGCGATAAACTTCCTGGAAGCGTTGACACGCCTT
>JAUJNC010000017.1 GCA_030446525.1 Armatimonadaceae bacterium
CCCCTGCCAACCCTGCGCGGCGATAATCCGTCCACCAACCCTCCGGCAACGACGTTCAGCTTTCAGCAGCAAAACGCTGAAAGAGCCGCCGAGGCGAATCGTTATCTACAGATGGGTAACGAAGCATTAAAGCAAGGCAACCGTCTTGAAGCGATCCGGTTATGGTCGCGGGCAATGGAGGCAGGGGCGGGTTCTCCCGCTGCCATCCAGGCGGGAGACAACCTCACCAAATTGAATGCGAGCAGCCCGTCGCCCGGCGGTTTCTAAAAGGAACGCTTTATCCTCCAACGATGGGCTTCGCAGAAACAGCAGGCGCAGCCGTCCCCGCCGGTGCCGGTGATGTGTTCCCTTCATCCGCCTCACTGACAATCGGCTTACTGCCGCCGCCCGCGCCGCCGTCCCCGTAGGCGTACACCAGCTTCTGCCGTCCCTCAAGCCGCGCAATATCGGCGCGTCCTTCGTCGCCCTTCGGGAAAGAAACCACCTTCGCATCGCCGTCCGAAACATAGCGCGGATATTCGCCGCTTTGCGTCATCTTGGTGATCCAGTACCGCAGCCCGTTGGTGCCGTCCGCCGGGGAGATACGCTCCAACTGCATCGCATCGAACACTTTCGCTGCTGGTGAAGGCACGGGACGCCACGCGGCCTGCATCGCCGCCTTATACTCATACGACTTGCCCTGGAAGGTTCCTTTTACCAGATAGGGCCAGTTCTTCCTGTCGGGATACACCCCCATCGGCAGCGCCACCGCCGTTATGCGGGCATTGGGCGCGGCCTCCATCAGCAGATTGTGCGCGCCGCCGATCTCAGCCTGTATTTGCGCCGGCGTCATGCGCCGCATGTTCCGGTGATGGATCGAATGGTTGCCGATCTCCATGCCCTCACCCAGCAGGTAGGCCAGCTTGTCTTTCCCCTGCCCCGGCTGCCCGAATACTTCCAGCGTACTGTTGGATTTGGGCAGCACGAAGAAGGTAGCGCGCATCTTCCAGTCGGGGTGCTGCTTACTGAACGCCTGAAGAATACCCATAGCGGAGTTGGGGTCTACTTTATACGCAGTCGCGGTTTCTATCAGGCGGAACTGGCTTTCGCGCCCGTCGTCGAACGTCAAAACGACCGGCGACGTGCCCGGCGGCACATCGATATTGTCTTCCAGCACATCCGACAGATTTACCGGGCGGAACCCGGCGGCATACAGCAGCTCCAGGTCTTTCTTGAACGCTTCGACCGGACGCACCAGGCTCGGATCGCGCCGCACCGGCTTTCCCCCGATTTCGTGGTACATTACCACCGGGATAAAACCAAGCTCGTTGGGGCGGATGGTGGCATAGTCGATAGCAGGCGGAACCGGTTTGGCGGGAGCCGCTTTCTTGGCGACATCCGCTTTGGATCGAAAGCATCCCCCGGCGAAAACACAGGCAGCCGCCAGGGTAAGCGAAAGAATGATGGACAGGGTAGGGCGACGCACGCTGGTTCCCTTTCGCCGGCGCGAGCGCAAAAAGTCCCGCCGGACCGTGTAGTTCTCCCGGCGTCACACGAGCGTGATGCCGTTTTCCATTATACAGCCCCTCCCCCTTCCAGGCAACCGAGGCAGCCTGCTGCGGAGCAAGAAAATGGCACGAAAGTTCGTTATCAGTCCGACCAAGCTGCGTACCTACCTGTTGTGTCCGGCAAAGTATCGGCTGGAATATATCGATAAACTGGGACGGTTTTATCATCGGGCGCGGGCAGGATATGCCTTCGGCCACTCGCTGCACCGCGCGCTGGATGCGTTCCATAATGCGGGCGGCACGGAAACGGTGACGGCGGAAGATTTGACGGCCTCGCTGGAGACGGTCTGGGTCGCCAAAGGCTACACGGACACCGCGCAGGAGACGGCCTTTCGCGTGGAGGGCGTCCGCATCCTTCAGGAGTACCACGCCGCCTCCGTCGCCGCCCGCAGCGCCGCCGCCGAGCCGGAAGCGCCGCCGCCGCCCACGACGCTCTGGACGGAAAAGACGCTGCGGATGGACTTATCGCCAGAGATCGCCCTCAGCGGGCGCATCGACCGGGTGGACGAACACGCGGACGGCAGCCTGGAGATTGTGGACTCCAAATCGGGCCGGGACACGGTAACGGACGACGAGGTCCGGGATTCGCTCGCGCTGTCCATCTATCAGATTCTGGTCAGGCACCAGATGCCCGACCGCCGCGTCTTCGCCACCTTAGTCGCCCTGCGAACCGGCGCGCGCGCCTCGGCGGAACTGGACGAAACGGAGCGCGCCGAGATAGCCGCCGCCTGCCACGATACCGGCGAGGAGATTCGCAATCGCGAGTGGGAAGCGGTTCTGCCCGTCGTGAACGACCACTGCCCCTACTGCGACTTTCTGCCCCACTGCTCGCGCTTCTGGCGCAAACAGGCCCGCGAGCAGGGCGTCCCCCCACCGGACATCACCGGTGGTGTTTGATTCCACTGACCCCGCGCAAGACATATCCATGTCATCACAGGAACCGGGCTATTCTTGTGGGCGCGGGTACAGCGGGCAATCTTCNACGCCGCGAAGCCTGGACCGAGCCGCTGTCGCTGCCGGCGAACACCAGCCGCGTGGTGATGAGCCAGGACGGCTCTGGCCGTACCCGCTATCCCACCGACGTGGAGCGGGCGTCGTTCTGCCCGGCCGGCACGGGCGGCGACGAGGGCACCTACGTCGTCACGGCAACAGCCGCCTCAGCCGCCGTGCACCGCTATGACGCGAACACCTGCCGCTGGAGTGCCGTCACTCCGCCGCTCACCTGGCCGGAAGGGGATGCCCGCTTTGACCATTCCTATGCCGCGCTGGCGTTGCTGTGCGCTGACGTCGCCCGCATCTGGCTTCTCGAGCCGTTCCGTGCCGTGCTCTGGGAATACGACCGCGCGCGAAAGACGTGGACGGCGCACCGCGAGCTGACCGAGATACCCGTCTTCGGCGACCACGACTCCGCGGTCGGGGCGCGCGGGGCGGATGGCGCTCTCTACGTCGGCTCGCGGCGCGGCACGTTCCGTTTTGACACGCGCAAACGCGCCTGGCAGCCGCTCCCCGTGTCCGCCCTGAACGGCAAGCGGATTCTGTCCCGGCCCGTCATCACCCGGGACGCCGTGTGGGCGCTGTGCCGCGACTTCCCGTCGGGTGAGGAGCTGGCGGCGCGCTTCGACAAGACCACCCACAAGTGGACGCTGGTGGGCAGCGAGCACGGCTTCCCGACGCGCCTGTCGGTCAGCCGTTTCGTATCGGACGGCGACAGCGTCTGGGCCGTCACGCACCAGCACGCGTACCATTTCGACAGGCGGACCGATCGCTGGCGCGGCGTCGCCGATGTTCTGCCGCCGATGGACGGCCCGGCGGGGCGGACGCTGATCCAGGACGTGGCCCCCGACACGGGCGGCCAAGGCTCCGGCGCCTGGGTGCTGATCCACGGGCGCGAAATCCGTGAAGGACAGCCCAACGGCCCGCAGATCCGTTACGCACCCGCCCTGGCGCGCTACGACAAGGCGCGCGACGCGTGGAAGCTCTTCGACCCGAAGCTGCCCTCCGAGCCGGGACGCTCGATCGTTGCCGTAAGCCTTTTGGTCGAAGCGGACGTCGTCTGGGTGGCCACCTCCGAGGGGCCGTACCGCTTCGACCGGGCGGCGGGAACGTGGCGTAAGGTCGAGCCGCCCCGGCTCCCGCCCGGGCAGATCACGCGCATCGTGCGGGCGAGTGACGGCGCGCTCTGGTTCATCGGGCACGACAACGTCCTACGCTGGGCCCACCCGTAGGGGGCGCCCTTTCGCCTTCAGCCGATCTTGCGCAGCAGGGTGAGGCGACCGATCGGGACCCATTCGGCGACCAGGATGTCGCCGCTTTGCAGGAACAGCGCGTCGTGCGGGTGGACGAACTTGCCCGGGATCCACTCGCCGCGCGTCACGCGCCGCAGCTTCGAGGGGTGGCCGTCGCCCAGCTGTGCCACGACCTTGTTGTCCCTGTCCAGCAGGGTGACCACGCTGCTGATGTCCGGGATCACCGCCAGGTCGCCGCGGATGTCGAAATTGCACGGCCGGCGCATACCGCCGGCGGTCGTCTCGATGTGTTTACCGTCGAAGGCGAACCACTGGAGGCGGTGGTTCTCGCGGTCCGTGACGACCAGGGCGGGCTCCTTCCGGCGCGCGTCCACCCAGATGCCGTGGGGCGTGTGGAACTTGCCCGGCTCGGTCCCCTTCCCCCCGAAGCTGCGGATGTACTCGCCGCGGATGTCGTACTGGTGGACCCAGTGTGAGCCGTACCCGTCGGCGACGTAGAAGTCCCCGTTGGGCGCGAAGGCGACGTTGGTCGGGACGAAGCGGGCGCCCTCCTTGTAGACGCCCGGCTCGGCGGGCGCGCCCTTCTCCCACACGACACCCCCGTCCAGCGTCGTCTTGACCACCACGCGGTTTTTCATGTCGCAGTGGTACAGGAACTCCCGGTCGCCCTCTTTGCGCACGTCGATGCCGTGCGCCCCGCCCCGGAAGCGCGCGCCCCAGGAGCTGAGGAACTTGCCATCCTTGTCGAAAACCACGATCGCGTCGCCGGAGGGGCTGTCGGGATGCACGGTGTGGGCGACGTAGATGCGGCCGCTCGCGTCCTGCGCCACGCCATGCGTGTCGCCCCACTGGATGTGCGTGGGCGGCACCAGCCAGTCATGGATCGCCTCGTAGGTGTGTTCGCCGCTGCCGACGCGCGGCCTCTTCGCCCTGTCCGCGGCGCCCGCCGGCCTCGCGACCGCCAGCCCGGACAAGACGGCGCCGGCCAGGAACTCGCGGCGCGTGATGTCCTTTCGGGAGTTGTCCCGCTCTGTGTCCATGACGTTTCTGCCCCTCGCCTGACAAAGGTGGCTGTATTATAACGTGGCGGCGTGTCCCCTGGCAAGCGCCGCACGCGCGGGGATCATTTAGCCACCTGCCCCTGCGCGGCGATACAGAGGGGGCGGTCTGTTTGCGCGGGGGCGACAGCAGGTATTCTGGCGGGGCAACTTTCCGCCCGGATCAAGTTACCTGTAGTTATAGGGATGGGGGAAGGAAACGCCGACGCCGAGCACGCTAAGGAAGGGGAGCGAATGGCACAGAACGTGGTGATCGATCCGGAATGCAGGGAAGAGATGGAGCGCCTGCTGACCCAACCGTCGCAGCGCCTGATCGGCCTGGTGGCGCGGTGGCAGGAAGACACGATCGAGATCGGTTTTGCGCCCGGCAAGGGGAGCGTCCTCGTCGAGCTGGCCGCGCCCGCGAGCGAGGACGTGGCCGCCCAGCCGGTGCGACAGGCGCCCGAGCGGGTGCGGCGCAAAGCCCGCGTGGACTGGTACGGCCTGGGCGTGGTGGGGCTGATGATCACCTCAGCGGTGGTCTCGGTGATGTGTCTGCTCGGCTCGATACAGCCCTAGGCGCATCGTAGGGGGTGGCGCCTGTTCGTAAGGACGGGACCACATTTTACGGAACGGGGGCACGCGAAAGCGTGCCCCCGTTCCGTTCACTGGCACGCGGGAAAAGTGGAGAGTTATCCTGGCGCTCGAGCTTCATCCCCTCCTGGTGCCTGCTCGCCGCACGCGGCCGCGTCCGCGCCGTCCCCCTCGCCCGGGTAAGAACAACCGCCCTGCGCAGACCCGCGATGCGGGCTCCCCTGTCCGAGGTAAAGATTAACCAGGCTGGCACCGATTATTTCACTAGTCGCCCGTGCTCTTGGCAAGATCTGATGTGCGCCAGATCTACCCTCCGCAAACAAGAATCGTGAAGAGGAGGAAACCCCGCAGCGCAAACGGGCGGATCCAATTTCTTCGGCTCTGAGCAGGGTGGCCGAACCGAAATGGTTATGAGGTGAAAAGTTATGTCTCACAACCGCGGGGGCCGTGGCTGCCAGCTCACCCCCATTACCCGGTGCTACCGGGCGGGGCGAGGAGCAACCGCTGCGCTGTTCCTGTCCCTCGCCGTCGCAAGCTCGCTCTGGGGCGCCTCCTCACCCGCCCGTGCGGGTGACCGTTCCGACCAGCGCGACCGGTTTCCATCGCCGGCGATAGCCGCGAAGTCGACCTCCGGCTGGTGCTCCGTGATCCTCCAGCTGCGCGGTGACCTGACGCCCACGCGCGAGAACCAGATCCGATCCCTCGGCGGCGATGTCTATCGCCATCTGCCCCGCCTCGATGCCGCCGCCGTGCGCGTCCTCAGGCGCCGCCTGGCCCGACTGGCGGCGCTGCACTTCGTGGAGCGGCTGTCGCCCGACACGGTTGTCTGGAAGAGCGATGAGTTCACCGTCAGCGCCAGCGGGGCCGATATCGCCTTCAACCAGCAGGGTCTGACCGGTGCGGGCATCACCGTGGCTGTGATCGATAGCGGCATACAGTCGTCTCGGGCAGACCTGTGCTACCCGAACACGCACCGGCCCCGGACCCTCGTCAGTATCAATTTCGCCTCCGACACCAACAGGACGGAGGATCTGTGCGGCCACGGCACCCACGTCGCCGGCATCATCGCCGGCAACGGCGCCGCCTCCACCGGCCCCCTCTTCTCCCGCACCTTCTACGGCATCGCGCGCGGCGCCGGGCTGATCAACCTCCGCGTGCTTGATGGCAACGGCCAGGGCGCCGTCAGCAACGTCTTGGCGGCGATCGATTGGGCGATCGCCCACAAGTCCGCCTACAACATCCGGGTGCTGAACCTGTCCCTGGGACACCCGGTCGGGGAGAGCTACACCACCGACCCGCTGTGCTTGGCCGTGGAGAACGCCTGGAGGGCGGGCATCGCCGTCGTCTGCGCCGCCGGCAACCAGGGGCGGAGGAACGCGTCGCCGACGCTGGCGTTACTGGGATTGGACAACGAGGGCTACGGCACCGCCTACGGCTCCATTCAGTCGCCCGGCAACAGCCCCTATGCCATCACGGTCGGCGCCATGAAGAGTCCGGGCGGCGGCCGCGCCTCGGACCGTATCGCCACCTACTCGTCCCGCGGCCCGTCCCGTCTGGACTTCGTGCTCAAGCCCGATCTCGTCGCCCCCGGCAACCGGGTCATCTCCGTGCTGGCCAACAACAGCTACCTGGACGCGACCTACAGCGCCACCAACCTGGTCCCTCTGTCGGAGTACTGCTCGGCGCCGAGGGTCACGACGACGGACAGGTACTTTCGCCTGTCGGGCACGTCGATGGCCGCGCCCGTGGTCTCCGGCGCCATCGCCCTGATGTTGGAGGCCGACCCTACCCTCTCGCCCGACACGATCAAAGCCCGCCTGATGGTCTCGGCCGACAAGTGGTGGGGCGTTGGTAACGGCAGCACCGACCCCTGCACCTTCGGCGCGGGCTACCTCAACATCCCCGCCGCCCTGCGCTGCCCCTACACGGCAACGCGATCTGCCCTCAGCCCGGCGCTGTACCGCGATACCCTGGGCCTGGTGCGTATCGAGATGCAGCGGATCCTCTGGGACCAGGCCGGCGTCTGGGGCACGGGCATCGGCTCGCTGGCAGGGGTGTGGGGGACACAGGTGCTCTGGGGGGAAAACACGCTCGCGGGCAGCCAGGTGCTGTGGGGCAGCGGTGTCTGGGCCAACCAGGTGCTCTGGGGAGAAAACACCGGCGCGGCGGACCTGTCCTCCAGAGCGATCCATGGAGACAACCGGTAGAATCGCGGGAGAAGGGCCAAGAACCGTGCACAGCTTGCCGCGAAAAGCACAGGTCTTCCTCGTGATGACCTGGCTGCTGGGGGTCCTCGCCGTGACCCTCAGCAGTCTCTTGCCCGGCTTCGGTGCGGACGCGGAGATGTGGGAACTGGGGCTCTTCATTCTCCTGGGCGCCCTGGCCGGCAGAACCAAGGTGCAATTGATGCGGCGTATGGCCGCCGAGAATACGGGTTTCCTCTCGCTGGGCTTTGTCATCATCTTTGCAGCCTTGCTCCACCTGGGGCCGGCGGCGGCCATGCTCGTGGGCGCGACCACGACCCTCTGCAGCTGCCTCTTCCCCAAACGCCAGCCGCTGCACCAGATGGCATTCAACGTCGCATTGAACGCCTCCGAAACCTTCTGCGCGGGCTGGCTCTTCCTGCTGATAAACGGGGGGACGCTCGATCTGGAACGCTTCCGCTCGTTCGCGGCGGTGATGGCATCGAGCCTGGCGTTCTTCCTGATCAGCACGGTAGCGGTTGCGACGGCGATCGCCCTGTCGACGCACTAAGAGCATGCCGCGCCTATTCCCGGACCTTTCTCTGGGAACGGGAGTTTGTCGGCACGTCAATCTCCTCCGGGGGCAATGGCAGCGACATGACGGCTCGTGGACAGCGGATTTTGAGCGCGAGAAGGCCCCACACATCAAGTATTATAACGATCAGCGCGGCTATGTCCGCTGCAGGGTCGCCTTCGTGGTCGGCGACCCCGGACTCGGTGGCGCAGTGATTATCGGGCGGTTCCGCGTTGTACCCGGGGGCCACTCCGGGCAGTTCCATCTTGACCTCGCGCCTCGTTTGTGGTCGAGAACGGCGATCTCAACCGAGGCGGAGCCGTACGCGCCTGAGACGCCTGTTGCCGTGGGGTGATCCGGCCGCGGGGCTGCGCCCCGTCCGGTTCTCCTGTTTGAGCCGCCCAGTCTTGCCATTCGGGAATAAACTGGAGGGCGCCCGCGGCGCGGCGGCGATGCTCAGGAATTTCTTTCCGCAGCACTATTGCTGGCTGTGAAAAGTGCCCCGTGCGATAATGTCCGCTTGATGCAAAAAAGATCAGGGCCGTGAAATCACTGCGCGTATACTGAACGCGTATACCTCCGAACAGCTTCAGTCGCCTGGCTTTGCTGGTTCGCCTGCCGATTTTTTAACACGTTCACTATTATCGATGTTTCCGTGGGCGGATTGTGTATCGCAAGAATGAGAAAGACCCGCTGGCCGTGAAATCGGATCAGAACGATAGCGCGCGTTAAATGCGTCGCCGAGGGAGAACGCGACCTATACCGTTCCGAACCATCGGACGACGGTACTTACAGCGACCAACAGCTCCTGCCGATGAGGTAACCGCGTTGCTGGCCAAGCCAAATCCGGTGACTTTTCGATAACGTTCGCCTGCCGGCGACCTGACACCAGGTTGGCTGCCGTCCTGAGCGAAATCGCCAGAGCCTTCAATGACGTTATCAGCCTGAACGAAGATCATGGCCCAGCTCAGATCGTCCGCGTGGGCGGCATTGTGGGCCGTGAAGGGTAAGATGACGGAACGCGCCGCGCTTAAAGGCGTCTCCGGCACCTGGGCCGTCAGCGTCGATTCGGTCAACACGCTTATTGAAGATCTGGCGCGCCCCACGACGGAAGTAGCGCGCGTTATCACCGCCGTCGCCGAGGGTACGATGTCTTTCACAGAAGATGGCTCTGAGGAGATCGAGGGGACACCGGTCAAAGGTGAGTTCCTCGCATCGGTACGACGGTAAATACCATGGTCGACCAACTTAGATCTCCTTTGCCGGCGAAGTAACGTCGCGTGGCGCGCGAGGTCGGTTGCCCGAGGGGAAGCTGGGCGGCCAAGCCGAGGTCAAGGGCGTCTCGGGCACCTGGAAAGACCTCACCGACAACGTCAACGTCCTGGCAGGAAACCTGACGGATCAGGTGCGCAACATCGCGCTGGTGACCACGGCGGTGGCCAATGGCGACCTGTCGCAGAAGATCACCGTGGACGGCAAATGAGAGATCCTGGAGCTGAAGGACACCATCAACGTCATGACCGACCACGCCCAGAACTCCTTCGCCGCAGAAGTCACCCCGTGGCGCGCGAAGTCGGTACCGAAGGCAAGCTGGGCGGTCAGGCCGAGGTGCCGAACGTCTCCGGCACCTGGAAAGACCTGACCGACAACGTCAACGGCCTGGCTGACGGTTCAACGAAACATCCATTGGTAACGGCGGCGGTTAATGGCGACTTGGGCCAGAAGATCACCGTTGATGTCAAGGGAGGTCTCCAGATCAAGGACGCCATCAACCAGATGGTCGAGCCTGGGAACGTTCTTTGCCGCTGAAGTAACCCGTGTTGCCCGCGATCACCGAAGGGAAATTGGAGCCCAGGTCAAAGGCGTCTCCGGTACCTGGAAAGACCTCCTGACAATGTAAATGGCATGGCAAGCAACCTGACCGACCAGGTGCGAAACATCGCATTGGTAACAACGGCGGTTGCCAACGGCGACCTCTCACGAAGATCACCGTTGATGTCGGGACGAACTCAAAAATACCATCAACGTCATGGTCGATCAGCTTAACTCCTTTGCCGTGAAGTCACCCGCGCGAGGTCGGCACCGAGGGCATCCTGGGCGGCCAGGCCGAGGTCGGGGGCGTGTCCGGCACCTGGAAGGACCTGACCGACAACGTCAACTTCATGGCGGGCAACCTGACCACGCAGGTGCGCAACATCGCCAAAGTGGTGACAGCGGTTGCCAATGGCGACTTGAAGCAGAAGCTGGTCGTCGAGGTGCGCGGCGAGGTTGCGGCTCTCGCCGATACCATCAACGGCATGACCGACACGCTGGGTATCTTCGCCGATCAGGTCACGACGGTGGCGCGCGAAGTCGGCACCGAAGGAAAGCTGGGCGGGCAGGCGGACGTGCCGAACGTGGCCGGCACCTGGAAAGACTTGACCGACAACGTCAAACGGCAACCTGGCGGTGCGAAACATCGCGCTGGTGACCAACGGCGACCTGTCCAGAAGATCACCGTGGACGTGCGCTGAAGGACACCATCAACGTCGAAGGTTAACTCCTTCGCCGGCGAGGTCACGCGCGTGGCGCGCGAAGTCGGCACTGAAGGGGGATCCTGGGTGGCCAAGCCCAGGTTAAAGGCGCCAATGGAGACCTGGTCGACAACGTCAATGGCCTGGCAGAACCTGACCAACCAGGTGCGAAACATCGCGTCGACGGCGGTTGCCAACGGCGGTCACAGAGATCACCGTTGACGCGCGCGGCGAACTCAAGGACACCATCAACGTCATGGTCGATCAGCTTAACTCCTTAACGCGTGTTGCCGAGGTGAAGTCACCCGCGTCGCCAAGCGAGGTCGGAACGGAAGGCAAGCTGGGCGGCCAGGCCGAGGTGAAAGGCGTCGTCGAGGAACATGGAAGGACCTGACCGACTCTGTAAACTTCATGGCCGGCAGCCTGACCGATCAGGTGCGCAACATCGCGCTGGTCGGTTACGGCGGTTGGACGCGCGCCAGATCCTGGCGAAGTCGGCACCAGAAGATCACGCGCGTGGCGCGCGACGTGTCGAACGGGCGGGCACCTGGAAAGACCTGACCGACAACGTCAAGAACACGATCAACCAGGTGCGAGATGGTCGATTGCCAACGGCAGCAGAAGATCACCGTCGATGTTAAAGGCGAGATCCTTCGAACTCAAAAATACCATCAACGTCATGGTCGATCAGCTTAACTCCTTTGCCGCGTCACCCGTGGCGCGCGAGGTCGGCACCGAGGGTAAGCTGGGCGGACAGGCCGAGGTCAAGGGCGTGTCGGGAACATGGAAGGACCTGACCGACAACGTCAACTTCATGGCCGGCAACCTGACCGCCAGGTGCGGAACATCGCGCTGGTGACCACAGCGGCAGCAGAAGATCACCGTGGACGTCAAAGGCGAAATCCTCATCAACCAGATGGTCGACCGCTTAGCTCCTTCGCCGGCGAGGTAACGCGCGACCGAAGTCGGTACCAGAAGCTGGGCGGTCAGGCCGAGGTGAAGGGGGTGTCGGGAACCTGGAAAGGACGGACAACGATTCTGGCCGGAATCTAACGGTTCACCGACGTTATCAAGTGGTTACCGCATGGTTACGGCGATCATTCTCCAGATCAAGGGTTATCAACGTCATGGGCATCTTCGCCGACAGTCACCCCGTGTGGCGCGCGAAGTGCGGAACGGAAGGAAAGCTGGGCGGGCAGGCCAATGTGCCGGGTGGTCGCAGGCACCTGGAAAGACCTGACCGACAACGTCAACTTCATGGCAAACAGCCTTACGGTTCAGGTGCGGGCGATCTCCGACGTTGCCACCGCCGTGACCGAGGGGGACCTGACCCGCTCCATCACCGTTGAGGCGCAGGGCGAGGTTTCGGCGCTCAAGAACAACATCAACCAGATGATCGCCAACCTCAAGGAGACGACTCAGAAGAACAAGGAGCAGGACTGGCTCAAGACCAACCTGGCGCGCTTCAGCGGCATGATGCAGGGCCAGAAGAACCTGGAATCCGTCGCGCGCCTGATCATGTCCGAACTGACGCCGCTCGTGTCGGCGCACCATGGCGTGTTCTATCTCAACGACGCCGGCGAGCGCGGAAACGCCCGTTCTGAAGCTGATGAGCAGCTACGCCTATCGCGAGCGCAAAAACGTCGCTAATCAGTTTTACCTGGGCGAGGGATTGGTGGGACAGTGCGCGCTGGAGAGGAGAGCATCCTGCTTACCAACGTGCCGGGGGACTACATCCAGATCGCTCCGGCCTCGGCGAAGCCGCCGCTCAACATCATCGTGCTGCCCGTGCTCTTCGAAGACGAGATCATGGCGGTGATCGAGCTGGCGTCCTTCCAGATGTTCAGCCCGATCCACCGGACGTTCCTCGACCAGCTTATGGAAAGCATCGGCGTCGTCCTCAACATGATCAGCGCGAACATGCGGACGGAAGAACTGCTCCAGCAGTCGCAGTCGCTCACGCAGGAACTGCAAAGCCAGTCCGAGGAGCTGCAGTCGCAGCAAGAGCTCAGTTGCCCAATGTGGAGCTGGAGACGCAGGCCAAGGAGCTGGAAGACAAGGCATCGCTGCTGGCCGAGCAGAACAACAAGGTAGAACTCAAGAACCGCGAGGTGGAGCTGGCGCGCGCCGCGCTGGAAGAAAAGGCCGAGCAGTTGGCGCTCAGCTCGAAATATAAATCCGAGTTTTTGGCCAACATGTCGCACGAGCTGCGCACCCCGCTGAACAGCATGCTCATTCTGGCGAAACTGCTTTCCGACAATAGCACGGCAACCTGACGCCCAAGCAGACCGAGTTCGCGAACACGATCTACGCTTCCGGTGGCGATTTGCTGAACCTGATCAACGAGATACTGGATCTGTCGAAGGTCGAAGCCGGCAAGATGGAGATCGACGTCACCAACGTCGCCGTGGCCGAGGTTCAGGAGTATGTGGAGCGCACGTTCCGATCACGTCGCCGATCAGAAGGGCCTGGGTTCACCATTGACATCGAGCCGGACGTGCCGGTCATCATCCGGACGGATATGCAGCGCTTGCAGCAGGTGCTCAAGAACCTGCTGTCCAACGCCTTCAAGTTCACCGAGCACGGCCGGGTGGACCTGAGGATAGCGGGATCGGATCGGGACGTGATTCTGGACACGCCGCAACTGTTCCCGGCACGACGATCGCGTTCTCGGTCACCGACACGGGCATCGGCATCCCCAGGGATAAGCAGAAGCCTGATCTTCGAGGCGTTCCAGCAGGCCGACGGTACGACCAATCGCAGGTACGGCGGCACCGGCCTGGGCCTATCCATCAGCCGCGAGATCACGCGCCTGCTGGGCGGGAGAATCGACGTCGACAGCACGCCCGGTCGGGGGAGCACGTTCACCCTGTTCCTGCCGCAGCACTACGCGGTTCCGTGCCGGCGCCACCGCCGGGATCATCCCGCGATCGCTATGACGACGGCCTGTTCTGCGGATAGCGGCAGCAGCGGTTACGCAGCATCGGCGCGGTCACGAGCGCGATGGGCGCGCGCGCCGATCGACGCCGCTCCGCGCCCATCGAGGCAGGCCCTGTTGACCGCCGGTGCGCCGCCTATCGCCCCTCCCGAGGTGCGTGACGACCGAGCCGATCTTGAGCCGGGGGACCGCGTTCTGCTGATCGTGGAAGATGATGTCAGCTTCGCCGGTATCCTGCTGGATATGGTGCGCCAGCAGGGCTTCAAGGGGCTGGTGGCCCTTCAGGCGAAAACGGACTGGAACTGGCGCGGCGGTTCAAGCCGGATGCGATCACCCTGGACCTCAAGCTCTCCGGCATGGACGGCTGGACGCTTCTGGATCATTTGAAACGCGATCCGGACACACGCCACATCCCGGTTCAGGTCATCTCCGTGATGGATCGTGAGCACGGCTTGACCTGGGGGCCATCTCCTATCTGGAAAAGCCCCGTCAGCAGCGAAGCGCTCGAGGGCGCATTCGCCCACATGAAGAACTTTCTCGACCGGGACGTGAAAGAGCTGCTGGTCGTGGAAGACGACGCGGTCCAGCGCGCCAGCATCGTCGAGTTAATCGGCAATGGAGATGTGGCCGTAACCGCGGTGGGGACGGCGAAGAGGCTCTGGCCGCGCTTCGAACAAACCATTCGACTGCATGGTGCTGGATCTGGGATTGCCGGACCGGGGGGGCTTTGAACTGCTCAAGGAGGTGAAAACGCAGGCGCGGTTCCAGAACCTGCCGGTCGTCATCTACACCAGCAAGGATCTGTCCCGGCAGGAGGAGATCCAACTCAAGAGATACGCCGCGACGATCATCACCAAGGATGCCACGTCCTCGGAGCGCCTGCTGGACGAGACGGCGCTGTTCCTGCACCGTGTGGTGTCGAAAATGCCGGCGGCGAAGCGAAAGATCGTGGAGCAGCGTCATCGGTCGGGAGGACGGCGGCCAAGCGGATAGCAAGACGCTCTCCGCGTGCGCGACGCCCCTGCGAGCAGTACACCGACGACCGCGCGCGCCGGCAGGAAGATCCAGGCCGAAGCTGCCGAGAAAGGAAAGGGGGCATCGGTCCCGAGGCCGCCGGCGGCGTTCCCGTCGAACTGGCAGGCCGCACGGTTCTGGTGGTGGACGACGACATGCGAAATATCTTCGCCCTCACCAGCATGCTGGAGAGCCACGGTTTCACGTCCTGTTTGCCGAGAACGGCAAGGAGGGCATCGAAATACTGATGGACACGGCGGACATCGACGTGGTGCTGATGGACGTGATGATGCCGGAGATGGACGGCTACGAGACCATGGAGATCATACGGCGGATGGAGCGTTTCGAGAACCTGCCGATCATCGCGCCGACCGCCAAGGCCATGGCGGGCGACCGCGAGAAGTGCCTGGCTGCCGGCGCTTCCGACTACATCCCCAAGCCGGTGGACACCGAGCAGTTGCTGGCCCTGCTCCGCCGGTGGCTGAGTCGCACCGCCCCGTAAACGCTTCCGGCGGCGCTTCGTGCCGGCACGAAGCGCCGCCGGGGCGCCTGCATAATAAAATGGAAAGGATACAGGCTCGATCAGGATACAACGGGATGCCGCAAGGAAATCGGAAAGCCAACATCTTGCTGGTGGACGACCGCCCGGAGAATCTGCTCGCCTTGGGAAGCCATCCTCGAGCCGCTGGGCCAGAACTCTGGTGCGGGCCACGTCGGGCATGGAGGCCCCGAGGCATCTGCTCACCGGCGACTTCGCCGTCATCCTGCTTGACGTGCAGATGCCGGGCATCAACGGCTTCGAGACGGCCGCCCTCATCAAGGAGCGCCACAGGTCGCGCCACATCCCCATCATCTTCGTCACCGCCCTCAGCAAGGACGAGCGTTACGTCTTTCAGGGCTACTCGGTCGGCGCGGTCGACTACATCCGCAAGCCTTTGAGCCGGAGATACTCAGATCAAGGTCGCCGTCTTCGTCGAGCTGTTCCAGAAAGGCGAGGAGATCCAGCGGCAGGCCGAGCTCCTGCAGCCAGCAGCAGGAAGCCGAGCGCCGGCTGGCCGAACGGGAACTCGCCCGGGAGCGCTGCCACCTGGCCCAGCTGGCCCAAAGGGAGGCACAGCTTAGCCAGTTCAAGGCCACCCTGGACGCCACGCTCGACGCCGTTTTCATTTTCGACGCCCAGACGCTGCGCTTCTCCTACGTGAACCAGGAGCGCTCAAGCATCTCGGCTACACCGGCGACGAGATGCTGGCGATGACGCCTGTGGACATCCAGTCGGAATATGATGAGCCCGCTATCGCGAGATGATTCGCCCCTTGCTGGAGGGACGCGGCCGTCCACTCACCCTCGAAACCCAGCACCGCCACCGCAACGGTACGCTCATCCCCGTCGAGTGTTTTTTTACAGTTCATCGCTCCGCCCCACGAGGCCGGACGCTTCGTGGCTATCGTCCGCGACATCACCGAGCGCAAACGGGAGGGAGGGGACGCCGCCCACGAGCGGGAACGGCGAATCGCCAGACCCTGCAAAGCACGCTGCTACTGGGGCCGCTGGAAGACTCGTTCCCGGACACTGGTCATCGCCACCTTCTACGAGGCGGCCTGGGACGAAGCAAGCTTCGGCGGCGACTTTTCGACGCCTTCGCGCTCCCCGATGGGAAAGTCGCGCTGGTCGTGGGGGATGTGGCGGGCAAGGGATTGGCTGCGGCCGCCCGCACCGGCGAGGGTCAAATACGCGCTGCGCGCCTTTTCTTCGCGAGTCCCCCGACCCGGCGCAAGCCGTCACGCGCTTGAATGGTGTCCTTTGCGATATCCAGCGCATCGAACACGGGGGCTCTCGGCGCGTTCATCTGCCTATCCCTGGTGGTCGTGGACACCGCCGGTGAGGAAGCCATCTTCGTGGTGGCGGGTGCGGAGCCGCCGCTTGTGTTCGGGAAAGCGGCGCGGGACAGCCGGATGGTGGAGGCAACGGGCATGCCCGTGGGCATAGACCCGAAGGAAGAGTACGCGGCGAGACGGCTGCGCCTCGGGCCGGAGGACATCATTTTGCTCCTGACGGACGGAGCCACGGAGGCACGGCGCGGCAAGGATTTCTTCGGTTGGCGAGGGAGTGACGCAACGGGCGCTGCGGCGCCTCGGGGTTCGCTGCGCCAGATCGGTCAGGCGGTTCTGGGCGGCGCGCGCCTCGCCGGTGGTAAGCTTCAGGACGATGCCTGCCTGCTGCTGGTGCGTCGCCAAGGCAGTGAATAACAATAGAGACAAAACCGCTTCATGCAGTACGGCGACCAAAAAGCGAACGGATTTCTTATGTCAAAAGACGAACCCAGGACCAACATCCTTTTGGTGGATGATCGGCACGAAAACCTCGTCGCTCTAGAGGCTGTACTTGCCCCGCTCGGTCACAATCTGGTCGGGCCAGATCGGGAACCGAGGCCCTGAGGCATCTGCTCACCGGCGACTTCGCCGTCATCCTGCTGGACGTGCAGATGCCGGGCATCAACGGCTTCGACGGCCGCCCTCATCAAGGAGCGCCACAGGTCGCGCCACATCCCCATCATCTTCGTCACCGCCCTCAGCAAGGACGAGCGTTACGTCTTCAGGGCTACTCGGTCGGCGCGGTCGACTACATCCGCAAGCCTTGAGCCGGAGATACTCCAGATCCAAGGTCGCCGTCTTCGTCGAGCTGTTCCAGAAAGGCGAGGAGATCCAGCGGCAGGCCGGTTCTCCTGCGCCGCAGCGAGCAGCAGGAAGCCGAGCACCGGCGGGTGGAAGCCGAGCCTGCTCTGGAGCGCCGCCACCTGGCCCGCTGGCCCGAAGGGAGGCACAGCTTAGCCAGTTCAAGACCACCCTGGACGCCACGCTCGATTCCGTCCTGCTGTTCCACCCGGAAAACCTATTCTATTTCTACGTCAACCAGGGAGCACTAAACCAGCTTGCTACACGTCTGACGAGATGCTGGGCCTGACCCTGGTGGATCTCATGCCGGAATTCAACGTCTCGTCGTTCCGTCGCATGATCGCGCCCCTGGTGAAGGGAGCGGTCGCTTCGCGCACCTTCGAGACGCTCCACCGCCGCAAGGACGACACGAAAATTCCTGTCGAAGTCGTCCTGCAGTTCATCGCGCCGCCGGGAGAGACCGAACGCTTCGTGTCCATCGTCCGCGACATCACCGAGAGGAGGCGAGCGGAAGAGGAGAGGACCCGCCTCTGCGCGATGTTCAGGAAAGCGCCGTGCGGCAGCGCGCGTTCCTGCGGGACGTGCTCGGGAGCGTCTCCGAGGGACGGCTGCGCCTGTGCGACAGCTGGCCGATCTGCCTGAGGAGCTTACACCCGTGGGGGAACCGGTCACTCTTTCCGCTGCGTCGCTGCGGGCGCTGCGCCTGCGGGTGCAGGAGACGGCGACGAGGCTGGAACCACGCGCCGGAACGCTGGCAAGACTTGGTCACCGCCGTGGGCGAATCCGCGATGAACGCGGTCGTCCATGCCGGGGGCGGCGAGGCACGCGTCTGCGCCGGCGGAGAAGGCACCGTGCAGGTTTGGATACAGGATCAGGGAAAAGGTATAACCATGGACCATCTCCACCGGGCGACGCTGGAGCGAGGCTTTACCACGGCCGGGACCATGGGGCACGGCTTCTGGATGATGCTGAAGACCGCCGACCGTATCTTTCTGCTGACCGGCCCCTCCGGCACCAGCGTGGTCCTGGAGCAGGAACGCGAGGCGCCCGAGCCGGCCTGGCTGCGCGAATTCTAAGAAGGTACTAGCCCTTGACCGCGCCGGCGGTCAGGCCGGCCACGAACTCCTTTTGCAGCAGAACAGAACGACGACCGGCAGGACCGAGAGCAGCGTGCCCGCCATCAGCATGCCGTACTGCTGCTGGTACATGCTGATCATCTGGTTCAGCCCGATCGGCAGGGTGAAGCGCTCGCTGTGGTGCAGCATGATCTGCGGCCACAGGAAGCTGTTCCAGGTCCCCATGAAGCTGATCAGGCAGAACGCGCCGACCATCGGGCGCGAGACCGGCATGACGACGTCGCGGTAGATGCGGAACTCGAGCAGCCGTCGATGCGCGCCGCCTGCAGCAGCCTCCCGGGCACCTGCAGGATCGACTGGCGGAACAGGAACATGCCGAACTTTCGACCGCGCCGGGGATGATCAGGCCGGTGCACGAGTCCACCAGGCCCAGGCGGTAGATCTGCTCGTAGAGCGGGGCCATCACCACCTGCCCCGGGATCATCATGGTCGAGAGCATCAGGATCATGACCGCCTTTTTGCCCGGGAACTCGTACTTGGCGAGCGCGAAGCCGCCGAGCGAGGCGAAGAAGAACAGCTGCACCATCACCGTGGTCGACGTGATGAACACGCTGTTGACGATGTAGCGCCCGAACGGGACCGTCCGGAACAGGTCCGTGAAGTTTGCAGGGTGGGCCGGGGCGAGAAGAACGGGTAGGAGAACAGGTCGTCGGACTTCTTCGTGGTCGCCGCGACCAGCCACACCAGCGGGATCAGTGTCAGGGCGGCCAGCAGGACGAGGAGCAGGTAGGCGACGCCCCTGGTGATCCGGGGGAGGCTGCGCGTCATTCGCCCGCCCCTTCCAGGCGCCGGTCAGCCGCAGCTGGAACGGGTTGACCACGAGCACGCCGAGGGCGAGGGTCCAGCCCACGGTCGAGGCGTAGCCCAGGTCGCCGCTGATGAACCCGGACTGGTACAGGTACATCACGATGGTCAGGCCGGCCTTGTTCGGGCCGGACGAGTTGCCCAGCATGATGTAGGCAGGCTTGAACAGCTGGAACGACCCGATGGTGCTGGTGATCAGCACGAACACGGCCACCGGCTTGATGCCGGGGAGCGTCACCGCCTTGAACTGGTGCCAGGCGTTCGCGCCGTCCACGGTCGCCGCCTCGTACAGGTCGCGGTCCACGGCCTGGAGCGCGGCCAGGAAGTAGATCATCTGGAAGCCCACGTGCATCCACAGCGCGGTCATCACGAGCGCGGGCATCACCAGGTCGGGTCGGCCAGCCATTTTTGGTGTCCAGCGGCGTGCCGATGCCGGCGTGCAGCCCTGGTTCAGCAGGCCGTACTGCGGGATGAACAGCACCTGGAACAGGACGGCGACGAAAACGGAGCCGACCAGGTGCGGCGAGAAGAACGCCAGCCGGAGCAGGTTACGCCCGCGCACCCACCGCTGCGAAAGCAGGAGCGCCAGCCCCAGCGACAGCGGCAGCTGCAGGAAGACGGTCCAGAGCGCATAGGTGGCCGTGTTCCGCAGCGCGTGTGGAAGTCCGCGTCGCCCAGCAGGAACCGGAAGTTGCCCAGGCCGACGAACACCCAGTCCGCGGCCTGTTGGTCGCGTACGTCGACAGGATCAGGCTTTGACGATCGGCCAGAACCCGAAGACCGCGAAGATCACCAGAAAGGGCGACACGAACAGGTAAGGCGCCAGGCGCTGCTGCAGCCGGAGCCAGCGGGCGGAGCGCGCCTGGATACCGCTCCGCGCCTTTGGCCAGGCGGATGGTCGTGGTGGTCAATAGGGGTTCCTCCGGATCAGCTTGCGGACCTCGTCGGCGCTCTGTTTGAGGCGGGCGCGGACGAACGGCTCGAAGTCCCGGTCGCCCTGCTGTTTGTAGCGCTGCACGCAGGCGACGAGGGCCTGGCCGAGCTTTCTTTCGCACTTATGATGAACGGGCTGGTGTACTGGAACGGCACGTGGGGGGCGAGCTTGGCGTACGAGGCGCGATCGGCTGGCCGCTCCCAGTAGGGCCGCGGCTCGTTGAAGGCGGGCTCCTTCCACGCGGCGCGCAGGCGGGAGGATGTTGGTCCCGCGGAAGCGCTCCCCCAGGCTCACTCCGATCCAGGTACAGGTGTCGGGCGAACTGCCACGCCAGGTCCGGGTTCTTGCAGTGCCTGGTGATGCCCAGCATCGTCCCGCCGCGCGTGCTGGTGCGCGAGCCGCCGGGGTGCACGGCCGGGAGCGGCATCAGCGCCATCTTGCCCGCCAAGCGCGGGATGTCCTTCTCGATGGTCTTGGTGCGCCAGTCCGGGGCGAGCAGGCAGAGGAGGTAGCCCTCCTCGACCGCCCCGCGTCAGGATCTGGCCGCCGCCCAGGCTGTTGCCGATCTTGCCCTCGCCCGCCACGAGCGGCACGTACCAGCGCATCGTCTCCACCGCCACGTCGTTGTCCAGGATGCATTTGCCCTGCGGGTCGAAGTAGCCGCCGCCGCGCTGGAACAGGGCACACCTCGAGGTCCGCGGGGCCCGTGTCGGAGAGCCTCGAGCAGGTAGCGCCGGTTGGGGATGGTCAGCTTCCGGCCGACGCGGATCAGGTCGTCCCAGGTCCGGATCGCGCCGGCGTCGATGCCTTCCTTTCGAAGATGTCGCGGCGGTAGGCGATCTGGACCAGGTGGACGTCGTGCGGGAGCCCGAAAACACGCCCGGCGGCTGGTAGGGGGCGAAGCGCGCCCGCACCATGCCGTCCACAGCCCGGCCTCCCGGATGCGGTCGGTCAAATCCGGGAAGCCGACCTCCCTGGAGCGGGCCGCGGAAAAAGCTGCCCGCCGAGCTGATCTCGACCTCCACCAGGTCGGGGACGTCCAGGTCGGCCCAGAAGGCGGCCTGAAGCCGGGACGTCACCGCCTGCCCCGAAACGATCTGCACGTCCACCTTGACGCCGGGGTGGGCCGCCTCGAACGACTTCGCCGCCTCCACGTACGTGTCGTAGTGGTTTTTGGCGAACGTCCACATGCGGAGCGTGGACTGGGGCGGCCGGGCCGGGTGCAGCAGGAGCCACGAACCGGACAGGATGGCAAGAACAAAGATGCAGGGCGGCGGTGCCGAACGGGAAGTGACGCATGAAAGGCCTTTGGGAACGGGCGACTGATCTCCCTGCCCTGTTCGCCAGATCCGCGCCATTTCCTGCCTCCGGCGTTATCCCCGCCGGCCGCGCTGGACCAGCAGGGCCACGCCGGCGAGGGCCGCCGCGAGCACCAGGCGTTTGCGGTTCGGGTGCACTCCAGATAGCGGGTGTACGGGCTGAAGGGTAGGGATCCCTTGCCGAAGTCGCCGGTCGTCCTGCCGCTGCCGTTCATGGGCGCGAACAGGTTGTCGCGGCCGTCGTCGGGCCGGTCCGTCTGCTGCTGCTGGAACATCCGGTCGCCCTGGAGCATGTACTTGTCCACGAGGGGCGCGCTGATCGACTCCAGGACGGCGAACAGCTTGCCCGCGCCGCCGGCGAAAAGGTCGCGCCGGGGGTGCTCGGCGGCGAACAGGATCGCCTCGGCGACCACACGCGGCTCGTAGACCGGCGGGATCGGCCGGGGCTGGACCCCCATCTTCGAGCGGGCGTGGCCGAAGAAGGGCGTGTTGATGGAGGACGGCAGGATGAGCGTGACGTTGACCCCGCTCTTTTCGCGCGCCAGCTCCATCCGCAGCGACTCGGTGAATCCTTTGACGCCGTGCTTGGCCGCGCAGTACCCGGCCTGAAGTGGGACCGAGCGCTCGGAGAGGGCCGACCCCACGTTGATGATCGTCCCCCGCCCTGCTGCTTCAGGTACGGCAGTGCGGCCATCGCCCCGTAGATCGTCCCCAGGAGGTTGACCTGGACCACGCGGTCGATCTCCTCGGGGGTGGTCTCCTCGACGCGGGCGTACGTGCTGACGGAGGCGTTGTTCACCCAGGTGTCGATGCGCCCGAAGTGCTCGACCGCGGCCCCGGCGAGCCGCCGGACCTGCTCCCAGTCGCCGACATCGGTCGGGACGACAAGCGCCGTGCCTCCTGCCTGCCCGATCTGGCGGGCCGCCTCGCCGAGCGCCTCCTCGCTGCGGGCGGCGAGCACAACGGACGCGCCCCGCTTTCCCGCCTCGATCGCGGTTTCGAGGCCGACACCGGAGGACGCGCCGGTGATGACGACGGTCTGCCTGTTCAGGGGTCGCGGCATCTTTATTCCTAGCTGCCGTCGTCGCCCTGCACGTCCGTGCCCTGCACGTCCGTCGCGCTCTCGCCGGCGGGAAGTTCGGAGAGCGAACTCGGGGCGTCCAGATTCGCCCCCTCGTCCACGCCCACGCGCAGCCGGTAGACGAGCCTCCCCGCCGAGCCAGCCCGTCACCCCCGCCAGGGCGCCCCCCGCCAGGGACAGGGCGATCGGCGCGGCGCCCGGCTCGCCCGGGTCGTCCCTGCGGAGCAGCCAGGCTCGCGCCGAACAGGCCGGTGACGACGGCGTTCCCGCGCCGTGCCACAGCCCGACCGTTTTGGCGCGCGTGCCCTGGGGGATGAACCACCAGTCCCGGGTGCCGAAGGGGGCGGCGGCGAGCGCCCCGACCAGGCCGGAGGCGAGCAGGAAGAAGGAGGTCTCCCCCATCTTTCTCTTCCGCGTCGCCAGGTGCAGCAGGTCGAACACGATCGAGGTCGACAGCAGCCCCAGCGGGAAGACGATGAGCTGGGTATGCACCGGGTGTCCCAAAACCTTGGTCTTGCTTTCCATCATGCCCCCTGTTTACTCGACTCGTCCGCTTCGCTGATCGGGTTGCCGATCTCGTCCGTTTCGTCGTCCTCCTGGGCGACGCGCCGTTCCGCCTCGTCCGGTGGCGGCGTCGTCACCGGCGGCTCCTGGTCCTCCTCGGTCCGGGTCCGCATCTGGTCGGCCCGCTGGTCGTCCGCTGCTGTCATGTTTGCTAACTTTCTAAGGGTTACTCGTTTCGAGGGCGCGGCGCCCCCGTGGCGAGGGATGCGCCGCGCCCGCTTCGGCCCGGGGGTCGCCCCGCACCGTAACCACGGTGGCTTGTTGTCCCTACTTCTTCATGTTCATGTTGCTCGTGCCCGTGGCGGCCTGCCGCTTCGCGTAGTCCTCGGCGGCCTCCGGGATCCGCACGCCGAGCCCGGGCGGTGCTGACGATCACGCTGGTGTGGTTCTGGATGGCGGGCAGGTACTCGCGGGCGTACAGGATGACGTCGCCGTCCCTGCCCGAGTTGTTCTCCATCTGGAACAGGTTGATCGTATCCAGGTGGCTCTTGACCTGGCCGGCTATGAAGGCCTTGTCGAACGCCGCGCCGGACAGCCTGCTCAGCTTTTTGTACATCGCTTGCTGCATGGCGTTGGGCCTGCTGGGCATCGTGGCGTCGTTCCTGGCGGCGACCTGCTTGAGCGCGGCGTTGGCCTGGCCGTGCTCTTTGATCAGCATCTCGGCCACCCGGCGCACGCCCTCGTTGTTGGTGCGCTTGAGGGCCAGCCGACTGGTCATCACCTCGGCCAGGTTGCCCTGCGCCGCCTTGGTTATGAACCGACGGTCGACCTCATTGAGCCGATTCGTGATCGGCGACGTCTTCTTGGGCGCCACCTTCGTCTGGCCTGCGCCCTGCTGGGCTACGGCCGCCGCACCCGAGAATGCGAAGAATGCGCCCGCTGCCACACACGCACCCATCTTGATCCTGTTCATGCTCTTTGTTCCTTGCCGTTTGGTTTTGGGCTTATACCCGAAAATCTACAATATTGTGAACCCGTTGGGCCTAATAAATAAAACCGCCGGTAAAAAAGGCAGAGGAGCACGGGCGCCGCCGGTGATCAGAAGCGGGCGCCCGCCGCCCCGGTAAACACGATCTGGTCGAACTTCGCGCCACGGAGGGACAAAAGCGACGATCAGCCCGTACAGACAGGTAGATTATACGTGGGTTAGGAACATCCGATGCGTTTTTCCTGGATGGGGGTACTGCCCCTCGTGGTCGCCGCCGGCTGCGCCACGTCGGCGCAGCCGGGCAAACCGGCGGCGACGACACCAACAAGAAAGGTAATGAATGTGAGCGACGAGAAAGTCGGGAAATCCGACGCGGAGTGGAAAGAGACGCTCAGCCCGGAGCAGTACCGCGTGCTGCGGCAGGCGGGAACGGAGCGCGCCTTTACCGGGAAGTATTGGAACCACAAAGAGGACGGCACCTACACCTGCGCGGGGTGCGGGCAGGAGTTGTTCCGCTCCGACGAGAAGTACGACTCGCACTGCGGCTGGCCCAGCTTCTACGACGCCCTGGACAAGAGCAAGGTCGAGACGCGCGACGACCACAGCTTCGGCATGCACCGGGTCGAGGTCGTGTGCCGCGGCTGCGGCGGGCACCTGGGGCACCTTTTCGACGACGGTCCCGCCCCGACCGGGCAGCGCTACTGCATCAACTCGGCCAGCCTCGGCTTCAAGCCGCGGGCATCCAAGTAAGCGCGCAAGTCTTCGGAGGTCACCAGTTGTTGAAGGCGCCGTCAGGGCGGTGCAGGGTGGCCAGCTCCCACGGCTTCCACGGGAAGTCGCCCAGCTTCGATTCGTCCACGTCGATGCCCAGGCCGGGCTCGGCCGGGATCTCGAAGAACGGCGGGTTAAACCGGATGCTGCTGTCGAACAGGCCGGGGGCGCGGTCCAGGCCGGCCGCGGTCTCCAGGACCAGGAAGTTGGGGACCGCGGCCGCCAGGTGGACGGCGGCGGCGTTGGAGACCGGGCCGGTGGCGTTGTGGGGGATCAGGTCGATGTAGTGCGTCTCGGCCATCGCGGCGACCTTCCTGGCCTCGGTCAGCCCGCCGACGTTGGCGACGTCCAGGCGGGCGTAATCGATGGCGTCCTCCTCGATCAGCTGCTGGAACTCCCACTTGTTGCCGCACGCCTCGCCCGAGGCGATGGGCACGCTGGTGCGCTTGCGGAAGGCGACGTAGTTCCTGGCGCTGACCGAGCGCAGCGGGTCCTCGACGAAGCAGGGGTGCATGGCGGCGATGCCGTTGCAGGCGGTGGCGGCCGCGGCGGGGTTGAAGCGGGTGTGGAAGTCGACGCAGAGCTGGACCGCGTCGCCCAGCATCTGGCGGGCCTGGTGCATCCGGTCGATGACGTCGCGCGCGGCGACCAGCGGGTCGAACTCGCGCGGCCGGTCGCGGCGCGGGCCGATCTCCAGGCGCAGGTAGCGCCAGCCGGCCTCGACCTTTTCCCGCGCGTTCTCCAGGCTCGCGTGCGTGTAGCACTCGATGCGCTCGCGGCTGCGCCCGCCCAGCAGCTGCCACACGGGGACGCCGAGGTGCTTGCCCAGGATGTCCCACAGCGCCATGTCGACGGCGCTGACGGCGGCGCCCAGGACCATGCCGCCCTCGAAGAAGCCGCCCCGCGTCATGAGCTGCCACAGGTGGTCGATGCGGCGCGGGTCGGCGCCGAGCAGCAGGTGTTTGAACGACTCGATCACGGCGGCCTCGGCGTACTCGCGCCCGCTGATGCCGCCCTCCCCCCAGCCATGAAGGCCCGCGTCGGTTTCGACCTTGGCCAGGAACATGCCGCGCCAGCCGTAGGTGATGGCGTACGTCTTGACGTCGGTGATCTTCATCAGGGTTCTCCCGCTACCCCGCGCGCACCAGGGTGTCCCGGTTCGGCAGCGCACCCTGCAAGCTCCGCTTGAAACACTTCTCGGCACCCGCCACGATGCCCTGCGCCTTTTCCACATCCAGGAAGCGCGCGGCGTTCTCCGTCGACACCCCCAGACGCCCCCCCTCCGCCGGGCGGCGTGCCTGGAAGTACAGCGCGTGGTCGAAGTGTTCCCTGGGATGCACCTGTCCGTCGTGGATGTGGACGGTGGGGAAGTACAGGGCGCCGGGCATCCGCGTCTCGAAGGCCAGCGCCATGGGATGCACCCGCTTGCCGCGGGTCGCGGTTCGAAGCTGGAACACCGCGAAGCCGTAGTCCCGGTACGCCGGTATCTTGTCCCACGTCTGGCGGGGCAGGGTGAACCGCCCGTCCAGGCGGCGGAAATCGCCCCGCGCCGGCACAAAGCTCGCCACGAAGTCGCCCACCTCATATACCGGCAGCGCGCTTCGCGCCACGCCCCCGAAGCCGCCGCCCCCGCGCGTGCGCGTCTCCGGGAACCCTTTGTTCATGTCTTCGAAGAAGTCCGCATACCCCTTGAGGCTGATGAACTGCACCGCCCCGTCGGAGCGCGAGGCCGTGGGGAGCGGCAAGATCATCGCGACCTCCCGATCCGCCGCGTACGTCATGCTGTACACGAGGAACTGCGTCCCTGCCCCCGAAAGTCTGGCGAAGATCTTTGTGTCGGCGACCCGATCGACCGGTCCAGAAAAACAGCACATGGTAACCCTCCCACGCGACAACGGCGCACTGTCGTTAGTTTGACCCAGCCCGCCGCAAAATCCTTTGACGCAGGAAACCCGGACGGCTCCGGCTAAAACTGCCTCGTCAACGAAAGAGGCAATTCTGATGGCAAAACGGAAGGTTCTTTTGACCGGGGCGACCGGCTACATCGCCGGGCAACTGCTGCCCGCCTTTCGCGAGCGATACGATCTTCGCCTGATCGATGTGCGCGTGGAGAACCGGTCGGAGCAGCGCGTCGAGGGGGTGGAGATCGCCGACCTGCTCGGAGGCGAGGCGGCAACCCTGCTGCCGTTCTTTGGGGGCGCCGACGTGGTCGTGCATTGCGGGTACGTGCGGTCGCAGTGCGGCGCGGGCCCGCAGGGGCAGTACGACGGCGAGCGGCGCAACGTCGACATGATGCAGCGCGTTTACCAGCTCGCCCTCGACAGCGGGGTGCGGCGCGTGGTGGCCGCCAGCACCAACCAGGCGGCCAAGTGGTATGAGCAGCCCTACTTCCAGGGGCTGCGCGACCGGGTCGGCCCCGAAGACTACCCGCGCCCCGACAACTTCTACGGCTGGGCCAAGGCCGCCTACGAGTCGCTGGGCTTCCTGTACGCCTGCGGCAGCCTGGGCCGCAAGCTGGAAGTGATCCAGCTGCGGATCGTCGCCCCCCGCGAGATCAAGGGCGACGATTTCGTGAACCGGCCGCGCGAGCGCTACGTCCGCGACCTGGCCGGCTACATCAGCGAGCGCGACCTGCGGCAGCTCTTCTGCAAGTCCGTCAGGCGCCCGACATCGCCGACGAGCACGGCGTCCCCTTCCACATCTTCTACGGCGTCTCCAACAACGCCCGCACCTTCTGGAGCATCACCAACGCCCGCGAGGTGATCGACTATCAGCCCGGAAGACGACTCCGAGGTCCGCTTCGCCGCCGACATCGCCCGCCTGCTGCGGTAGAGACGAGGTTGACATTGGCTCCGACGCCGCCCGTTATCGATTGCCGCCCCGTTTCCCTGCCGCTTGCTTTATCATCCCGGGGCTCTGTAGTCCCGCCTTCGTTGGTATAACCGTTCTCGCGCCCCGCGTGGCTGATGCCGGGAATCCGTCGCGGGGAACGCACACACGGAACGTCCGCCCCGAAAACTCCACCACAACCCTTTCGCCCCGAAGGATCTGATTACGCCGGCCTGTCTGGCGCCATGGTGGAGGTCATGAAGACTTCCTCGCGTTCGGTAAAGAACGGGCCCATCGTCTTCCGGTGCTCCTGGGCGGCAGCGGAGTCCGGGTCGCCGCGCACCGCCTGCTCGATGCGCTCGTAGGCGGCCATGTCGTCGTCCTCCCAGACCGCCACCACGCGGCCGTCCTGCGTCTGCCAGCGCCCGACCAGTCTGGCCCCGTGCCGCAGCTGCACCGGCAGCAGGCGCTCGCGGAAGAACCGGTGGAAGGCCGGCAGGTTCTCCCCGACCGCCTTGTAGATGCGCATGCGGTAAATCATCCGTCACCGGCTTCTTCAAAGGCCACCCGGAGTTATGCGGAGAGCGGGAGCATCGTGATGCAGACAGGCGCCGGCACCTCGGCCACGTGCCCGGTGGGAAGGAGCCGGCCCGTCTGCCGGTCCATGCGGAAGGACACGACGGTGCCGGACTCTTGATTGGCGGCAAGCAGAAAGGTCCCGGTGGGGTCGATGGCGAAGTTGCGGGGGGTCTTGCCCCGGGTCGGCTCGTGGCCGACAAGGGCGAGCTTCCCCGTGCGCTCGTCGACCTCGAAGATCACGACGCTGTCGTGGCCCCGGTTGGAGCCGTAGAGGAACTTCCCCGAAGGCGAGAGGTGGATGTCGGCGCAGTGGCTCTTGCCGCCAAACCCTTCCGGCAGAGTGGGCACCGTCTGCACCGGCCGGAGCGTGCCGTGCGCGGCGTCGTAGGCGAAGGCGGTGACGGTGTTGTCGATCTCGTTGATGACGTAGGCGTGCCTGCCGTTCGCGGCGAACACGAGGTGCCGCGGCCCCGCCCCGGCTTTCACCTGGGCCCACGGCGGGTCGCCGGGCGTCAGCTTCCCCCGCGCCGGGTCGAACCGGTAGATCAGGATCTTGTCCAGCCCCAGGTCCGCCGCGAACGCGTAGCGCCCCGCCGGATCCAGGACGATGCAGTGCGCGTGCGGACCTTTCTGCCGCGTCGGGTGGACGCTCGACCCCTGATGCTGGGCGCTGTCGGTGGGCGCGCCCAGCCGCCCGTCCTCCTGGATCGGCAGCACGGACACGCTGCCGGACCCGTAATTCGCCGCCAGAACACACCGGCCCGTCGGATCGACCGTCACATAGCACGGGCCGGACCCCTGCGACGGCTGCTGGTTCAGGAGAGCCAGCTTCCCGGTCTGCGGGTCCAGGGCAAGGGCGCTCACCGCCCCGCCGGGCGTGCCGGGGAACGTCGCGATCTCGCTCACCGCGTACAGGCGGTGTCCTTTGGGATGGATGGCTAAGAACGAGGGGTTCTCCCCCCCGGACGCCGACTGGACGAACCGGAGCGCCCCGGTGGCGGGGTTCATCCGGTAGACGTAGATCCCCTCCCTCCTGCCGCGGGTGTAGGTGCCGATAAAGACAAGTATTTCTCTGTTTCCGCTCTGTTTTCTCATGACCTGCGTGCCCAGCGGTTCCCCTTCTTGTTAATGCCGGTTTCCTTGCGGAGGCCGGATGCCCCTAGATTCGCGGCCGGCCGGGCCGTTCCCTGTCTTGTCCCGCTGCCCCGGTTCGCCGGCGCGAAGCATCATTTTCCGATCTACGGCACATCGGCCCCGTGGGCCTCGCGCTCCACCGCCAGTCGCAGGTCGCGGAACATCCGCGCCAGGTCTGCCGGCCGGAAGTGGGCGTTGAGACCGCTCGGGTTGGGCAGGACCCACACCCGTGCGCCGCCGACGTTCTCCCGTTGCCGCCCGAAGACGGCGCACGGCTGCCGGAACGCCGTCCGGTAGGCCCCGATCCCCAGCACGGCCAGCCACTCCGGCGCGTAAAGCCGCACCTTGGCCTCCAGTTGTCTCCCGCCCTCGGCCAGTTCTTCCCTGGTTAACTCCGCGGCAGAACCGGTCGCTCGCGCTACCATGTTGGTGATCCCGCACCTGCGGGCGAGCAGCTCACGCTCCTGGGCGGGTGTCAGAAGGAGCGGGGTGAAACCCGCATCGTGGAGCGCCCTCCAGAAGCGGTTGCCCGGCCGGGCGAAGTGGTGCCCCACGGCGGCCGAGTACAAGCCCGGATTGATGCCGCAGAACAATACGCGCAACCCCGGAGCGATGACGTCCGGCACCGCTCTGCCGGCGGCAGCGATGAGTTCCTCCGGTGTCGGCCTTTGAACACGCATCCCTTCGATATGTCCGCCCTCAGCCGGTAAACCGCACCGGGTTAGCTATTACGTTACCGGGCTTCCGGGGCGGCTGATCTCGCTCCGGAGCGCGCGGCGGAGCCGTTCCACCTCCGCCGGCGCGGCGGGGGCGATGTCGGCGCTTTCGCCCGGGTCATCGGGCAGGTCGAAAAGGAGCGGCTCCGCGTCCTGCGACTCGACGAGCTTGTACCTGCCGTCATAGATCATCTGCCAGGCGCCGAGCGCGGACACCACGAACGGGCGGTGCGCGGCGTCCCGCCCTTCCAGGACCGGTCTGAGCGACCGGCTGTCCATCTCCGGCAAAGCCGGGACGCCCGCGTACTCCAAGAACGTGGCCGCCAGGTCGTGGAGCGAGACCAGCGCGTCACTCGTGACGCCTTCCCGCACGCCAGGCCCGGCGACGATCAAGGGCACGCCGACCGAGGGCTGGTAGTAGCTGCTTTTCCCCCACTTGTTGTGCTCGCCGAGCAGGTCCCCGTGGTCGCTGCTGTAAACAACCAGGGTGTTGTCCCGCTCCCCGCGGGCGCGCACCGCGTCGAGGAAGCGGCCCACGTGCCGGTCGATGTTCTCGATCATGGCGGCGTAGTTCTGCCGGATCCGCCGGTGCGTCGCCGCGTCCCACTGGTCGTTGCCCTCGGGCGGCGGGAAGTCCGCGTCTTTCCACCGCTGCCACATGGGCTCGGTCACGTCCATCGGCTCGTGCGGGCCGGTGAAGTTGACCACCAGATGCCAGGGCCGGCCGGCGGGGAAGCTTCGCAGCAGGCGCAGGCCGTTGTCCGCGATCCAGTTATCGCAGTAGGCCTCCTCGGGAAGGGGCGTGGGGTGCGTGTCCCGGTAGGAGCGCCGGCGCGCGAAGTCGTCCACGTGGGCGCCGGCCAGCCCGCGCGTGCAGGTACGCCATGTAGGGCCCCTTCGGGGTCTCCGCCCCGCTGCGGACGGCGTCCCGCTTGCCCTCATTGTCGATCCCGTCAGAAAATCCCCACTCGGGCAGCAGCCGCGAGCCGTTCAATCCCAATCCAGCGTCTTTTTGTGCAGGTCGAACTTCCCGACCCCGGAGACATGATAGCCCGCCTCGCGCAAAGCGGCATAGTAAGTCGGCTGATCCAAGGATAATCCTGGCCATTGCCGGGAACCCCGCAGCGGTGGTAGCCCCTGCCGGACGCCAGACAGGCCCGGGCCGGGGCGCACAGCGGCGACGGGGTGAACGCCCGCGAGAAGAGCGTCCCGCCCTGCGCCAGGCGTTGGTCGAGGTGGGGCGTGCGCACCGGCAGCGACGGGTTCACGCCCAGGAAATCCGGGCGGTGCTGATCCGGCAGGAAAAACAGCAGGTTAGGTCGCGACAACGGGCTCCTCCGACGGTAAATTCGCTGTGCGCCCGTGTCCTTCCTTCGCCCCGCGCCCCGCGCTTATCGGCCCGGATCTTCAACGTGATCGGGAAACACGCGGGCGGCCACTTTTTGGAGGAAGTTCCGGCCCATCACCTTATAGCCCTCGGCGTCCGGGTGCAGCTCGTCGGGGAGCAGGTGGGCAAGGTCGGGGCCGAACAGCTCCAGACCGTCGACGTAGTGGACGTTGCGGTCGCCGCAGGCCTGGAGTGCGCCCACGGCGGCGGCGACCTCCTGGCGCATCTTTCGCAGGGTGAACCCGACCGCGTTGGGCGCCTCCTCGCGGGGCGGCGAGTAGATCGGGGAGATGACGGCGAGCGGCGTGTCCGGGTGCCCTTCGCGCAGGGTTTGCACGAACCCGATGATCGCCGGGCGGAACGTGCGCGCGCTCAGGCTTGCCGCGCCGTGGATGTTGATCCCGACGCACAGGGAAAGGAAATCGGCGGGCAGGTCGCGCATCATCCGCGCGATCATCGGGTCCAGGTGGCACTGCCCGCCGTAGCCCAGACAGGTCAGGTTCAGCCCGCGCTCCCGGGCGACGATGGCCGGCCAGGTCTGCGTGGGCGACGCCGCCGTCCGGCACTGCGTGATGGAGCTGCCGTAGGTGATCCAGCGCGGGCGTGCGTCCTCGAAGGGCGCCACGGCCGCGTCATCGCTGAGCTCCAGCGAGCCCAGGCGGAACTCCCCGAACTGCGGCAGCCATAGCTCGATAAGCTTGCTGCCCGCGGGCAGGTCCTCGAAGCGGAACCGGTCGTGTCCGGCCAGCCGCAGGGAGCCCCAGAACCTTCCGTCGCAGCACAGGTCGAGCTCGGCGATGTCCGGCCCGGCTCCGAACGTCCCGGCCAGGATCGCCGTGTCGCTGTAAAAGGCGACCCGCACGCCGGCGGGCATCGCCGCCCGTTCCTGCAGCGCCTCGGGCGGGAACAGGGCCCGCTCCGCATACGGGATCCGCCACGGCATGGTCCACGACGCGGTGCGCTGGAGCGAGACCGCGCCCTGCCAGGTGAGGCGCGGGTCGTCGTGACGAAGCAGCAGTGACATGCAACAAAACCCCTCGCGTTCTCATACGGCCGGGCTCGTGGCAGGGGGCGCCCGCTACCGATCATGCACCCCGCCCGCTCCTGCCGCAGTACGGGTATTCTCCCATAAATCCGCGGCCAAGTCAAAGGATCAGGGTCGAGAGTTAAACCTCCCAGAACGAACGCTCCGGCCGGGGTACAATCTGCTTAAGGATTCGGATTCCTGCCTAAGGTAACAAACATGCTGCTTGAACTTGCGGTCGGTGACGCGTACGGGGCGGGGTTTGAGTTCGCGCACCCGGAGATGATCGCGGAGCGGAATGACCTTTCCGGCTATGTCAAGCACCCCTGGCACGCGATCCGCCCGGGGTGCTACACGGACGACACGCAGATGAGCGTCGCCATCGCCGAGGCGGTCGTGTCCGGCGAGCCGTGGACGCGGGAGATGCTCGCCGCGAAGTTCGTCGCGGTGTTCCGGCGCGACCCGCGCAAGGGTTATTCAGAAAGGGTGTTCAACCTCCTGGACCGGGTGAGCGATGGGACGCAGTTTCTTGCCGAGATCGACTCCGCGAGCGACCGGAGCGGCGCGGCGATGCGCGCCGGCCCCCTCGGCGTGTTCCCGGACGTGGAGGAGGTTACGGCAAGGACCGCCCTGCAGGCGGCGATCACGCACGACACGCCGGACGGCATCCATGCGGCCACGGCCGCCGCGCTGATGACGCACTATTTCCTGTACGACCTGGGCGCGAAAGCGGCGGTGGGGACGTTTCTGGAGGCGCACGTGCCGGGGCGGTGGACGGAGCCGTGGCAGGGGCCCGTGGGTGTGCAGGGCCTGGCGAGCGTGCGGGCCGCCGTCACCGCCATGACGGCGAATGACAGCATGAGCGGCCTGCTTCGAAGCTGCATCGCCTTCGGGGGCGACGTGGACACGGTCGCGGCCATCGCACTCGCCGCCGGTTCCTGTTGCCGGGAGATCGCGCAGGACGTGCCCCCAAACCTGGTCCTGGGGCTGGAGAACGGCGCGTATGGGCGCGATTACCTGATCGATCTGGATAAGCAGCTGCTCGCCCTGGTGGGTGGCCAGGGTGACTAGCGGGGGAAACAGATGCTGCGTGACCTGGGGGACGGCCTGATACTGCGGCGCGCGACCGCCGCGGATGCCGAGGCGCTCGCGGCGTTCAACGGGAAGATACACGGCAACACCCATACCGGGGAGCCGGACGCGGGGGTGGCGGCCTGGACGCGCGACCTGATGGAGCGCCCTCATCCGACGTTCGCCGCGGGTGACTTTACCCTGGTGGAGGACGCGCGCACGGGGGCCGTCGTCTCGTCGCTAAACCTGATCGGGCAGACGTGGTCGTACGGCGGCATCCCGTTCGGCGTCGGGCGGCCGGAGATCGTGGGCACGCACCCGGATTACCGGCGGCGGGGACTGGTGCGCGCGCAGTTCGACCTGATCCACCAGTGGAGTCGCGATCGCGGACACAAAATGCAGGCGATCACCGGCATCCCCTGGTACTACCGGCAGTTCGGCTACGAGATGGCGCTGGCGCTCGCCGGCGGACGCATCGGGTGGAGACCGCAGGTGCCCAGGCTGGGCGAGGGCGCGGCGGAGCCGTACCGCGTGCGCCCGGCGAGCGAGGCGGACATCCCCTTCCTCGCCCGGGTGTATGAGCGGGGGGCGGCGCGAAGTCTGGTGGCCTGCACCCGTGACGAGGCGATGTGGCGCTACGAGCTGCACGGGCGGAGTCGGGAAAACGCGAACCACCGGGACATCCGCGTGATCGAGACGGCCGGCGGGGAGCCGGTGGGCTTCCTGGCCCACGCGTCCAGGCTGTGGGGTCAGTCGCTCGCGGTCACGGCGTATGAGCTGAAGGCGGCGGTCTCCTGGCTTGCCGTGACACCGGGCGTGCTCCGCTGCCTGCAGGCAACGGGCGAGGAGTACGCGAAACGGGATGACAGATCCGTGTGGGAGGAGTACGCGTTCTGGCTGGGGGCGGAGCACCCGGTGTACGAGGCGATCCCCGAAAGACTGCCCCGCACGCGCCCGCCCTACGCCTGGTACCTCCGGGTCCCGGACCTGCCGGACTTCCTGCGCCACGTCGCGCCGGTTTTGGAGCGGCGTCTGGAGCGGTCCGTCGCCGCCGGGCACACGGGCGAGCTGAAGATCAGCTTTTATCGTGACGGGCTGCGGCTGGCCCTGGAGGAAGGGCGCGTGGCGGCGCTGGAGCCGTGGGCGCCGGCCGACGGCGGACGAGCCGACGCCTCCTTCCCCGACCACACATTCCTGCAGCCTCTTGTTCGGCTACCGCGCGTTCGGCGAGATCAAGTACGCCTTCGCGGACTGCTGGGCGCGCAGCGACGAGGCGCGGGCGCTGCTCGACGCGCTGTTTCCCAAGCAGGCATCCGACGTATGGCCCGTCTCCTGACCATCCCCAGAAACCGATGGGGCGTGGACGAGCCGTTTTGCCAGGAGTAAGGGGGCCGTCATGGAGCCCCCTACAGCGCCCGCGCAGCCATTGCAGTATGGCGGAGAAGATCGCCTCGCGGCCGGACTCGCGCAGGGCTCGTGGAGGTGGCCCGGGTAGGTGCGCTCGGTTTTGTCCGCGGAACCCGCGCGTTGGCAGAAGGCGCGGGCGGCGTCCGGGTCCGCCACAGGATCGGCATCGCCCACCAGGAGGAGCAGCGGCAGGCGGAACTCCCCGGCACGCTCCAGCACGTCCGCCTGCGCCGCCCGCGCGCCGAAGTACCAGCGCGGCGTGGCCGTGCGCAAGACAAGCAGGTCCTGCCTGCCCTCCTGGATCAGCGCCGCATCCGATGACAGCCATTCGTCTTTTATCCGCGAAGGCACCGGCAGCCAGGGCACGAGGCGGTCGGCGAAGCGCGCAAGAAACAGCTTGCCCGCCGGGACAGGCATCTTACTCCCCAGATAGGGTGAGGTCAGGATGCAGCCCGTGACGCCCGGTAACCCGCGTATCCCCGCCGCGGCCAGCACCAGCCCCCCGTGGCTCTGCCCCAGCAGAAACAGGGGCGCCTCGCCCCGTACGGCTTCCAGGGCGAGAAAAAGGTCCAGGTCATGGAGGTACTCCTGCCACTGAACAACAAACCCGCGACGCCCCGTGGCCAGGCCGTGTCCCCGGAAGTCCAGGGCATGGCACGCCACACCGCGCCCGGCCATCCACCGCAAGAAGTGCATGTAGCGGCCGCTGTGGTCGCCATAGCCGTGCACGAGCCCCAGCCGCGCCCAGGCATCGCCTGCCGGCAGCACGGACCGCCGATACAGGGTGACGCCTGCGCCGGGAAACGTTTCTTCGGCGACAAGGATGCCTTCGGTCGCGTCGGACATGGGCTACCACAAGGCGGGGGCCACGCCCCCGCCGGTTTCCGGGCTGGATCCGTTTACTGGTCGTGCTCCGGATCGTCTTCGTCAATCCGCGAGCCGGTGCTCGGGGTGGGTTCGGCGTTTGTCGCGCCCGGCCTGTCGCGGGGGAGCAGGTCCGGCAGCTGCGCGACGCGCAGCGCCATGACGGCCATCACCTGGGCGCCCTGAATCAGGTCCGCCACGTTCACTTTGTCCAGCGTGTCCGCGTTGGAGTGGTGTGTCAGGCGGTACTCGGCGGGAGCCTGGTCTAAAGCAAAGCCGGGGACGCCCGCGGCCTCGAACGACACGTGGTCCGTGCCGCCCATCCGCCCCTTGTGGACGTCCGTGAAGCCCACGTCCTTGAGGGAGGCCAGTTCCGCCCGCAGGAGGGGGAGGATGCGCTCACGACCCTGTACGCCGACACCGGTGACGTGCCCGGTCCCCGTGTCGTGGACCACGCACAGCGAGGTGCGCGGCATCTCGTCCTTGTGCGTCTCCACGTAGGCCCGCGAGCCGTGCAGCCCCTGCTCCTCGCCGCTGAACAGCACGAAGCGGATGGTCCGCCGGGGCCGCACGCCGCTCCTGACCAGCAGACGCGCCGCCTCCAGCACCACGCACGAGCCCGTCGCGTTGTCGGTCGCCCCCTGCGCCAGGTCCCAGGAGTCGAGGTGCGCGCCCGCGACCACGAACTCGTCCGGCTTCTGCGTCCCCCGGATCTCGCCCACGGTGTTATAGCAGGGAGGCGTAGGCGTTTTTGCCCGCCGGGGCCGCGACCGGCCTTACCTCCGTGGGCGCTCCCATCAGCACGACGGCGTTCTTGAGCCTGCCCCGGAAGCCGGCCAGGTCGCCCTCGGTGCGGGCCGTGAAGACCACGACGTCGCCCGTCACCTTGCCCGCCGTGCCCGGCGTCCAGGCCATGGCCGCCGCCGCGAGCGCCATCCCGTTGTCGGGCCGGACGACGCGCGCCGTCGCCGTGCCCCGCTCCCAGCCCACAGGGATGGTATACGGCTCCAGGCGCACCCTCTCGAGACCGTACGCGCGCATCCTCTCGGCCGCCCAGTCGTTGGCCCGCTTCATCGCCCCGGACCCGGTAAGGCGTGGGCCGATCACGTCGCAAAGGTGCTGGAGGTTCGCCCGGATCGGGGACCGGTCGCGGGCGTCTTCGAGTATCTTCTTGTCGATCTCCGCCGTGGAGGACGCCGCAGGGGCAGCCGCGGCGGGGGTGACAGTCGGCGCAGGCGGCTGCGCGCGCAGCCGCGTCGGCATCGCTGCGGCTAGGAGAATGCAGGTCAGTGCGAGCGGCGTTATCTGTCGGCCGTTTGATGGGCGCATGGGATCCCTTCCTGGCACGAAAATCAAGGCGAGACGGGGCAACCTTGCCGGGTGGGGTACAAAGATTATGCACGAAGGAACAGGAAATTGCAATACTTGCCCGCGCCGGATAGCGAGAACCGCACTGCGGCGGTACAATAGTGTTATGCAGACGCTAACTGTCGCGCGGACGCCGCGAAACCCCGCGTCCGAAAGCCTGGGCCAGGAGGTGGACCTTTCGACCCGGCTGGATACGATAGATCCCTCCCTCGACCTGGAAGCGGAGATCCGGCGGATGAAGCGCGAGAAGAACGCCGTGCTGCTCGCGCACTACTACCAGGAAGGGGAGATCCAGGACCTGGCCGACCACGTGGGTGACTCGCTGGCCCTGTCGCAGGCCGCCGCGGGGACCGATGCGGACGTGATCGTCTTCTGCGGCGTCCACTTCATGGCCGAGACCGCGAAGATCCTGAACCCGGACAAGCCGGTCCTCCTGCCCGACCTGGACGCGGGCTGCTCGCTGGCCGACCGCTGCCCCGCCGATCTGTACGAGGAGTGGCTGAAGCAGTACCCCGGCCACACCGTCATCAACTACATCAACTCGTCGGCCGCGGTCAAGGCGCTGTCGGACATCATCGTCACGTCGTCGAACGCCGTGGATATCGTCAGGCAGCTGCCGCCCGACCAGCCCATCGTCTTCGGCCCCGACCGGCATCTGGGCCGCTGGGTGGAGAAGCAGACCAAGCACCCGATGGCGCTCTGGCCCGGCTTCTGCATCGTCCACGAGCAGTTCAACGCCCGCCGCCTGACAAAGCTCCTGACCGAGCACCCGGACGCGACCCTGATCGCCCACCCCGAGTGCGAGGAGGCGGTACTGCAAAAGGCCCATTTCGTCGGCTCGACGCTGGCGCTCTTGAAGTACGTCCAGACCCACCCCCGGATCGGCAAGTTCATCGTCGCCACGGAGGTCGGCATCCTGCACCAGATGCAGAAGGCGCGCCCGACGCCCAGTTCGTCTGCTCGCCGCCCAACTCCGGCTGTGACTGCGCGCTGTGCCCCTACATGCGCCTGAACACGCTGGAAAAGCTGTACCTGTGCCTGCGCGACGGCTACCCCGAGATCGTCATGGACGAGGAGACCCGCCTGCGCGCCCTGCGCCCCGTGCAGCGGATGCTGGAGATGAGCAAAAACCTGACGCCGGTCCAGCAAAAGGAGATTGACCTCTTCCCCAGCCCCTGCCCTGCAGACCTCCCCCTGACCCCTCTGCTGCAAACCTCTCCCCTAGCCCCTCTCCTGCAAGGAGAGGGGAACCGTGTGGCGCGGCCTCCGTCACTCCCCTCTCCGCGCCGGAGAGGGGGGGGGTGAGGTCGTCAGCCCGGCCGTGGAACGGCTACCGCGGTTTATTCGCCTTTGAGCGGTGGCCGCGCTCCCATTTGGGTATCGGCAGTTCGTCTTTGGCCGCGCGGGGGGCGCGGGGATTCCAGGCGGGGACGGCGTGCTCCAGCCACGCGGCGGTCGCGTTCTGGTCAGCGAGGGAGCGCACGAGCGCCTGCGAGCGCGGGTCGGTGCGGACGCGCCCGCGCAGCGCTCTCGATCGCGTGCAGCGCCTGGTCGCGGACCCCGAGGCCTTCGGCGCATTCGTAGGTACGGAAGATCGCGAGCCATACCTCCTTGTCGTAGCGGCGGTTACGGCAGGGGCAGAGGTGGCGCAGGGCGTCGCACTGCGCCTCGGCGTCGTCACCGTCAGGATTTCCAACAGGCGGGGCACATCCCGCGACGTGACCCGGCCGTTGCCGGCCGGGCGCTGGAGCCGTCCGGTCCCGTCCCGGTCGCTCAGCCAGCGCGCAGTTCCCGCGCGTCCGGGTCGGCGCGGGCGTGCTCGCGCAGCGTGTCGATCGCGTGGCGCGCCCGGTCACGCACCTCGGCATCCAGGCCGCATTCGTGGGCGTGGAGCACGGCGAGCCACACCTCCTTATCGTAGCAGCGGCTGCGGCACGGACAGAGGCGGGTCAGCGCATCACCTGCGCCTTCACGTCGCGCCCCTCCAATATCTCCAGGAGGCACGGCTTATCTTCCAAGGTGATCGTTTCCCGGTGTTCGGCCATCGTCTTCCCTTCGGCGTCCGCGGACAGAGTTCTTTGCTTCTTTTTCGCCATCGAATCGATGTGTGCTAAAGAATGCGCCGGGTCAGACCGCTCCGACTCGCTTTAAGCAGTCTTGCCCTCGACAGCGCGGGCAACCTGTACGTGACTGGACTTTCCCGCATTGGACCTGGCACCATCATCAACGGCGCCACGCTGGCGCAGCGGCAAGCCACCGGACTGTCGCAGAGCACGTTCTCGGCGAATCAGCGGGTAGCGATACCGTAACGACAGGCCCCGGGGAGCGGTGCGGTTTTGACGCCTTGCCCGGTGAACCCCGGATATTGACGGGCAAATGGGGGGCGGCAGAAGATGCCGCGCCCTTTCTTCTGTTTGGTCTTCTCTCCCCGAAACACGGGGTATCCCTGCGCAGTCAAATCACTGTGCCGATCACCGGCGGTGCGGGGCGCCGCCGTGCTGAGACTGGACGGTTTGCACCTGGAAGGGTGCGGAAGGAGTGGAAGGTAATATGCAGAGGAGCAGGCAATTTCACGCTCTTCTCGTGATGGGTTGCGTCGTCCTGTCGATGAGTCCGGGGCTTCCCGCGCGGGCACAGCCGCCCACGGCGTGGGTCGCCCGCTACAGCGAGCCGGTTGGTTCCGCTGGCGCCCGTCGTCTCGCGGTGGACGGCGCGGGGAACGTCTACGTGACCGGGGCTCTGCCGGGCCCGGCACCGGCGCCGACTACGGGACGGTCAAGTACGACGCGCAGGGCAATCGGCTATGGCTCGCCCGCTACAACGGGCCGAGCAGTTCACAGGTGCTTGGTGATACTGCCACGGCCCTTGCCGTCGACGACGCCGGCAACGTGTACGTGACCGGCTACTCCTTCGGGGACGACACAACCTACGACTATGCAACCGTCAAGTACGACACCGATGGCAACGAGCTGTGGGTGGCGCTACAATGGACCCGCCAATTTTATAGATATCCCCCATGCTCTTGCCGTGGACGCTGCGGGCAACGTGTACGTCACGGGCAGATCGGCAGGGTCTGGAAGGCTCAACGACTACGCCACGATCAAGTACGACGCGGACGGCAACCAGGTCTGGGTGGCACGCTTCGCCGCATCAAGCGGCAGTGGCGCACCGAACAGCGCGACCGCCCTTGCCGTGGACGCCGCGGGCAACGTCTACGTGACCGGGCAAGCCTTCGGCCGGCTCGTAGGCGAGTCCGGTGACGCGTACGACTACATGACGATCAAGTACGACGCCGACGGCAATCAGATCTGGCTCGATACGACGGGTCGGGTTTGGGTAACGATGCCGCCACCGCCCTTGCCCTGGGCGGTGACGGCGGCAGCGTGTACGTGACCGGGCAGTCGTGGTCGACGCCGAACTCACCCGTGAGCAGCGCCTATGCCACCATCAAGTACGATGCCGAGGGCAACCGGCAGTGGATCGCCCGCTACACGGGTCCCGCCAACCAGGACAACATCGCCCGGGATCTTGCCGTGGACGGCACGGGCAACGTGTATGTGACCGGGGAGTCTTCCGGCGGCACGACAGGGTCGGGCACGCGCCAGGGATTACGCGACGATCAAGTACGACGCGCGCGAACCAGGTGTGGGTGGCTCGTTATAACGGGCCGGGCAACGCCGATGATTATGCCGCCCTGGCCCTCGACAGCGTGGGCAACGTCTACGTCACCCGGATCCGCGGTCGGCGCTGGCACCAGCTTCGACTACACCACAATCAAGTACGGCCCGGAGGGTAATGCGCTGGCTGGCCCGCTACGACGGGCCCGGCAAGGCTATGCCGATACTGCCAGCGCGCTTGCCCTTGACGGCGCAGTAATGTGTATGTGACCGGGCAATCCGCGACCGGTCCGGGAAGCCTGGCGGACGCCAACCACGTGACGATCAAGTACGCGGCCGTTCCCAACCTGCGCCTCACGGTGACGGACAGCCGGCGCACCGAGGGCGGCATACAACTCACGCTCCGCCTGGACAACACGGGCGATGCCGACGCCGCACAGGTGCAGCTTACCAGCGCCAGGCTGGCAGAGCAGGAAGCCGGCAGCCTACCGCAGAATCTGGATACCATCCGGGCAGGCAGGCTCCGCAACGGTGGCGCTGACCATCGCCGGCACCTTCCCGCCGGGTGACACAGCGGTGGTGCGGGTGCAAGGCAGTTACGGCGGCGGCACCTTCTCGGCCAATCAGCGGGTCGTTATCCCGTAACAAAGGGCGACGGGATGCACAAGCCTCTTCCCCTTACCGCCGCTCGCATTTCTGTTTCCCGGCGCAAGGACAACCAAGAAAGGACCACGACAACACGACAACATGATGACAAAGAACCTGCTCCTGCCCGCGGCCGCCGCATTGGCGCTGCTCGCGCCGCAGGCGGCGCACGCCCAGCTCAACTTCACCCTGGCAACGGACATGCTGGTGGGGCTGCCCGGCCAGACCCTCACCTTCACCGGCCAGGTGACCAACACGCTCCCGGATGTGGATCTGGTGGGCAGCTCCAGCTCGGTGACCGGCCCCGGCACGCTCAGCGACCGCTTCCCGTTCGGATTCCCCTCGCCGCTGGGGAGCTCGTTCAACAGTGGGACCGTGCCCCTCTTCGACATCCGCATCAGCGAGGCGGCCACGCCCGGCTCGATCACCGGCTTCTACAACCTGGAGTTTGCCCAGGGCAGCCAGTCCCTGGTGCGCACCGTCTCCTACAGCGTCCGCGTGGTCCCCGAGCCGGGCACGCTGGCGCTGCTGGCGGGCGGCGCGCTGCCGCTCGTGGGCCTGGTGCGGCGCCGCCGTAGTTCCTGACGACTGGCGGGTGTGGCCCCGGAATCGGCGGGCAAGCGGGGCGCGGCATCTTCTGCCACGCCCCCTGTCCGTGATGGATGTCAACGCTTTGCATCAGGGAAAGTGCGAAGGAGTGGAACCGTGAAAAGAAGCAAGCAGCTTCTCGTTCTCTTTGTGACGGGCTGTGCTGCCCTGTCGACGGGTCTGGGCCGTCCCGCCCTGGCCCAGCCACCCACGGCGTGGGTCACTCGCTATAACGGGCCGGGAAACAGTGATGATCGGGCTCGCCGCGTCGCCGTCGATGACGCGGGCAACGTGTATGTGACGGGAACCACCGCGACGATCAAGTACGATGCGGGCGGGAACGAGTTGTGGGTCGCCCGCAGCGGTATCTCTGCTGTTCGTCTTGCCGTTGACAGCCAAGGCAATGTCTATGTGACCGGCTCTTTGGACACCGATCCAGGTACGAGCGTCAATCTCGATTACGCCACCGTTAAGTACGATGCGCAGGGCAACGAAGTGTGGGTCCGGCGCTACAACGGGCCGGGCAACCGAGACGACAACGCCCGTGGCCTTGCGATAGATAGCTCTGGTAACGTGTACATCACGGGAGATTCTCCCGGAGCCGGCACCGACATCGACTACGCCACGATCAAGTACGACGCCGAGGGCAACCAGATCTGGCTCCGGCGCTACAACGGGCCGGGCAACCGCGTCGATCGTGCCTCGGAGATTGCCCTCAATGCCGCCGGCAACGTGTACGTGACGGGAACGTCTTTTGTTGGGTCTGTCACCGGCTCTGACTATGCCACAATCAAGTACGATGCGGAGGGCAACGAGGTTTGGGTGGCCCATTACAGCGGGCCGAACAGCGCCCTGGATACAGCGAGTTCCCTGGCGGTGGATGCAACCGGCAACGTGTACGTGACGGGAGGTACCGAAAGGCTTAGGGGAGAGATCATTCGTTATGACTACGCGACGGTCAAGTACGACGCGAATGGCAATCAGCTCTGGGTGGCGCGCTACGGCGAGCCAAGCTTTGCTCTCGCCAATGCCATTGCCTTAGACGGTTCCGGCAATGTGTACGTCACCGGGGGCTCTGGAGCGAGTTTTGGTATTAGTGCTGACTTCGTGACGGTCAAGTACGACGCCCAGGGCGATCAACTCTGGGCCGCCCGCTATAACGGACCAGGTAACAATATCGATACTGCCCGCGCCCTTGCGGTAGACGCTTTAGGTAACGTGTATGTGACGGGAGAATCTGCAGGCGGATTTCCCGGCACAATGAGTGATGGCGCCACCATCAAGTACGACGCGGAGGGCAATCAGCTGTGGGTGTCTCGCTACAACGGGCCAGAAAGCCGCGATGACTATACCGGCGCCCTTGCCCTCGACAGCACGGGCAACGTGTACGTGACCGGCTTTTCTTATGGCGCACCTGGTACCAGCATCGACTATATCACGATCAAGTACGCGGCCGTTCCCAACCTGCGCCTGACCGTAACGGACAGCCGGCGCACGGACGGCGGCATCGAGCTAACGTTGCGCCTGGACAATCGCGGCGATGCGGCCGCCGCGCAGGTCCAGCTCACCGGCGCCACGCTGGCGCAGCAGCAAGCCATCAGCGCGTCACAGAGCCTGGGCAACATCCCGGCGGGCGGTTCGGCAACCGCGACGCTGACCTTTGCGGGCAACGTCACGCCCGGTACTCAGACGGCGCTGCGGGCGCAAGGCAGCTACAGCGGCGGCACGTTCTCGGCCAATCAGCGGGTCGTCATCCCTTAGCAACGGGCGGCGGGAACGCACTTCGCGTTCCTGCCGCCTCCCCCGCTTGCTCTCGCCCCCGCATAACACCCCGGCATGTGGGGGAGTCTTTTTCTTGCTCTCCATTTTTGCGGGAAGCCCGCCTGTTGATATTCATGCGGCAAAGAGCTGTTCCCATTGCCCGTTGAGTTCAGCGATCTTCAACTGCGCCAGTGTCTGGCTGCCTCGCTCGGTCCAACTCATCCCTTTCTTCTTCTGGCGCATCCCGATCACCTGCTCAACCGCTTTCTCCATACGCCCGGAGCCAAGCGATTTACCGGCGGCAGCACGGCGCGCATAATCGATGATCTCGCAGGCGTGTTTCTCCAGATACCCGACCAATTCCGCCAACGCCTGCCCATTGCGGGCAGACAGACTCCAGAGAAAGGATAAGGCCGCCTCTACCTGGCCATGCCACAGAAAACCCAACACCGTCTGTTCCCAACTTTCACGCTCGCTCCTGGAGTGCGCGCTCATCGACAGGTGCTGATAGACCCGCCTCTGCAGATGATACCAATCCAGAATGATCGTCACGCCCTGCCCGAACACAGCCAGCAAATCCAGCCGGATTTTGCGCGCTCCGTCCGTGAGGGCCACCACCGGTAGCGGCGTTTGGCGTTGTCCCCATTGCTGACGCACAGTGGCTTGTGCCACCTCTACCAGAGAAGCATGCTTATCGGTGCTGCCCATCAGATACACAAAGTCGCCTTCAGGCTTTTGCAGCAAGAGCACATCGGTATCGTGACGCTTGGCTTGCTTGGTGGTTCGCGCCTCTGCTGGCTTATCCCGGGTGGGCTTCTGGGCCTTCACCCCGATAGCATCGGTCAAGACCAACACCTCTTCGGCCTGGCCATCATAGATATCTACCCTGTCGGCCACCGTCGGAGCGGGCAACTCCTGACAGGCGCGTACCTGGTCGGCCAACCCGGCGTCGAGGATTTCCACCTTGCGCTGGGCCCAGTTCCACAGAGTTTGCTCGCAGACCAGGCGCACTCCACAGACGCGCTCGACCAGAGCTTCCACCTCGTGGAAACTGAGGCGATTGACGTAGTAGAGGCCCATCTCTTCCAGGCCGGCACTCACCGCCTGCTGGTTTGTGTGTTGCAGATAGTCGCTGTCGGTTCCATCAGCAAGCACGACCCGTTGCTTTTGGAAGCCGAAGGCTCCATGCAGGGTCTGGACTTGGAGGGACTCTTTGCCGTTGAGGCTCAGTGACTGTTTTTTTCTGCTGCGTTATGTAACGCTCTTGTGCCTGGCTCAGAAGTGCCTTCTCCAGCGGAGGCAGTGCGCGATTCTTGAAGGTCTCGACGGCGGCTTCAATGTGATTGAGGGTGTCGCAGTCTGCTTCCAGGATGTAGACCTGCTGCGTGTCGGCAAGCGGGTTGCCATTGTCATCTTCCAAAACCAGGCGGACTCGGGGCATGAGACGTCTCCTCACGGCAAAGTTACAGAGACTCTACCCCATCCCGGAAAAATGGAGAGCAAGAAACTTTTACGGTTTTTATCTGCCGGCTGAACGCGGACTGGGCGCCCGGAGCGAGTGGGGCCCGCTCGGCTTCGACTTCGGAAAGGCCGGCCTGCTGCGCAGGGACCTGGCGGCCCTCGGGATGACCGACGCGCGTCTAGGCGACCTGCCCCTTTGCGCCGACCTGCCGGACCTGGGCGGCTTCGCGCAGGCGCTGGGTTGCTTGTATGTTCTTGAGGGGGCGACGCTGGGCGGCCAGATCATCGCGCGCCATGTCGAGAAGCAGCTCCGTCTGCACGAGGCGGACGGGTGCGCCTTTTTCCGCAGTTACGGCGGCGACGTTGGGGCGATGTGGAAATCGTTTGGCAGATTCGTGACCGCGCACGCGTCCGCCCCCGATATCCAGGACACGGTCATCCGCTCCGCGTGTGACACGTTCCTGAAACTGGGCCGATGGCTTGAGGAAGGGATCGGAGAAAGTGAACGAGCCGCAAACACAGCCCGGACAGCCGGTTGATCCGACCAACTGCGAGAAAGAACCGATCCATGTACCGGGTCGTGTTCAGCCGCACGGTGTGCTGCTCGTCCTGAAGGAACCGGAGCTGCGCATCGTCCAGCTGAGCGGCAACACGGCCGAGGTGCTGGGGCGATCGCCCGGCGAGCTCCGGGGGCGGGGCCTGGACGCCCTGCTCGAGCCGGCGCAGATCGAGTACCTGAAAGACTCGCTGCTATGCGAGAAGGTGAGCAACACCCCGCTCCACCTGTTTACACTCCAGGTCGAGGGGCGCGACACGGTCTTCGACGGCGTCGCGCACTGCGCGCACAACGTACTGGTCCTTGAGCTGGAGCCGGCCCGGCCCAGGCAGCGGGGGGCCGCCGATCTGCAGTACCTGCTCCGGACCGTCCTCCCCAAGCTGCAGGGCTCGCGGACCCTGCGGGAGTTCTGCGAGACCGCGGCGCGGCAGGTGCGGCAGATAACCGGCTTCGACCGGGTCATGGTCTACCGGTTCGACGAGCACTGGAACGGGTCGGTGCTCGCGGAAGATAAACGGGACGACCTGGACTCGTACCTCGGCCTGCACTACCCCCGCCCGGACATCCCCCGGCAGGCGCGGGAACTGTACCTGAGGAACCCGTTGCGCCTGATCGGCGACGTGAGCGCCCGCCCGGTACCTGTCGAGCCGGCCCTGAACCCCGTCACGGGCCGGCCCCTGGATAGGACATACGCGGTCCTCCGGGGCGTGTCCCCCGTCCACATCGAGTACCTCAAAAACATGGGCGTGGCCGCCTCCATGTCGATCGCCATCGTCAAAGGAGGCGCGCTCTGGGGGCTCATCGCCTGCCACCACCAGTCGGCCCGGTATGTCCCGTACGACGTCCGCGCCGCCTGCGAGCTTCTGGGGCAGGTCGTGTCCCTGCAGGTCGCGGCCAAGGAGGAGGCGGAGGATTACGAGTACCGATGGCGCTCAAGTCGCTGCAGGCGAGCTTCGTCGCGTCGATGTCCACCGCCGAGGACTTCGTCCGGGGCTGATCGACTACCACCCGAACCTGCTGGACTTCGCCCAGGCGGGGGGGCCGCTCTGTGCGCGGACGGCCAGTGTTTTCTGCTGGGCCGGACCCCGACGAGCCGGAGGTCCGCCGGCTGGTCGAACCTGGCTGGCGCGACACAGCCACGAGGAGGTGTTCCACACCGACTCCTGCCCGGCATCTACGAGCGCGCCGGAGCTTCGCGCACGTGGCAGCGGGCTGCTGGCGATCCCCTGTCGCGGGTCAAAAAAACTACATCTGCTGGTTCCGGCCCGAAGTGATGCAGACGGCAGATTGGGCGGGGCGGCCGGAGAAAGCCGTCCAGGTCGCCGAGGACGGGCTGCGGCTCAGCCCCGCAAGTCGTTCGAGCTATGGAAGCAGACGGTCGGCTCGACGTCGCTGCCCTGGAAACGGTGGTGAGGTGGAGGCGGCGGCCGAGATGAGGGCGCGATCGTCGACGTCGTCCTGCACCAGACCGAGCCTGAAGCGTGCGGGGCAGCGCGCTGAACGCCGCCTATGAGCGGGAGCACCGCATCGCCGAGACCCTCCAGCTCTCGCCCTGAAACCGCCGAAAACGCCTTCCCCGGCCTGGACGTGGAACCGCTGTACGAGGCCGCCTGGGACGAAGCGCAGGTCGGCGGCGACTTCTTCGACGCGTTCGCGCTCGGGGGCGCAGGGTGGCGCTCGTCGTGGGGGACGTGGCCGGCAAAAACCTGGCGGCGGCGACCCGCACCATGGAGGTCAAGTTCGCGCCGCGCGCCTTTTTGAGCGAGTACCGGGAGCCGGGCTGGGCGCTGTCCCGCCTGAACGATTTCCTCTGCGACGCCCAGAAGGCGGACGAACGCCCCCAGACCTTTGTCGCCGTGGCCCTGGCCGTTGTGGACACCGAGTCCGGCGAGATCCTGGCCGCTGGCGCCGGCGCGGAGCCGCCCCTGGTCCTGCGCGGCGGCGAGACGGAGGCGCTGGACGCGGCGGCCTGCCGCTGGGCGTCACGTCGGACGTCACGTACCCGGTCCGGACGGCCTGTCTTGAGGCGGAAGACACCCTCGTGATCACCACCGACGGGATCACCGAGGCGCACCGCGCGCGCCGAGTTCCTCGGCCACGGGGATGGCGCGGCTGGCACGGCAGGCACTGCCGTTGCGCTGCTCCGCCGGATCGCCAGGCTGTCCTGGACGGGGCGCGCGCCTTCGGCGGCTCACTCCGCGACGACGTGTACCTGCTCCTGGCCCGGCGCCGATCGTAAGCCCAGCCCATCCGTTGTTGGCGCGCGCCGCCTTCTCCGTGAGCGCGGTGAGCGGCGAGGGAGAGGGCGGATTGGCTGTCACGGCCGGCGGCACGCCCCAGCCGATGCCGCCCGGCCGCGGCAGCACCCGGTTGTACAGCCCCATCAGGTCGGCGGCGGCGCCGGGAACAGCCCAGGAACGCCATCACCTTGGCCGGAACCGACGTCACCAGCCTCGGCGTCGCCGTGCCGCAGGGCCTCGATGATCTGCGCCGCCGCCCGGTCCGCGCTCATCGAGACGCCGGGCAAGGAGTCGCTGATGCTAAACCAGGCGTACTCCTTCTTGTGCTGGCCCTTGAACATGGCGTTGCGCGGGCTGCCCGTGCGGATCGGCTCCGGGCAGACCGTCGTGACGTAGACGCCGTCCTTCAACAGCTCCCCGCATCCCCTCGGAGAAGCCGACGAGCGCGAACTTGCTCGCGCTATACGGCAGCAGGTGCGGGATGGCGATCTTGCCGCCGATGGACGAGATGTTGACGATGCGTCCGGACCGGCGCGCGCGCATCTCGGGCAGCACGGCCTGGGTCGCGAAATACGGCGCCCAGAAGTGCGTCCGCATCGCCTCCTCGTAGTCCTCGTCGGTCATCACCTCCATCGGGCCGACCTGGATGGTGCCCGCGTTGTTGATCAACACGTCGATCGCCCCGAACCGCTCGCGGACGCCGGCGACCGTCCGCTCGACCTGCCCCGGTCGGTGGCATCGCACGCGGCGGTGAAGACATCCGCGCCGTGCCGTTCGGCCAGGTCCTGTCGCGCCCGCTCAATTCGTCCTCATCCCGCGCGCAGAGGGCGACGGCGGCCCCCGGCGCGCCAACGTGGCGCGCCAGGATCAGCCCCAGCCCGCGTGACCCGCCGGTGACGAGAACCGTCTTGCCGCGCAGATCATAATCCCGCCGCGCGCGGGCGACGGCCCGTGCGGCGGCGACCGCACCCGCGGCCGCCGCACCGATCAGCAGCCCCTTGCCGCCCCGGCTTCGGCCCCTCACCCGCGTCCCGTCACCTTCTCCAAACGCCGCACGTCGCCTGCCTCACTTCTTCATCAGCGGGGGGCGGCCTGTGCCCTCGTGCTGCCCGACGCGCCGGCCGGGCCCGGTGTTCTCGAACTGGTTCAGCTCGGCCGGGTTCAGGTTGGTATCCTTGGGCGCCCCGCCTTCCTTAGCGCCGCCCTTTCCCCCCTTGACCGGGGGTTTCACGTTGTTTCCGCTCTTTTGCGCCATGGCACTTTTGCTCCCTATGCTGTCATTGTTGAGGCCGCACCGGTCGACATCGGCTGCCGCCGGCAACGCGTCAGCGTTGGTTTTCCCGCCTGGTGATCGCCCTAAACAACAAGTCGGAGCAGACGGGAAACGGTGCCGTCCCCCTGACGACGTTCACGCCGCCGGCTCCAGCAGGTCGCCCGGGAAGCGGCGCACGGAGTACGGCGGCAGCATCTCGGTGAAGGTTTCCGGGTGCAGGACCGTGGCCAGGATCTCCGCCGCCTCGGCGAGGCGCGGGCCGGGGCGGTTGAAGTAGGCGTTGCCGTCCGCGGCGTAGCACTCCCCGGCGCGCACGGCGGGCAGGTCGAACCACCCGTCCCTGTCCGGCAGCACGTACGCCTCGTCGATGGCGCGGTCGGCGTCGAAGCCGCAGGGCAGCAGCACCAGAACGTCGGGCGCCCAGCCGCGTATCTCGTCCCAGATGAGCGTGCGCGAGGGCTTGCCCGGCTCGTCCCAGGGCGCGCCGGCGCCGCCCGCGAGCGCGAGCAGCTCCGGGATCCAGTGCCCGGCGGAGAAGGGCGGGTCCGCCCACTCCAGCAGCAGCGTCCGGGGACGCTCCGGCGCCGACGACGCCCGTTCGCGCACCCGGTCCAGACGCTCCCGCATTAGCGCCACCAGGGCCCCGGCCTCCTGCTCGCGGCCCGCCGCGGCGCCGACCTGCCCGATGTTTTCGAGCACGTCGTCCAGGGTGTTCGGGTCCAGACTCAGCACCCGGGTGGACGGGCTGACCGCCTCCACCGCCGCGACCACCATCTTGTGAGACGGGGCGCAGACAGCGCACAGCGCCTGGGTGAGGAGCAGATCGGGCTGCAGCTCGCGCAAACGCTCGGCATCCAGCGTGTACAGGCTTTCGCCCGACGCCACGAGCGCGCGCACCCGCTCGTCGATCTCCCGTGACGAGAGGGGCGTGCCGTCGGGGTGGGCGCGCTCGACGGCGCTCGCCGTCAGCACCGGCTTCCCGGCAACCACATCCGGCGGGTAGTCACATTCGTGCGAGACGCCCACCAGCTGGTCGCCGAGCCCGAGGGCGCAGACGATCTCGGTGGCGCTGGGGAGCAGGGAAACGATTCGCAAGGCAGGACTCCTCCTCTCGGCGTGGTTCGCCCGCGTTTATTGTACCACCGCGGTGGAGATACCATAAACATAGGCTGTCCCACCGGAAGGAGGCGTGAGGATGTCGCAAGAGCAAGGGAGTGACCGGGAGCGGGCCCCGGGTTTCGGCGAAGAGAGGGCGGCGTCATCGCCGCAGTACCAGGTCGCCGCGCTGCCGGAAGCAGACGTCGAGAAGCTCCAGCACCTGGAAGAGGAGCTCCGGGAAGATACCGGCGAGGAGGTCGTCGTCATCGCCTACAAGAAGGAACACGCCGAGCCGCCTTAACGGGACTCCCGCCTCCGGGTCCCCGGCAGCCGCGCCGCTGCGCCCTCGCCACGGACGCGCCGCACGAGCGCCCAGCCGCCGGGCAGGAGAACGGCCGCGAGCGCGACTTTGACCACGTCACCCGGCAGGAAGGGAACCATCCCCTGCAGAAAGGCGGGCCACAGGCCGCCGACGAACCGGGACAGCCAGAGGACGCCCAGCACGAAGATCACCTGGCTCCCCAAGAACATTGCCAGCGCCGCCCCGTAGGGGCGCCGGTCCCATCCCCGCTCCGCAAGCCAGCCGACCAGGCCCGCGGCAATCGGGTAAGCGATCAGGTATCCGCCCGTCGGACCCAGAAAACGTGCCACCCCCGCCGCGCCGCCGGCGAAGACCGGCAGGCCAAGGGCGCCCTCCGCCAGGTAGAGCAGCAAGGCGAGCGCGCCGCGCCGGCTGCCCAGCACCGCCCCCGTGAAGAGAACCGCGAAGGTCTGCCCGGTGATCGGAACCGGCGTGAACGGCAGAGGTATGGCGACCTGCGCACAGGCGGCGACGAAGCCGGAGAACACCAGGATCAGCAAGACATCGGTCAGCCACGCCTGCGCCGCGCTGCGCGGCAGCAGGGCGTCCGTCAGGGTGCGAGGCGGGGCAATTTCCAGAGCTCTCATGTTCGATATCTATACCCTTTCCGGCTGGTTTTCCCGCTTATTCCAGGTTGAACAGCTCATCACTGCTCAGGTCGCCGTCCTTGTCGATGTCGCCGAGCTGCTCGCGCCGGAAGTGTTCGGCGTTGTAGGAGTAGCCGAAGGTTCCGGTGCGGTAAACGGGCTTCATTGCCTTGACATGGCCGTCCAGCCACAGGACGTTGCCCACGCCGCTGTGACGCGCGTGGAAGTTCGGGTAGTTCGAGGAGGGAGGGGCCAGGTAGCGGCCTGCCTCAAGCCTGCCCTGGAGCAGGCGCGCCGAATCCGCCATCTGCACCGTTTCGCTCGGCGTTTGGAACGCGGCGAGCCGAACGGAGCGCGGGTCGGCTTTACCGTTGACCAGGACCAAATTACCGCCGCTGTCCGTAAAGAACGGGGAAAGGTACTCCTGATTGTACCCGTACCCGATGTCGCCCGCTTCGGCCCGCACCGTGTTGGAGAAGGAAGGGCAGGCACGTATCCGTGCGTTCTTCAGGTACGGGTACAGCAGGCCCTCCGTGTCGTTCAGCGTCGTCCCGTCCCAGCCCCCGTACCAGTAGTGCAGCTTTGCGCCGTTGATCGTATAGATCGGCAGGACCATCTCGTCGTAGTCCTGTAGGTACATCGCGGCGGCGGAACCGATCTGCTTCAGATTGGAAAGACAGGAGGCTTGCCGCGCCTTTTCCCGGGCCTGCGCGAACGCGGGGAACAAAATGGCGGCGAGGATCGAGAGGATCGCGATGACGACGAGCAGCTCGATCAATGTGAATGCGACGCTCTGACTTCGGTCAGGGCGCGTTACTCGCGCCGCGCGCGGGTGAAACATCTCGTTTGTCTTCTTTCGGTAGTCAGCATTCTATCAAGACAGGGGCGTTGCCGCGAGCCGCTTCAGGTCGACCGGCTGCCCGGCGACAACCAGGAAGAGGGCATCCGCCTCCTTGCCCGCGGTCTGGTTGAGCCGGCCCAGCAGGTCGCGAAACGCCCGGCCGAGCGGCGTCGGCGGGACGACGCCGAAGCCGACCTCGTTGGTCACGAGCACCAGGTCCCACGGCGCGCCCCGCGCCGCGGCGACGAACGCCCGCAACTCTTCCGCCAGCGTCACCTCGAGAGCGGCGACCTGCGCCCACCAGGCCTCACCCGCCGGCTCGCCCAGCGCCAGCAGCCGGTTCGACGCCCAGACGGACAGGCAATCCACCAGCACGGCGTCGCACACGGGGGGGACGGCGGCCAGCGCCGCTTCGAGGCTGCGCGGGGACTCGACCGTGGCCCAGTCCGCCGGCCGCCCTGCCCGGTGGCGGGCGATGCGCGCGGCCATCTCCGCGTCGCAGACCTCCGCCGTCGCGACATAGACGACCTGCCCGCCGCACTGTCCGGCCAGCGATTCCGCCCACGCGCTTTTCCCGCTGCGTGCGCCGCCCGTGACGACAACTACCTTCCCCATCGCTTCACCTCGCCATGCCCAGCATGTCGTACACGGCGGCCAGGTCGAGGTCGGTCCGCAGCGCGTCGGCCAGCCGGTCGTACTCCGCTTCCCGCGAAGTCACCTGCCCGGCCTCCAGATGCAGGCCCTTGCGCGCCCCCAGCCAGCGGATCAGGGCCTGCCGCGCCGCGGCCTGCTCGAACAGGCCGTGCAGGTACGTCCCGGCGACCAGCCCGCCCTGGCTGAGGCAGCCGTCCGGCCGCTCCGCCTCGCCGGCGGCCGCGAGGTAAAGCAGGGGCGGGCCGTCCGCCTCGGTGACCCCCATGTGGATCTCGTAGCCGTCCACGGGCGCGCCCCGCAGCCCCCCCACGAACCCCTGCCGGTCGCCGCCCGTGCGCGCACGCGCCGGGTACGCTTTTCGGGCACGAAGGTGGTGCGGGCCGGGAGCAGCCCCAGACCGGGCGTTTCCGCGGTCGGGGACTCCACGCCCAGCGGGTCGCGGAGCCGCTCGCCCAGCATCTGGTAGCCGCCGCAGATGCCCAGGACCGGCGTGCCGCCGCGGGCGCGGGCGACGACCCCATCGGCCAGGCCCGTTTCGCGCAGAGAGGAGGTCGGCGACGGTCGATTTGCTGCCCGGAAGGATGACGATGTCGGGCGTCCCCAGCGCCTCGGCCCGGTCCACGTACCGCAGGCGCACCGCAGGTTCGGCGGCGAGCAGATCGAAATCGTCGAAGTTCGCGATCCGGGGAGGCGCACGACGGCGACGTCGAGCGGCCCGCCCGGAACCGTGTCTGTTTCCCGCCCCAGCGCGGCCGAGTCCTCGGCGGCGATGCGGAGGTGGCGAAGGTACGGGAGGACGCCGAGGACGGGCTTGCCGGTGCGCCGCGCCAGGAACTCCAGGCCGGGCTCCAGAAGGCCCCGATCGCCGCGGAACTTGTTGATGATCAGCCCCCGGACGAGCGCCTGCTCCTCCGGCTCCAGAAGCGCGAGCGTCCCGACCAGGGCGGCGAACACGCCCCCGCAGTCGATGTCGCCCACCAGCAGAACCGGCGCGCCGGCGTGCAGGGCCACGCGCATGTTGCTGATGTCGGTCGCCCGCAGGTTGACCTCGGCGGGGCTGCCGGCCCCCTCAACGACGATCAGGTCATGGGCGGCGCGCAGCCGGTCGAGCGCGCCGACCACCACGTCCCACAACGCGGCTTTTCGAGCGTAGTAATCGCGGGCCGCCAGGGTCGCCGACGGCCGCCCGAGGACGACCACCTGGGAGCGGGACTCGGCCTCGGGCTTGAGCAGGACCGGGTTCATGTCCGCCGTGGCTTCGATCCCGGCCGCCTCGGCCTGCACCGCCTGCGCGCGCCCGATCTCGAGGCCGCCGGGCGTGACGGCGGAGTTGAGGGACATGTTCTGGGCCTTGAACGGCGCCACCCGGTAGCCGTCCTGACGAAACACGCGGCAAAGCGCCGTCACCAGCAGGCTCTTGCCGACCGACGAGGCGGTGCCCTGCACCATCAGCACCTTAGCAGCCATAGGATAAAACCTCTTTCACGGCGACGACCAGCCGCTCGCACTCGGGCCGGGTCCGGACGCCGATCCGCACGTGGGCGGGCAGGCCGAACGAGGCGCAGTCACGGACACAGCATCCCCGCGGGAGCAGCCGGGCGCGGAAGAGGGCGCCGTCGCCGACGTGGACGAGCAGGAAATTCGCCGCGGGCGGCGTCACCGCCAGCCCGAGCCGGCCCAGCTCTCCGGTGAGGTACGCCCGGGCCGCCCACACTTCGGCCCGCGAACAGGCCAGGTGCGCCGCATCCTCGAGGGCGGCCAGTCCGGCCGCCTGGGCGGCCGCGCTCACGCTCCAGGGCGGCCGCGTCTTGTGCAGGGCGGCGATGACGTCGGGCGAGGCGACGGCGTAACCCAGCCGCAGACCCGCCAGGGCGTGGTCCTTGGTCATCGAGCGGACGACGACGACCCGCTCGCCCGCCACGAGGTCCAGGGTCGGCGCGGGCGCCTCGACGAAGCCGACGTACGCCTCGTCGAGCACGACCAGACCGGGCGCGCTCGCCGCAACGAGCTGCTCGATCTCGTCCCGATCCAGATACGCGCCCGTCGGGTTGTGGGGATTGCAGACGAAGGTCAGCGTGGGCCGCGCGCGGGCGATCAGCGCGCGGATGGCGCGCGCGTCCGGCCGGAAGCCGGCCTCCGGCTCCGCGCGCCAGCACAGCACCCGCGCGCCGGCGATCTTCGCCGCCCGCTCGTACTCGCCGAAGGTGGGGCCGACGACGACGACGGTATCCCCGGGATCGAGGTAGGCCAGGCAAAGCAGCCAGATCAGCTCCGCGGAGCCGTTCCCGGCCAGGACGGACTCGGGCAGGACACCGATCTGCCGGGCCACGGCCCGGCGGAACTCGGTGGCCTGGTCGTCGGGGTACCGGTCGAGAGCCACCCGGGCGAGCGCGTCGCGCACGCGGGGCGACGGCCCACACGGATTGGTGCTCGCGCTGAAGTCCGCCACCGCCGCCGGATCAAGCCCCAGCGACCGCAGCTCGGCGTCGGAAACGCCGCCGTGCGGGCAGGAGGTCAGCCCGGCCAGCCGGGCGCTAGGCGCTGCGGACATGCCGAATGCCCTCCAGGCCCGCCGCGAGCACGAGGCCAACCAAAACGGCGACATGAACGAGCGCAACGGCACGGCCGATGTCTTCGGCCACGGGCGGCCTGCCCCCGTCGCCCAGCCGGTAGTGCCCGACCTTTTCCAGCGCGACGCCCAGGGCGCCGGCCGTCGCGCTCATCGGCCAGCCCGCGTTCGGGCTGGCGGTCTTGCCCCT
>JAUJNC010000358.1 GCA_030446525.1 Armatimonadaceae bacterium
TCGAGCTGGCCCACGGCGGCACGCTGTTCCTGGACGAGATCGGCGACATCCCGCACATCACGCAGGTCAAGCTGTTGCGGGCGCTGCAGGAGCGCGAGGTGGTGCGGATCGGCGGGGTGAAGACGGTCAGCGTGGACGTGCGCGTCGTGGCGGCCACCAACCGGGACCTGTGGCAGGCCGTGCAGGAAGGCACGTTTCGTGCAGACCTGTACTACCGGCTCAACGTGGTGCCGGTGATGCTCCCCGCCCTGCGCGAGCGGGCGGGGGACATCCGGCCGCTGGCGGAGCACTTTTTGGCCAGCTACGCCCAGGAGAACGAGCGGTCCTTCCCGGAGGGCATCTCCCCCGAAGCGCTGCGCCTCCTGCAGGGGCACGCCTGGCCGGGCAACATCCGCGAGCTGCAGAACGCCCTCGCGCACGCCGTGGTCCTTTCCGCGCCGGGCGCGCGCCGCATCGAGGCGGCGGCGCTGCCGCCGGCCCTGCTGGCCGGCGAGTCAGGGGGCGAGGGCGAACTGCGCCTGCGCGTCGTCAAAGGGAAGTGAGGTTTCGCGCGCGCGAAAATCGGGGTATAATTGCGGGTGATTTGCGTCGTTCTGCAAACGCTCCCTTCTCGGCGGTCGGGGCCCGGCGGCGTGCCGCGCCCGGGCGCCGAGCGCACCCGCTGACGCCTCTGTTCTTACGGTGAGAGAAACGGTTCGCAGGCTGCTCATCCCGTTGTTCTCGACCCTACACACCGCCGTTTAGAGCGCGTCACGCGCGGCGGCATCCTTGGGAGCGTGGCTTCCCGGCAGGAGAAAATCGTACATGGAATTCTGGAGAATTTACCGCTTGGTGTACGCCAAGCGTTGGCTCATCGCGGCCATCATGCTCATCGCCTCGGCCGTCATCTTTATCGGGGCGACGCTGCAGGCGCAAAAGAAGCTGTACCAGGCCGATGCCATGATCAAGCCTTTGGAGCGCGCCGTCTCGCAGAACGTCGGGGCGTCGGGCGGCGGGCGGGATAGTGGCGGCGTGCGGGATAGCGGCGTGCCGATCACCGACCTGATCATGCTCCCGCGCACCAGCTACGACCTGCACCGGGAGGCGGCCCGCCTGCTCAAGCTCGGCGAGGACGAGCGCGCCAGCAAAGTCCAGAGGATCCTGGAAGAGAACGGCATCTTCGGCCAGCGGGACGCCCTCGTCCGCAAGGAGGCGCTGCGCGTCGCCAGCGAGAGGGGCCTGGGCGAGGCGGCGACGGAGGAGCTGGTCCGGAAATCGATCACGGAGTCGCGCAAGCTCTACGCCGAGAACCTGGCCAAGGCGCGGGATGCGCGCGGCGCCTGGGGGGCGGCGGGGCTGAACTGGCCGGAGGATGATATCGCCACCGACATGCAGGGGCGTGTCAAGTTCGGGCCGGTGTCCGGCCCGCTGGCGACGGAGAAGGAACCGGACATCGCCAACCTGATCCGGGTTCAGGCGTACCACGAGCGGGAAGCCGCCGCCGAGCTGTACGCCAACCTGGCCTGTGTCGCGTTCATCGACTTCTACACGGCCCAGAGCCGCAACCAGATCCAGGTCCAGCGCAACGTCCTGGAGCAACAAAGGGATCTGGCGAGGGGCCAGTGGCAGAAGGCGCGCAAGGAGCTGGTCGCCTACCAGAGGCGCGGTGATGTGGTCCCGCTCAACCCGAAACAGAGCGCGGCGGTCAGCAACGTCGTCAAGTACGAGGACGCGCGTAACCTTCTGCAGGCAGAGATCGAGGCGGCGAAGGCCACCATCAACACGACCCGTGAGTTGCTGCGGCAGCAGGCCATCGTGAAGACAAAGCCGCTCCCCTCCACGGAAGACCCTCTGGTCAGGAGTCGTGAGGCGGCTCTGTCCGAGGCGGAGGTCGTTTTTAGAACCGTTTCCGCGAACAAGCTGGAGAACCACCCGGACTATAACGATGCGAAGGCCCGGCTGGACGCCGCCCGCAGAGAATTAGAACGTGTCCGGAGTATCCCGTTCACGGTCAGCGCGCCGAACGCGGCGGTGGAGAACTACGAGGCGCAGCTCGGTGCCGCGCAGGTCCGGCTGAACGACGCGCAGGCGAAGCTGGCGGCGGTGGGGCAACAACTTGCCGCGGAGCGGGCGAAGGTGGCGCGGCTGCCGGCCGCGCAGGCCCAGCTCGCGGAGCTGGAACGCGAGGTGACGCTTTACGAGGACAACCTGAACCAGATCGACAAGGCGCTCACGGGGTTCAACATCAACTCGGTGAACCAGGACACGGCGGGCACAATCACCATAACCAGCCAGGCCAACGGGAAGCGGGTCGGCGGCGACGGGGACACGCGCTGGCAACTGATGGCCTACGGCGCCGTGCTGGCGCTGATCTTCGGGATCGCCCTGGTGGTGGCGATGGACGCCCTCGACAACTCCGTGCGCTCCACGGAGGACGCGGAAAAGCTGCTGGGCCTGCCGGTCGCCGGCGTGATCCCGGCGCAGCTGCCGGACCCGAACCGCGCGCCGCGCATCACCTATCTGGACCCGCTGTCCCCGGCGGCCGAGGCCTACCGCCTGCTGCGCACCGACCTCCTCTTCACCGCCGAGGAGCACCCGTTCAAGTCGCTGATGCTGCTGACGGGCAAGCCCGGTCAGGGGGCGACGACCACGGCCTGCAACCTGGCCATCGCGATGGCCCAGGCCGGCAAGCGCGTGATCCTGGTGGACGCCGACCTGCGGCGGCCCAAGCTGCACGACGTCTTCAAGGTCAAGAACGACATCGGCCTGACGACGCTCTTGAACGACGAGTGCGAGATCGAGGAGGCGCTCAAGGCCACCGAGATCGACAACCTGCTGCTGCTGCCCTCGGGGCCGCTGCCGCTGAACCCGTCGGAGCTGTTGGCGTCGCCCAAGATGAAGGCGCTGCACGAGCAGCTCAAGCCGCACAC
>JAUJNC010000018.1:0-17388 GCA_030446525.1 Armatimonadaceae bacterium
CGCCGGGGGCAGATCAGGCGCCCTCGGCCTCCCTCTTCGCGGCTACGGCGAGCTCATCGGCCCGGTCGTGGCCCGCCCTGTGGGGGCCCGCGGCCGTCTGGTTCCCCCTGACAATAATACACAGCACCACCCAGTGGCGGATGTCGACCATCCGCAATCAGCCGCCTGGGCGCGATAATCGGCCGCATGCGGGTGATCGACGGCACGCTGGAGACGGTCGGTGGCAACGATCTGGGCCTTTCTGGTGCACCACGCCGACGCCGCCGAACTTTATCTTGCAGCTGCAATGGCTGCGCCTGACGCAGGAGTCAAACTCCGGGGTGTTCATTCGCTTTCCGAATCCAGACTCGCAGAACTACAATAACACTGCCTACGTGGGCATTGACTTCGGCTTTGAGGTACAGATCGATGAACGCTGGGCGCCCCGACGGCCTGAACATCCACCGGACCGGCGCCATCTATCGCGGCGACGGCCGCTCGGACAACGAGGTATTGACCCAGCGAGCGGCGCGTCCGGTCGGCCAGCCGGTGGAATGATTACGAGATCCGCGTGGAAAACCAGATCTGCACGGTGTTTCTAAATGGGGTGCAGGTCTGCGTGTTCGACAACACCGCGACCTACCCGGCCGAGGCCTGCCGTCGGCGCCGGGGGCGCCGAGCTTTATTGGCCTCCAAGTCTATCCCAACCCCAGTTACGCCGTTCGCTGCGTCATGTTCGCATCCAGGCGATCTAAGGGATGAGGATTGACCGGCCGGGTTGCCGTCCAGGGTAGCAACGGTTGCGCCGCGAGCAGCGCAGCCGTCATTGTCCCGGTCCCGGTCGCGCGTGTGGAATGCCGTCCCCCGTCTCGGTCGCGCGGCAGACCCCGAGACGAGGCCGATGCGTGGTGGAGCGCTCTGCGGGAGGATGGTCCGTAGTCCCATTCCTATACCAGGGCGATTGATAGTCAGTTTCCAGCAGGACGTAACGGAGGCCGCGCCTGAGTGATTGCCGAGTTGTCCCCCCGAGCGAGGTACTCTCTCTTTATGGTTCATCCATGCACACTCAATCATCGTTGCCCGCCTTTGACGAGCGGGAGGCGAAGCGAAGGGTGCGTCGCTCCCGTCTGTGCGTTATGCGCAAACCGACGATCGCATTTCTCTGATCGTTCCGGGCGGATACTGGCGTATACAGGCTATACTGGGTGGCGCAAGGTAATCATCGGTCTGGCAAGAGCACCTGTGAGAGCGGATCTCTCGCGGGGTGTCGAATCGAAAATACATCCGAACATGGAGACGACGGGCGCCGCAGGCGCTCTGTGGGCTTGTTAAGAAACGGAGATTCAAGATGTCTCAAAACGCCAAGTTCAGACCAGCGCATTTTCCGGGTCGGCGATCCCGGTATTCCGAAAAGGGCATCCTTATGGTCGCGGCGGTCAGTTCACCACACTCTATGACGACTTCGTGCTATTGCCTGACGGAACGGTGCGCTTCATGCGCTATATGACAGCCACGGTGCCACCATCCCGGAGGATTTCGAGCATTCCTGTTCCTGAGCGAACCCGCACAATACGAGAATTCATAAAAGAGGTCAGGGCGATCGACTTCGGGTCTATGGACGTCCGCCCCCCGCATCACTCTAATCGAGTATCTGGTCTGGTTCAGAAGGAAGAAGGGCTACACGCAGCAATCTGGTCCCAGGGCGACGGTGCGGTTCCCGCGCCACTCCTCGCGATCAACCGATCGTCCGGTCCTTCGTCACGGGAGTTTTCCTCCGGAACAACGGCCCGGGATCGACGGGATACAACGAGTTTGTGGAGCACTGTCCGGGGTCTTGATGGTCAAGCGTATCCAGACATAAGCGGTGCCAGACGTTCATCGAACTGGCTTCTCCTGCGCCAGGTTCATCGGCGCGGGTAAACGTGTTCACCGACGTCCCGAAATTCAGACTCTGCTGGAGACTGCCTTTAACACGGGCGAGTCACTGGTTAATCTTCACAATTAGACAGTGGCACGCTGCCTACTGATTTGACTCGTTCTGGTGTTCTGACCATGCTCGCTTTGCTTGGCATACGCAGCCTCCCGGAACGCTGATCGATCTGCCCGTTCACGAGGCCCGCCACGGCCACCACACACGCGCCGTGTGGTGCTGACGGTGATGCCCGTCGCCGCAAACATTGGTAGCGCCGCAGGCGAGCGATGCTGTTCTCCACCACGATCCGGCGGCGGCTAAACGCCCGGTTGTAGAGACATCCATCGGCAGGCGCGCCGTGCCGCGGCTTCTTGCGCGGCGTGGCCCCCACCAAACCTTGCCGGTGCAGGACGCCATGCCCTGGTAGGCCAGATCCCCGATGGCGCCCACGTCCACGGGCAGCCGCCCCATCGGCCGACTTCGCCAACAGCGTCACGTCAGCGCTCGGACCCGGCGCGCTATCGGCGACATCGACGAACTTGCCGCTTGCTCGTCCACCGCCACTGGCTCTTGAGCGTATGCTGCTTCTTCTTACCGCTGTAGAAGCGGTCTTTGCCTGGCTGCGGCTCCTGCGTGGCATCGGTGCCGCTGTCCGGCTCGGTCCTTGTGCTCGCCTTCTTGGGCCGCTGCCCGTTGTTCAACTGTCCAATGATCACGGCCAACTCCGGCGTGTCCTTAAGCAGATCGGCCAGGCCAGCGCCGCGCCTCTTACCTGGATCAGAGCATTCATGGTGTCACGACCGGAGGACTCCAGAAGCGGCACGCGGCTGACGATGCGCGGCGCCGTGGGTCGCTGACGCCGAACAGGTAGCCCAGCACTTGCTGGGTCGGGTATCGGCGCAGCCAGACCACGAAACGGATCTGGTCGCGCGCATCAAGGGCGAAGGGATGCCCAGCACCGAGGGCGCGCTTGCAGGTAGGGCGGGAAAGGCGCCTGTGTTCCTGGGCACTATGTAGGGCAGGACATCATTGAGCAGGTCCTCAAACTCGGGCAGGCGCAGGCCGGTCATGGAAAGGAAGAACTGCCGGTGGCGGCTCAGTTCAGCATAGCGGAGGATCATGCTCTCCAGTGTACGACACTTTTACTCTGTGTAGGTTAACGGCTATGGATTTGGGCGCGTTGTGCTGATAGTTCGGGTATGGTCACTCTCTCCTGCCCGCACTGCGGCAACCGTAAAGATACTGTGTTGCTTGTCAAGTGGCCGGTGCGGTTTTCGTGGCAAGTTCGGGTCGAAGGGCTTGCCTGACTTCAACACGCCGTAGGCGATCACCAACAGCTTGCGCATGGCCGCACCCAGGATCAGCATTTTGGCCTTACCTTTCGCTTTGAGCCGTTCGCCCAACGCCTTGACGAGCGGGTTGAAGCGCAGCGCCGTCATCGCGGGAAAGTACAGGCTGTGGCGCAGACGCGGCGAGCCGCGCTTGGACAGAACACTACGGCCCCGCACGGAACTGCCCGCTCGACGGATCTTGGGCGCGAGCCCGGCGAAGGCGGCGACTTGCCGGGACGCGGTGAACGCGCAACATCACCGAGTTCGGCCAAAGGGCCGCCGCGCTGGTGTGGGCAATGCCGGGGATGCTGGTCAGCAGATCGCGCTTGCCCTTCAGGTCCGGGTGGCTGTCGATGTGCTCGTAGATCTGCCCCTGGATAGCGGCAATCTCAGCCTCCAGGAAAGCGAGCACCGTCTCAAGGGAAGTGCTCACTCTTCGCCACTGGCGGGTCCTGCCGCTAAGCGATTCTTCTCGGTCGTCTGCATTTCCAGCAGGCAGCGTCGAGCCGGCGCACCAGCGCTTGGAGCGTGCGGATCTGCGGTACGGGAGGTGTCCAAACGGGCGGCCGGTACATCTGGCAGAACCGGGCCATGGTTTGGCATCTACCTTGTCGGTCTTGGTGCGTGAGAGGGTAGTCTGGGCGAAGTGGTACACCTGGGCGGGGTTGACCATGCTGACCGTGTGGCCCGCCTCGTGAAGCGCCAGGGCGGCGGCCTCGCTGTGGTCCCGGTCGCCTCCAGGCAAGCATGGACCGGTTGTGCCGCGCCATTGTCGCTGAGCCAGCAAGGATCTGCTGGTGACCGGCGGCCGTGTTGGCGAAGACCTTGTGGCGCGGCTTGCGCTCGTCCTTGATCAGGGCGACATCCAGCGTAGTTTTGGAAACATCGATGCCCAGGAACATAGTGCCTCCTCAAGAATGGTGGATGGTTCTTGCCCGGTAGCCAGCCTTGTGATGCAAGCTCTTCCTTTAGCAGGTAGGCTTTGGATATGTCCGACCTTTGCAGGGCAAGAGATGTCGTGCCGGGCGCTCTTGTCTCACCGGCGGGCTCTTTCGGGCCCAAAGCGGGTCTCGGCGTCGCCGGCACGACAAACATAACATACAAGACGTTATCAAGTTCGGAACCAACCGCTCGGCACCGCACGCTGCCGCTGTCACGGCTGCGGCAAGACCTTTACGCTCAACCCCAAGAGCCGCGCGTTCTCACGCCGAGAAGGAGCAGCAGATCTGCCGGGCGCTGCGGGAGCGCACTTCCCAACGTGGCATCGCCCGCACGCTCCAGGTGGGCCGGCAGACCATCCGGGCGGTGCGCAAAAACGCCGCCCGCATAGAAGCCAAGTTCCAGCAGCACGGCATCACGAGTGTGCCCGCACCGCAGGGCGACGCTATCGAGATAGACGAGCTATGCATCCGGGTGTCTCCCAGCCTGTGGCTGTGGACGGCGGTGTCTCGTCAGGTGCGGCAAGTGGTCGGCTTCGTCATCGGTGATCGTACGGATGCGATGCTCAATCTGGTCTGGTCGGACGTGCCTGGAAGATTACCGGGACAAGCCCGTCTACAGCGATTACTTGGGCGCCTATGCCGTTTCTTTGCGGCAGGGCAGCACCATCCCTGCGACAAGGGTTCTGGTCAGACGAGCCAGGTCGAAGGTCTCAACAACTGTACGGACGGCAAGCAGTCATAGAGTTATTCTAACAGGCGGACATTAACTGGCAGAAAGGCCATTCCCTGAGGCTATCGTGAAGCATCACAAAACGTGAAAGCCTCAGCAATGACCCCAGACTATTCTACCGAAACGCTGACACAAAAGCTGCACCATCTGGACCTGCCGTTCGCCGAGTTCTTCGCCCGCGCCCTGGTGGCGCTGCTCGCGGGGCGCAAGATCAGCCTGCATCACGTGGCACAACTCATGCCCGGAGAGCAGAAACGGAAGCCAATCGCCAGCAGATGCGCCGCTGCCTGGATCATGCGGGCATGTCGCCCGAGGCATGGACCCATGCTGGTCGCCGTCCTGCTGCCGCGAACCAAGTGGATCCTGGCGATAGATCGTACGGAATGGAAACGCGGAGATACCACGGTTAACCTGCTGGTATTGGCCGTCGTCACCCATGGGTGTTCCGTGCCGCTTCTCTGGACGGTGATGCCCCAGTGCGGCTCTAGTGATACGGCCGAGCGGATCGAGTTGCTGTCCCGGTTCGTCAAGCAGTTCGGCAGGGAGCGCCTGCGCTTTCTGACGGCGGACCGGGAGTTCATCGGAAGGGAGTGGATCGGCTGGCTCCTAGAGCAGCAGATCCCCTTTCGCATCCGCGTCAAAGCGGGCGAGTACCTGTCGGACCCGAAGGGGCAGGAGCGAAAGGCGTGGCAGTGGTTTGCGCGTGCCAATCGCTGCCGTTCCCAGACGATGCTGCTGTGGGGATTACCGGTCTATGTTGGAGGAAGGCACCTGCACGGCACAGAGTACTTGATCGTCATCAGCAACGAGAGGGGCGACCTGCTAGGCCCCGAACAAACATGGCTGTCGGAAAGGGCCACGACAAGGGCGATGTTATAGACCAAATCGCCAATTTCAGGCCGCTATGCTGCCGCGCGTTCAGTCCCAGGTCCGGAACAACCAAGGATAACAGCCTTCGGGTGGCCGAAAACTCTACCTTTTTGCCGAGCAAGCATTGCGGACTTCGGCCAATCGCGGAAGAGAGGCAAACATTACCGATTTTGGAAGGGGATTTTCGGCCAGGGAATATTTACATGCGGCCTTGTGCCCTGGCAAAGTGGCTGTTTCGCCTCCGCCTCGTGGCCCTTTCGGACAGCTATGTTTGTTCGGGGCCTGTATCGAGTGCAAGCACTTCATAATCCGGATGCTACTTCTGGCGGCGGAACGGCAAATTCGCGCAGAGCGTGCTGAAACCGTCTTCTCTTGCGAGCGTGCTGCCAGGTGCGTACCAGGACCCCGTGAGCCGCTCATTGGCTATTGGGACGAGTGGCCGATCGACCATCGAACAGCCGCCGAGCCTGGCCCTGATGAAGGCAAACTGGGGGTGCGAATCCATGGGGTCGGCCGGCGGTCGACCTTCCCCGCCACAGCGCGGCGCGAGCAGCGGGGGAGGGACCGGAGGCGCAAGGCCTCAGTCAGTCCGTCTTGATGAGGCCGGTGAAGGCGCTGACAAAGAGGGTGGACAGATACCAGCCGCTGATGCACACCAACCACAGCAGGCCCCAGTACCAGCCGCCGCCGGGGCGAGAGCGGTCGGGTATCCAGTACTCGACCTGGTGCAACTCGATGATGGGCAGGAACTCGTCCAGGGCATAGATGGCGGGGTTGAAGTGCGGGTAGCCCGGCGAGACGAAGTCCTTCAGAGGCGGCTTCTCCCGCTCCGGCGTCGCGGTCACCGCCTGGGCGATGTCCCTCTCCTGCGCTTCCCAATCGGGCGCAGGGGGGCGCTTGGTCCCCTTCGGGAGTGCTGCCACCTGCTGGCGCCACTGGTCCTTGCGTTCCTCCAGTCGCGGCGCGATGAGCGCCCCGTCACGGCCCTGCACGACGCCCGGCAGGATGTCATGGCTGGCCGGGACCATCACGTTCTCCCGATAGGCGCGATCGAGCTGGGCGGCGGCGATCCCCCAGATGGCGACGGCGAACACGAGCGCCACCCACGGGCGGTAGCCGTAGCGGATCGGGATGTCCAGCAGCCAGAACTCCAGGGACTGACGCAGCCAGCGCCACAGGAAGAACCCGCCATAGGAGCGGCGGCGCTGGATGCGCTTGGCGATGGCGACTTCGCGGGCTTCGGCGTCGTTGCCGCCTTCGCGCAGGACCCTGGCCATCTGCTCATAGGGCTGGGGGTGGTACTCGCCTTGGTCGGAGAGCAGGAGCCAGCGGACGATCTCGCTGCCGTGCTTGGGCATGTCGCGGCCCAGGCGTTCATAGGTGAAACCTTCTAAGAGGTAACCTTGCTTGCGCCCATCTTTGAGGCGGTATAAGCCGCAGCCGAACTCGACGAGCCGGTCTTCCCTCCAGTGCCGGGCGCGCTCCCCCCAGGAACGAGGCGGTTTAAGGGCGTGCCGGTCATCCAGCACGCCGACACGGGCGTTGGTGAGTTCAACCGACCAGTCAATGTCCTCCTTGGGATGCCACAGGAACCGCTCCGCGACGTTCGCCTGCTCTAGGTCGATTGCGTACCCTTTGCCCCAGAAGGAACCGCCGTTGCAGTAAAGACTGCCGCGCAGATCCGCGCCGGACAAATATACGACCCCGGCGGCTTCGAAATCCTTCGTCAGGTGAACGTCGCCCGTGACATCAGCGCCGTACAAGCTGAGACAGGCCCCGCCCGCAAATCGGAACTTGGCGCCCTCGCAGTCGAGGACCCCGCCGACCTTGGCGCCGGCGAGGTCCACCGGGCCGGCCGCCTCGACGCCGCGCAGCAAGAGGCTCTGCCCGGTCTCGATGCTTTGGGCAAAGAAGCACTTCTCGCCTGGGTGCTGGAACTTGGCGCCGTTGCAGTCGAGCTGGCCGCCGACCTTGGCGCCGGCGAGGTCCACCGGGCCGGCCGCCTCGACGCCGCGCAGCAAGAGGCTCTGCCCGGTCTCGATGCCCTGGGCAAAGAAGCACCTCTCTCCCTGGTGCTGGAACTTGGCGCCGTTGCAGGCGAGCTGGCCGCCGACCTTGGCGCCGTTGAGGTACACCGAGCCGGCCGCGACGAAAGATCTCTGGTCGCCATCTGAGGCGTTAGTGAGGGCAAGGCTGTACTCGGTGGTTAGGTACGATGCGTTGAACGTCTCGCGGATCGTACAGCCGTAGAAGCCGAGATAGCGCACCGTCGCGGCCGTCACGTCCACGCCTCGCTCGAACGCGCAACGGGAAAACTTTAGGCCAAAACTGAGGTCGGTGTCGCGCAGATCCAGGCGGTCGCGGAATGCGGCTCCCACGAGAGTGATGCCCCTGGGGTCGACAGCCCCGGCGCGCAGGCAGAGGGCGCGCAATAGGGCCGGACGAATGACGCGGGCGTCTTCATCGTCGGGCCAGCGGGCGAGGAGGTCACACGCTTCGCCCTTTGCGGCACAGGAGAGGAGCGCCCGTTCGGCCGCGCGGAGCGGCAAGTAGTCGGCCCAGGGGTTCGAGGCCGTATGGCGGCTGCCGTTCAGGGCCCTTGGATGCCTTCCGAAGCGCCCCGGTAGTTCATACATACGCGACTCTTTCGCCTTCACACCCAAGATACACTAGACGTAAGACACGCGCAATAACTTCCGTGTTGCCCATGCTTCTCCCTTCGCCACCGCCCTTAATCTCTCTAGCTCCTCCGTCCACGCGCAGGAAAATGGCGAACACCTACAGCGCTTTCTGTTCGAATGCATTCAGGCTGTCCCACGGGTCGTCCTCCCGCCGTCTTCCCCCGTTAGGCTAGCCGCGATCTGGGCGCGGACGTCCTCGCGCTCTTGGGCCGTGCCAACGGGCACCGCCACGCCGCGCTTTCTCAGGATCTCGCACAGCGCTGCGCAGAAGTAGGCGCCCGGCTTTTCCAGGGAAGGTAACGCGTCATTGGCCATCCGCTTCCTCAGGCTGCGCAGCGCCTCGTCCCAGGCGCTGCCCCAGCCGGCCTGGACCGCCACCTCCCACAGCTGCTCGAAGCGGCGGACGCTGTGCGTATCCCCGGTGAGGGCCACGACCCTCTGGATCGGCTCCAGTGTCGCTTTCATCAAATCCAGCTCGCCCTTAACGTTCAACGTTCCTGAGTCTTTTTCAAATATAACTGCGTCTTCTTCAGACAACGTTCTTATAGGACCGGAAAAAAACTTCCGGTCCGGACCGGAAGAATTCTTCCGGTCAGCAGCGGCGGCGCCGTAGACGGCGCAAAGGTCCTCGATCCAGTAGATGTTGGTTTGGCGCAGGCCGCGCTGCTCGGTGGTGATCAGGCCCCGCTCCCCCAGCTCCGCCAGGTGCGCGCGGACCGAGCGGGGGGTGAGTTTGCGCTCCGCCGCCAGCTTGTCCTGGCCCGGGTAGCAGCTAAGATCCTGCCAGGCGTGCATGCGCAGCACGAAGTAGGTCACCTTCGCGCCGTCGGAAAGCGCGGGGTCGAGCAGCACCAGGTTGCTGGCCTGGGTAAAGCCGGCGGCATCGATCGGGGAGCGGAACTGGAGGCGATCGCCGTTCCGCCCGCGCCCCGTGCCTTCATTTGAAGAAGTCTTCATCCCTTCAACCTTTCCTTCATTGGGGCGTTCCTTCACTCACTCCTTCAAAGCGGGAGGGGCCGCCTTTCGGCAGCCCCTCCTTTACTCCTTCCTCCCTTGCGCGTCCAGGTAGGCTTCCAGGATCGCGCAGACTTCATCGCGGATCGTTGTCTCGTGCAGCAGGCAGTGCAAGCGCAGGCGCTTATGCACCCGCTCGGGGACATCCACGTTCAGGCGCGTGAGCGGCTCCTTACCCGAGCGTGCCTTCGCGCGCTCCCGCACCGCCTCGATCCACCCTTCACCCGTGTCCCCGTTCCCTCGTGTAGGTATTTGCCCGTTTGAAGCATCAGGCGAGCCTTCAAACGATGCATCGTTTGAAGGAACATGCCTTCCTTCATTTGAAGGTTTCTTCATTTCTTCATCGAGCTGGGTTGCGGGAGAGTTTTCGGCATCCGTCCGATCCGGCGGACCGGTGGGTGGTTGTCCCGCCGGCTCCTCCATCTGCTGGAGCAGCATTTCGCGCAGCTCGGACCCGGCGCTCTTGGGGAAGGACAGGCCCTTGGTAGGTTGCTTGTTCATTTGGACGGCCACTCCTTGAAGGCCATGTCTCCCAGCGCCGCCTCGATCGCCGCGTCGTCTACGGCGGGCAGGCCACGGCCCCAGGCGTTGATCATCGCGGCCCGGCACAGCACACACAGGTCGCGCGGGACGCCGCGGCTGGCTTTGTACAGGCCGACGTGGGTCAGGGGAGGGAAGATCCGGTCGAAGTCACCGCCCACCACCGAGACCCGGTGGCGGAGCATGTCGATCGAGTCGCCCAGCGTCAGCGGGTTTAGGTAGGCACCGCCGGTGATCCGGGACCGGAGCGCCGGCTTCTGCTCCAGCTTCTTGGCGAAATTGGTTTGGCCCAGCAGCACCACCTGCAGCAGCTGCTCGGTGGCCGTGGCGTGGTTCGACAGGAGGTGCAGCAGGTCGAGGTTGGGCAGCGCCATGGTCTGCGCCTCGTCCACGATCAGGACGGCGGTCTTGCCGGCGCGGTGGGTCTCGTTCAGGAAAGAAAGCAGGGTCTCCTTCAGGATGCCCAGGTTGCGCGCGGGCGGCAGGCCAAAGGTTTCCAGAACGGCGCGCAGAAAGCCGGCCTGCGTACGCATGCTCGGGTCGGTAATGTGGGCGACCGCGTACTTCTCGGGCTGCTCGGCCCAGCCCTTTAAGAGGAACCGCGACAGCGTGGTCTTGCCCATGCCCGCGTCGCCCTGCAGCAGGAACAGGCCCATCTTCTCGTCGACGCTGAAGACGATCTTCAGCAGCGCCAGCCGGTGCTCTTTGGTTTCGAACGCGAATCGGGGGTCCGGGGTGGCCGAGAAGGCGTTCGCGGACATCCCGAAGTGCTGGTGCATCTCCATCCTTTTTCCCTTTGCGAGTTGAAAACCAGGTAACTTGATAACCAGGGTACAAGATAGTTTCGTCAATTATACCGGGGTGAGCCGGGCGCGTCAAGTCTTGCTGCCGCGGAAAGGGAAAAGTCACTCGGCGCGGGCTTAGGCCCCCGATCTCGGCGAGCGTAGCGGCGGGGTCAGCGTCCAACCCTCCCACCGCGGCAGGTCGCAGCCGAACCGCTCGCGTACCGCGAGCCGGTTGGCCCCGAACAAACATGCTGTCGAAAAGGGCCACGCTAGGGGCGATGTTGTAGACCAAATCGCCGATCTGGAGCCGCCATGCTGTCGTGCGTTCAGGCCCAAGTCCCGAGCAGCCAAGGACAATGGCCTGGGGGCGGCCGAAAACTCTACTTTTGGTCACCAAAGGCCCCGGTTCTTGGTTGTTCAGGAGCGCGAATCTGAAACACGCAACAGCTCGGCGCCTCCTGGGAGGCATTTCCGGCAGCAATACGCGGTTAGCCCGCAGAGATGCCAGGCTGCGCCACCGGCACAAGCCAGGCTGCGCCACCGGCACAAGCAGGTACGCGCGCCGGTGGCGCAGCTAGCTGCGCCACCGGCGCAATCAACCACCGGGCTTGTGACACGGCGGTGGCAGCAGCATCGCACCGACTGCAGATCGTGGCCGTGCCCCGACTCACTACCCCGGATCAACCGGGAAAACGCACAAGGTGGTGCCGGACCCGCGCCGGGAGGGCGCAAGGGGGATGAGAGCCCCGCCACGGGGACGGCTGGGACGGCGGCAGAGCGGCCGGGACGGGCGGCCAGGCCTATGATCGGGGGGCAACCCGGGTGTTTGGCCACAGCAGGCGCAGGAACAGGCGCAACAGGGGGGGAGCGGCCCTGCCTTTGCGTACCGACAAAGGCCATGCGCGGGGAGATCACCTCCCGAAGAGCGGCACAGGAGGGAGGGCGGGCTGCCCCCGCAGAAGTGCAGGCCGGCAGGAGGGTGGGGGGTTGGGGTATGCGAGCGCCTCCGTAGTATGACCAGATCGGGCAGAAAAACCCGGCTCAGGCAGGGTGGGTGGAACCGAGGGAAGGTGGAGAACGGGGGCGTAGGGCCTCGCTGCGCTCGGCCTTGTGCCTATCCCCGGGCAAAGAAAAAGGGCCCGCCGCAAAGGGTGCGGTCCTGGGCCCTCCCTCTTTCTTGCTCCACACATAATCATCGGCGCAAAGCGCCGATCCCTGTACAAGCGATGCTATCCGCGCTGCGCCATCCGGGCATAACCTGAGCAGGACCTACCCGGTCCGCCACCACCGCAGAAACTCGCTGCCCGGTATAAGTACTGGCATTTTGACGGACTTTCCAAATGCCGTTGTATAATGGTGTAAAAATAGATACGCCCTCTCGTTCCAAGGCGAGAGGGCGTACGGCAAAGGACCCTGGGCGGGTCGTACGTCATGCTTTCGTTTGGCGACAGAAGCATGACTGGTCTTAGCAAAAAGATCATACCACAGTTGTGCCACTGGCACAAGTTACCTTGCGCCAATGAGCCAGTTGTCTCCCTTGTCTCACGGGGGCGACTCCGTCTCCGTGACGCGACGCGCTTTCTGTGGTAGTGAAGGCAGCTCCCCTTCTCCCGCCAGTGTTCCTTTGCCCCAAGCACATGGGCGGCAAGGGTGACGAGGTGACAGGTGTCAGGCTTTGCCCGGAGTAATTACCGGGCAAGTCCAGAAAGCCGGTCCGTGAGTTTCCCTTGCCGCTCACGGACCGGCTTTTGCTTTGTCCGTTCGACCATGACAAAGCAGCTAGAAAGGCAAAGGAAATGAAGATGCCACCCATACAGGTTGTGCAGGTCTCGCCCATACAACAGGGCGCACTGCTGGCCCTGTTGTCGGTCAAGATCGGCTCCCTTACCATCCACAAGTGCCGCCTCATCCAGCATGCAGAGAAGCCGCCCTGGGTTTCTCCCCCGCAAGAGTCGTGGCTCGACGCTGCAGGCCAGCGGCGCTACGCGACGCTGCTGCAGATCCCGTGCGCTTGGCGCATGCCGCTGACTCACGCCTGCTGGTCTGCTTGGCAGCAACTCAAGCAGCGGGAGGAGCAAAGCAGATGAATCAAAGCAGCAGGGGAGATAGTTTCTCCCAGAAGTGGGGTGAGGATCCGTTCACCTTGAGGGGCCACACCCAGATCCCCAACGCGCTGATCGAATACGCCGCGCGCCTGGGCCTGCGCTCCGAAGAGTGCTGGCTGATCTGCTGCATCCTGCGCTTCAAGTACAACGCCGACGCCCCCTACCCGTCGCAAGATAAGCTTGCTGCGCTGTTCGGCCAGAGCATCGACACCGTGCAGCGCACCGTCAAGAAGATCGTTGCTAAGAAACTGCTCAATCTCGAGCGCATCCGCAGCCACCGTGGCGTCTTCACGCACGCCGTCTATGACTTCACTCCGCTGCGTTTCGCCCTGAACGAATGCTACTACCAGGACCACCCGCAGGAGCGTCCCCAGCCGCCGCAAGCCTCGGAGCACGCTAGGCCGCAGAAATGCGGCCCGGACCACACCGCAGATCTGCGGCCTGGTCAAATCGAGACACCAGGCCGCAGAAATGCGTCCCGGACCACACCGCATTTCTGCGGCCCTAATAAGAATCTGCTGTCGGAAGAATATACACAAGAAAACAGCAGCAGCAAGAAGCGTGGGCCCGAGCCCCCGCCGGCCCAGCCTGTTGAAGTGTCTGCTGCTGCCTCTCTGGTGGAGGAGTTGGTTGCTAACGACCTAAATCACAGCGCCGCGCTTCGCCTGGCCCGGGAGAGGCCCGACGAGTGTCGCCGCCAGCTCGAGTACCTGCCGCATGTGGCCGAGTTCACCAGCAGTAGAGGGGCGTACTTGCGCAGCGCCATCGAACAGGGATTCGGGCCGCCCAAGGGCTACGCCCACGCACAGGAGCGCGAAGCGCAGGAGGCAAGGCGTGCCGAGGCTGCCAGAGCCCGGGAAGCAGCGCAACAGCAGGAAGAGGATCGCCAGGCCGTCATACTCGCGGCGCGCGCCCGGCTGGAGCGGGACCCGGTAGTCTGGGCGCGCATTCAGGCCGAGGCCGAAGCCAAGCTCCCGGTGCCGCTGCGGGGCAAGCCGGGGCACGTGGCGTACAAGCCGGCGCTGGAGGCGCTCATCAACGAGATCGTCGCCGGCATCGCGCTCGGAGGAGTGTGAGATTTCCGCGCGCGGGCTCGAGAAACCCGGTGTTTGTGCCAACGCCGGCGGCAGGAGGCAAACGGCCGCCCAGGGAACTCTCGTTTATGCGCCCGACGACGGAGCCGGCACCCGGGTAACTTCTCTTAGCCAAGGATACAGGATACAGGAACGCACAGGCATGCGACATAGGAAGCGGTTGCTCTTTCTTCTGGTGCTGGGTTTCGTCCCCTGGCTGTGCGGGAGCCGGGTTTGTGCCCAGGCCCCGCCACCCACGGCGTGGGCGGCCCGCTACGAGGGGCCCGGCAGCGCGCAAGATTCGGCCCGCGCCCTCGCCGTCGACGACGTTGGCAACGTGTACGTCACGGGCAGCTCCGTGTGCCCCGCCTCGCCCTTCGACACCGACTACACGACCGTCAAGTACGACGCCCACGGCAACCAGCTCTGGGTCGCCCGCTATGACGGGTCGCGCAACTTCGCCGACAACGCCGCGGCCATCGCCGTGGACGGCGCGGGCGGCGTGTACGTGACGGGCATGTCTGCCGGGGCCGGCGTGGGCTTCTTGGCCATGGACTACGCCACGCTCAAATATGCCGCTGTGCCCAACCTGCGCCTGGCAGTGACGAGCGTGCAGCGCACCGGCGAGGGCGTGCGGCTGACGCTGCGGCTCTCCAACCCGGGCGAGGCCGACGCCACAGGGCTTGAACTTGTCCGCGCCACGCTGGTGGGTGTGGCCGCCGCCCACGCGCCACAGAGTTTAGGCACGATCCCCGTGGATGGCTCGGCGACCGCGACGCTGAGCTTCACCGGCGACTTCCCCGCCGGCACCCGGGCGCTGCTGCGGGTGCAGGGCAGCTTCGAGGGCGGCGCGTTCACGGCCAGCCGGCGCGTGCCCCTGCCATAGCAGGCGCCTGGGGCCGGGCGCGCCCCGGCCGGGCTGCCTGCAAACAGTGCGAAGCCGCCACGGTGCCGGCCATAGGGAAGGGGACAGAAGGCAGCATGGGCGCGAACGTGACATGCCGTGAGGCACAGGCGGGCACGGATAAGAGGAAGCGGGAAGCGGCGACCGCGCGGGTGTGCGGCCTGCCGGGCGCTGGCCCAAGAGGCGGCGCTCGCGGGCAGGGACGCCCGCGCCGCGCGCTACCTGTAGCGGGCCGAGCGCGCCGCCTGGGACTGACGTCAGGTCGCCCATGGGACCTGACGTCTCCGCTGCTGGCTGTGCCGCGTTACCGGCCTGCCGTTTTTGCCTAGCCCACGAGCGCTTCGCCCTGAACGTCGGTGTCTTCGGCGCGCTGGCCGGGCGCCGCGCACGGCGTCGAGACCGGCTGCCGCTGGCCGGGCGCCGGGCTGGGGTCGGCGCTGCCGCAGCCGGCCGCCAAGGCATCGGCTTGGGTCTGCAACTGCTCCCGTGGCGGGGGCGTCTCGTCGGGGGGGCGCGTGGCAGGCACCAGCGGGATCCCGCTGCGGCGCAACTGCTCGATGATCAGGCACGCCACCGTGCGGCCCAGCTGCACGCCCTGCACGTGGTCGGAGCGCCAGTGGATGCCCGCCCACAGGCGCGCCACGCCCGCGTTGTCGGCCAGGAAGTCCAGCTCGCGGCGGTAGTCGGGGAAGAAGAAGCTCAGCATCTCGCTGGCGGCCCCGCCGTAGGTGCTGTGACCAGAGGGGTAGGCGGGGTGGCGCGGCGTCCCGGGCGAGGTGTTGATGAAACCGCTGACCGGCTCGAAGTCCGGGCGCTGCCCGTCGCTGCCCGAGCCCGTGCCGTTGACGGCCCGGTCGAAGAGCACGTCCAGGGACAGCCCGCTGTCGAGGGCGTACTCGATGGGGCGCGGGCGGCGGGAGACGCCGGGGCGGGGGCTCAGCCACTTGTAATACCAGGCCGCCTGCAGCGCGCTCTGGATCGCCACGTCCAGGGCCGCCCAGACGAGCGCCTGACGCGGCGGCGACCAGTTGGTGTCGCGGATCAGGTAGTTGAGGGCGTGCCGGTGCGCCAGGCCGGGCGTCTCGCTCTCGAAGTAGCGGGCCAGCTCGCTGCCGGTGAAGATCACCGGGAACGCCTCGCCGCGAGCCATGTTGAACACGGCGCCCAGCGGCTGCGGGCGCAGCTGCAGGAACGCGCTCACCGGGAGGCGCTCGCGGCCGGGGGTCGTGCTGGTCAGCTGTGCGGGGTCTCCGCGCCGTATCTGCAGATCGACCAGCTCGTCGAACTCGGCGCGGACCGCCGCGGGGTCGGTGGGGTAGGGCGGGAAGTACCCCGGGTTGTCCGGGTCGTCGGTGACGTGCGTGAGGTCCTCGAAAGAGACGGGGCACGGCACGGGGCAGTGGTTCCAGTAGCTTGCTTCCGGTTCCACCTGCGGCCCCGAGAGTCGGTATTCGCTGGCAGCGGCCGCCGCATCATCGGCGGCGGTATCCGCATCGGTCTGGTCTTCTGTCGCCATGGTGACTCCTCCTCAAGTAGGGTGTGCCGGACGGTTACGCTGCCCTCGCCCCCTCACCGGCGTAAGGGACGAGCCTGCGCTCCTGCACGCTCAGGCAGCGGGATGACCCCGAGGCACCGCAGCGCCGCCTCCTGGGAGCTGCATACCTGCGGGGCCCCTATGGGCCCGCGCCTCTTTGATGCCGACGTCTCTCCCCGTGCCGCTCAGGCAGTTTAGAAGGTTGAACGGGGCTTGAGCGGGGGTTGTTACAGCCCGGTGCTTCGCAGCCTAGGACCGAACGGGGGAGGTTGGCGCTGAGGGCTGCTTGCTGCCAGGTCCACTTCCGCTACGTCACCGCCGGCTTGCGTGCACGGTTATCTGACTTCATACTTGGTGTTGACGTACTACACGCTTGGCAGCACACCTCTTTCCGGTCGCAAATGGGGATTGCCATGCGGACGCGCCACAAAGACAGGCAAACGCGTAGGCCCACCAATTAGAAGGCAATAATCTACCGGACACATCCGGCTTCTTCAAAATATCGCTTGCTGCCTCAGTCTGGTATAATACCGAACTAACCCCCTTGCGGACACCTCAGCAGGTGCCCCTGTCAACGAGGAAAGGATAAGACGATGTGGTTGTTTGACCGTCTCTTATTGGCACGCCGCTCGCTCGCTGTGCTGGCGCCGCTGGCCCTGCTCGCCCTGCCCGCGCGCGCCCAGTTCTTCCTGGGGCTGGGAGACCTGCCGGGAGGAGGCGTCCGAAGCCTTGCCAACGGTGTCTCTGCCGACGGCAGCGTCGTGGTGGGTGAAGCCTCCTCGGCTGCTGCGTACTCTGAGGCGTTCCGCTGGACGCGGGAGGGCGGCATGCTCGGGCTGGGAGACCTGCCCGGTGGAAGCTTGGGAAGCGCTGCCTTGGGCGTCTCCGGCGACGGCAGCGTCGTGGTGGGATTGGGAAATTCGGCTTCAGGCTTTGAGGCGTTCCGCTGGACCGCGGAGACGGGCATGCTCGGGCTGGGAGACCTGCCG
>JAUJNC010000018.1:17488-46528 GCA_030446525.1 Armatimonadaceae bacterium
GGCGTTCCGCTGGACCGCGGAGACGGGCATGCTCGGGCTGGGAGACCTGCCGGGTCGGGGCTTCGATAGCCTTGCCTCAGGTGTCTCTGCCGATGGCGGCGTGGTGGTGGGGTATAGCTCCTCGGCTTCGGGCCGTGAGGCGTTCCGCTGGACGCGGGAGACGGGCATGCTCGGGCTCGGTGCCCTGCCCAGCGGATTCTTCTTCAGCTTTGCCACGGCCGTGTCTGCCGACGGCAGCGTGGTGGTGGGTTCGAGCAACTCGGCTTCGAGCCAGGAGGCGTTCGTGTGGGACCCGGCGCTGGGCATGCGCAGCCTGCGGGACGTTCTCACCGGCGACCTGGGCCTGGACCTGAGCGGGTGGAGGCTGGCTAGCGCTACCGGCATCTCCGCCGACGGCAGCGTGATCGTGGGCAACGGCTTCAACCCCCGCGGCCAGCCCGAGGCGTGGGTGGCCAACCTGCGGGACGCGCCACCGGATGTCATCCCCGAGCCGGGCACCGGTGCCCTGCTGGCCGCCGGCCTGCTGCCGCTGGCCGGCGCGCTCCTGCGGCGTCGCAAGGCATAGCATTGTTCTGCCTGCGGACACGGACGCGCGCTCCGGGGAAGAGAGGCGGAAACCCTGGTGCAAGACCTGAAGTCTGTACCCGGGTCTAGCGAAGGCAATGATCTACCGGACGCAGCGAGCGATATTTCGAAGAAGCCGGATGTGTCAGGTAGATTATTACCCAGATCTTTAGCTGTTGGACTTGCCGGGGCGCCCCCACAAAAACCGGTAGGAGTGCGGTTTTGTCCCGTTTCCCGTCCCGTTTTACGTATGAGAATGACAATTCTCGCCAGCAAAGGAGAACAAACCGGCCGCGGCGAACCTAAGCCTGCCATGAGCGAACCCGCCCGGCCCGACTTCCCCGGCTACGACCGGCTGCTCCAGGACATCAAGGGGCGCGTCCGCGCCGCCCAGATCCGCGCGGCGCTCTCCGTCAACGGCGAACTGGTGCTCCTGTACTGGCAGATCGGGCGCGACATCCTGGAGCGCCAGCAGGCCCAGGGGTGGGGCGCCAAGGTCATCGACCGCCTGGCATTAGACCTGAAACTAGCGTTCCCGCAGATGCAGGGGTTCGGGCCGCGCAACCTGAGGTACATGCGGGCCTTCGCCGAGGCGTGGCCCGACGAGGCGATTGTGCAAGGGGCCCTTGCACAAATCACCTGGTGGCACAACCTGGCTCTTCTGGAGAAGCTCAAGGACAGCGCCGAGCGCCTCTGGTATGCCGAGCAGGCCGTCCAGAACGGCTGGGGCCGCAACGTGCTCGTCCACCAGATCGAGACCCGCTTCAAAGAGCGCGTCGGGCAGGCCGTCACCAACTTCGAGCGTTCCCTGCCTGCGCCGCAGTCCGACCTCGCCCGGCAGCTGCTGAAGGATCCTTACAACTTTGATTTCTTAACCGTAAGCCAGGACGCCGAGGAGCGGGAGGTCGAGCGCGGCCTGCTGGAGCACATCCGGCAGTTCCTGCTGGAGCTGGGCACCGGCTTCGCCTTTCTGGGCAGCCAGTATCACCTGGAGGTCGGCGGCGAAGACTTTTATTTGGATCTGCTCTTTTTTCACGTGCGCCTGCGCTGCTACGTGGTCATCGACCTGAAGGCGGGCAAGTTCCAGCCGGAGTTCGCGGGCAAGATGAACTTTTACCTCTCTGCCGTGGACGATCTGCTGCGCCACCCCCAGGACGCGCCCAGCATCGGCATCATCCTGTGTCGCGAGAAGAACAAGGTGGTCGCCGAGTACGCGCTTCGGGACCTGGCCAAGCCGCTGGGCGTCGCCCAGTATCAGCTCACCGAAGCGCTGCCGGAGGAGCTCAAAGGGAATCTGCCCACTATCGAGGCGCTGGAGGAGGAGTTGGCGGGACTAGAGACGGAAGACGCCAAAGGTGAGGGGAAGGGCGATGCCTGAGACGGCGCTGACGATCGTCTCCCCGGCTCCGGAGGCGCCGGCCCTTGTGGAGCCTCTGCAGGCGCGGCCCCTGTCCGAGAACTCGGCGGCGGTGTACCTGGCCGGTCTGGCGCCGGGGTCGCGGCGCACGATGCAGGGCGCGCTGGAGGTCATCGCGCAGCTGGCCGGCGGCCCCGAGGCGACGGCCCGGTCCCTGCCCTGGCACCAGCTCCGCTTCCAGCACACGCAGGCGATCCGGGCGCGGCTGGCAGAAAAGTACAGCGCGGCCACGGCCAACAAGATGCTCTCGGCGCTGCGGGGGGCGCTCAAGGCGGCGTGGCGGCTGGGGCTGATGTCTGCCGAGGCGTACCAGACGGCCATCGACGTGGGGCGGGTGCCGGGCGAGACGCTGCCGGCGGGGCGCTCGGTGGCCATGGGCGAGCTGGTGGCGCTCCTGGACGGCTGCCGGCGAGACGCGGGGCCGGCGGGGGCGCGCGACGCCGCGCTGCTGTATGGCTGCGGCCTGCGGCGCGCGGAGCTCGCGGCGCTCGACGTGGAAGGCTACGACGCCGCGGCCGGGTCCCTGAAGGTGCAGGGCAAGAGGAACAAGGCGCGGCTGGTGCCGGTGGTGGGCGGGGCGGCCCGGGCGCTGGAGGATTGGCTCCGAGTGCGCGGGGACGAGGCCGGGCCGCTGTTCGTGCGCATCCGGAAAGGCGGCACGCTCCTGCCGGGCAGCCGGCTGAGCACGCAGGCGGTCTACCACGTGCTGTCGGTGCGGGCCGGGGAGGCGGGGGTGGCCGCCTTCTCGCCGCACGACCTGAGGCGCACGTTCGTGGGGGATCTGCTCGAGGCCGGGGCGGACATCGCCACGGTGCAGAAGCTGGCCGGCCACGCCGGCGTGACCACGACCGCGCGCTACGACCGGCGCGGCGAGGCCACCAAGAGGAAGGCCGCCCAGATGCTGCACGTGCCCTACCACAAGCGCGGCTAAGCCGCGGCTCGCCCGCTGCCGCTTGGGGCCCCGATCTTGAACATCCTGGTGCCGCACACGGGGCACGTGCCGGTGGTGGCCGGCTTGCCGTTCTTCATGGTCGTCTCGGTCGGGTCCTTCATCTCTCGCTTCGCTTTGCACTTGACGCAGTAGGCTTCCATGTGCCTGTCTCCTATCGGTAAACGGATCATCGGTAAACGGATCAGCTGTTCCTCAAGCCCCTTACTACCCGCTCTCCTCTGGCCCGGAAACGTCGCCGGCCTCTCGTTTCCAGAGATGCAAAGCTCCTACTTCCGGTAATGCGCGTTTCGGGAAGTAAACATCAAGTTTGCGTTCTATATGAAGCGTTACGGACGCCGCGGTCGCCCTGCCGCACGCGCACGCGCTGGGCTGCACCCGCGTCGCCGTGGACGCCGCCGCCTATCGCCAGGCCGCCGAGAAGGCGCTCGGCGAGACCGGCGAGCCGCTGCCCGGCGTGGAGGTCGTGCCCGAGCGCGAGAGCTTTACCATCCGCTTCGGCAGCAGACGTGGGGGTGCTGTCGTGGAAGGGGGAGCAGGAATCGGCAACGAATCAGGCCCTTAATATAACGCCTGCTCGCGTTAGTTATGGAAGGGGGTTCGACGCTTTTGGGGCGCTCCAAGCTCTACAAAAAAGACGCCGAGAAGCAGGGAGCCTAATGAACTTTGACGACCAACTTGAGTAGTGTCGTGCCCGCAGACATGTACGGACGCACCGCTTCGATTACTCAGCTTGATAGGCAAAACTCATTAGGCGCCGGCTGATAGGCGGTTTTTTTATGGCCTGTCTTTGGGGACCATAACCTCCTTGTATCTTGCCCCCTGGCTGTCACCGAAAACCAGGGATTTTTGAGACGAGAGAAACAGGCTCAGTGATACAGGGTCGGTCGGCGCGAGTTCGCCGGGTGGAACAAAAAGCCACGGATGCTTCCCGTATGGTGTGCGGTGCCAAAAGCCCACTGTCCCTGCGATACGTCCTCGCCACCTCAGTTCGGCACCTCCGTGTGGATAAAGGTCCAGAAGGCATCGCTGCCTACCCGACCTTGTCTGCCCGACAACTCAGGCCCAGGCTCGTGATACACCAGCCCCGAAACATTACTGCCAGAATCGCGAGTAAACGCGAAGTGCTCCGGTGAGCCGCGCACGAAGAACCGGTTCGTGGTTTCGGGAACCAGGCTCTATTCTCCAGCCACCCGGCCGCCAGCCACCCGGCCGCCGGTCCGGCTGGCTGAAGTGGGCGTGCAGCTTCCCGTCTTCGAGCGTGACCCCGATGAGGTAATCGAAATAGACGTCGAAGCCGGTCCGGTACTCGCCGGGAAAGGTGCGCGTGTGGGTGCCTGCGCCGGCACCTGTTGCGGTGTCCTCTGCGGCAACGCGTCTTGCGGCAGCGAGGCGGCCGCCAGGTGCTGTGCCGCCTCACCCAGTTGCTGATGGCACCGCATCAGCCGTTTCTCCAGGGCGTCTCCCAGGTTCTTCAAGAGGTGCCAGCGATCCGCAACTTGAAGGGCATCGGGCGCACCTTTTCGCGCTCCCTCGGCATAGGCTCCCGGCCCGGTCCCGGCTGATGACCTCCACCCCGGATGCCCTTGGAGCCATCTCTGCAGCGTTTGGGCCTGCCGGTCGGGCAGCAGACCGACCAGGCAGCGCTTCTGCAGGTCCACCAGGATCGTGCCGTAGGTGCGGCCACGCCGAAAGGCAAAGTCGTCCACCCCCAGCACGCGCGGGGTCAGCCCTGCCGCCGGCGCTTGGCGTCGGATCTGGCGCAGCAGCGTGGTGGTACTCATACCCGATTCTTATCCAGAAGCTTGCTTCATTATGCCCCTTTCACCAAATTCGCGGGAGTTCCAAGATTACTTCGCCATTTTAACAATTGTACGACCGCCAGTGACAACAGAAACAGGGTTGCATTATCGGGAAACGAACGGGCTACACCGTTCAGCCAGTTTGGTTTTATGTTATAATCACAGGAACCTTAGCATCGAAGCCGCCCCGCCTCATTCTGGTGCCTGCTGATGGTGGTGGCCGCGGGAGGGGCTTGCCCGGCCAGCGGCGGCAGTGACGGACGATGAAGCCATCATCGCCATGTTTTGGATTACGGGCGGAAACTTCCGGCTACACACAGTGGGTTATGTTGTTGACTGCGTTGCTGAGAGTCCGGGCTCGAAGCAGGGTTCTCTCTTGGGGCGAAAAGTCCCGCCAACGCAGTCAACAACATAACCCACACAGTACAAGCGGAATCAGTGACGAGAAAAGGACAGCCGAGATGCGACGAAGATTTATCATTGGGGTTGGTTGGTGGTTGCTTACGCAGGTGCTCTGCATTCCGCTCCTGCAAATACCGGTGTTAGCTCAGGACTCGCTTGTTCAGGCACGTGCGAGATCACTTACAAGCGTGCTGGATTTGTCGAACCCTTATCAAGATAGTCAAGATTCAGGCGTGCTTGACGAACTGAACGTGTCACGTAGTACATTCTATAAGACCACGGGGCTGCGTGCGTCAAGCAGAGCGGCAGTCTCTGCAGGCCAACTCACGACGAATGCCTCAGCGGGATCGTCCAATGATAGAGATAGATCAGGAGAATCAGGATCTATAGCAGAGTTTCGGGACATCCTGACTGTAGTTGACCGACGCCCTCCCGGATCAGGCCCTGTTACTGTTGTTTTCAAACTCGATGCTGATGGATCAGCCGACGTATCACGCCCTCAATTCCAACCCGGCACGGGCTTGAGTTACGGTTCTGCGTCGTTTAGGGCGGGTTTGCGTATTATCGCTCAACCCGTAGGCAGGGATCGAATTGACAAGCAAACGGTTTATCAACATTCAAGAGGCGCTGGACCGGGAAACAATGAGCCGACAGACGGCGGCCCGATAGTGGCGCAGTTTCTTGATGGGGATAGGATCACCCTCATGGGTGATTGTCAAGCCACTACACTTGCATCCAGGGTCGGTACTGGTTCTGCAAATCTTTCAGCAGAATATATCGTTGACGTACTGACGCCAGACGCTACGGTAGTGAGTGCCAGCGGTTATGACTATGATGTGCCCAGTGATTCTGAGTTCAGAGTCGATACCGCCGAACCAAGAAGCGCAGGCAACACAGGTCTGGTATCTGTTCTTTTAAGGGGTAATGGGTTTCTGCCATACACCGCTGTGAAGCTGGTGCGCCAAGGACAGCCTGACATTATCCCTAGCGGGTTGCGAATACGAGACAGGCAACGGGAAGCGTACGTTACCTTCGATCTCAGAGGCAAAGCCCTGGGGCGTTGGAGACTGATGGTGTTCGGCCCTTTTGATTACGTTCAGTCGTTTGATTTCTATATCGAGCCGGGACGTGCTCCCCAGGTTTCGGCCGACATAGTGGGGCGCAATGTAATCGCCGTGGGCGTGCCTGCAATCTACAAAATTGTTGTCAGGAACCGAGGAAACACAGATGCGCTTGTTGTTCCTGTTTCTATTGACGGCATTCCTAGTAATGCGAAGTGGAGTCTCGATATCAACGTTGTGGCTCCCCCATCAACCTCGGGCCGCATTATAACTGATTGGAGCCAGGTTCCGATCGATGTTGATAGGAACGGCAAACGTGCTATCCCTTTATTATTACCGCTAGTACCGGCTGATTCGACGAAAGTCATCCGCCTCATCATTGAGGCTCCTCGCGGGGGGGAGTTCGAACTTAAGGTGGCTGCGGGCGAACCATTAGTGATACCTGGCGACATAACTTCGAATACCACGTCTTTCAACATACAAAGCACGTTTCCCGAATTAGTCCCTTCAGGTTGTATCGAAGAACTATCTATGGTGTTTCTAGATAGAGTCATACTTAACAACCTTCTCGGTCAAATCCCAGGGGAAAAATGTGCAAAAGAGTTGTATGGTTGGATGGCGGATGGAAGCGTGTTTTTCGCGGAAGTAGGGATAAAGGGCGCCATAGGGAACTTGGATACGGGTGACGTTGCTGTCAGCACAACACAGTTCGTGCTGGGGGGGCTTGAAACCCTGACAGACTGCGTGGGAGTTTTCATGCCGCAGGCAAGATTAGTCTCTTTGGGGCTCGCAACCATCTCAGCTGTCATTGACGCGGAACAAGTTTGGTCTGAGTGCTTTAGGCCAGGTGAGAAAAGCCTACTTGCTATAGCACTCTCCTCTCAAGATCCCAACGCTAAGGTGGGGCTCTGGGGAGTGAGTGACACACACTTAGTTTCTGGTTCCGAGCCTTTAGAGTATGGGATCTTGTTCGAGAATGAGCCGACAGCAGCCTTACCGGCTCATGAGGTGTTTATCAGGGACCGATTAGATCCGAATCTTTTCGACTTGAAGACCTTCAGCTTCGGATCCATCAGCTTCGGTGATACACGCATAACGCCTCCGTCCGGCCTCAGACAGTACAGTACATCTGTAGATCTGCGACCTCGTAAGAATGCAATCGTCCGGATCAATGCCTGGCTGGCAACAGATACGGGTGAGGTCGTATGGCACTTCCTCACCATCGATACTAGTAGCGGCTATTTCGGGGCCGATCCTTTCGGCGGGTTCCTGCCTCCCAATAAGCTATCCCCGGAAGGCGAAGGCTCCGTCTTTTTCACAGTTAAGCCGAACCATCAACTTCCCACGGGCACAAAGATCTCCAATAGCGCCGAGATCGTGTTCGATCTTAATGACACGATCACCACGAACGACTGGTTTAATACGCTGGATAATACGATGCCTATTAGCCGTGTTCACCCGCTGACACCTACTCAGAACGAGCGCAGCTTCCTTGTTAGGTGGAGTGGTTCGGACGAAGATGCCGGTGTCCAAGACTTCAGCATCTACGTTTCCAACGACGGGGGACCATTCACACCCTGGTTGACTAACAAACCCAGCACGAGCGCAACGTTCACCGGCGAGCCCGGCCACAGCTACGCCTTCAAGAGTATCGCACGGGACAAGGTCCTCAACATGGAGGCGGAGCACGCACAACCGGACGCCGTCACCCGGATCGAAGTGCCTGCGACCGCCGTTGACATCACCGCGCAGGTGAGCATCACCCGCGGCGGCTTCCGGCTCAACCAAGTCATGGGAAGATATGTGCAGGAAGTAACCCTCACCAACACCAGCGGCGCCGCCATCGCCGGACCCGTCTCGCTCGTGCTCGACGGCCTCAGCAGCAGCGTCACGCTCTTCGGGCAAAGCGGCGTCACAGCGGCACTGGCTCCGCTGGGCAGCCCCTACCTCAACATGGATCTCGGCGGCGACAACGTGCTCGGGGCGGGCGAGACGCTCAAGCTGGTGCTGGAGTTCACCAATCCGGGCGAGGCCGCCATCCAGTACCGCGCGCGCGTGCTCGCCGGCGCGGGCAGCCGGTGATGGGGAGAAGAGGAGAAGGAGGACAGCAAAGATGCGATCGTCATGCCGCAAGGCGGCAGTTCTCATCGTGGCGGCAGCGGCGCTGTGGGGGGCGGGCCTTCCCGCCGCCCGGGCGCAGAGCGTCTACACCGCCACCATCACCACGGCCGGGCTGAACGGCACGAGTGGCCTTCTCGCCTTCGACTTCACCGGCGGGGACAGCGCCTTCTCGAACAACAGCGTGCTCATCAGCGCCTTCGCCACCGATGGCGCGCTGGCAGGCGGCAGCAACACGAGCATCGGCGGGGCTAGCGGCGACCTGCCGGGGGACGTCTCCCTCACGGACTCGGCGTTCCTCAACGGGTCGGCTAGGGGGATCACTTTGGGCACCTCCTTGTCGTTCACGCTCGCGCTCTCGCAGAACTTCGCGGGCGGCTCGCCGGACGAGTTCTCGTTCTTCCTGCGCAACCCCGCCGGCACAGCTTCCGTCGTCACTACCGACGACCCGACGGGGGCGGATGCGCTGTTCGTGATCGACATCACCGGGCAAGCCGGAGGGCGCCTGACCGTGTACAACGCGCTCACGCCGGGCGTTGCCGCAGCCGTGGCGCCCGATGTCATTCCCGAACCAGGGACTGGAGCCCTCCTGACACCCGCCCTGCTCGCTGTGTGCGGCATGGTCTCTCGTCGGCGCCGCCTAGCACGGCGTTCATGAATGTCCGCTCGGCACGGCCGGCCCTGCTTCCTTTCTAAGCCCCGTCCAGCCAGGTGGACGGGGCTTGCTCCTCTATTCCCCTACTTACGCCCCATAACCCCTTGTGTGTCTCATAAAACGGCCGTTTCCCGTGACACTCTAAGTCAGATCGCATATCCCCTCAAAAGGTGCCACTTTCCTGTACCCGAAACCCGTCCCCGAAATCTATGTTACACTTGTTGACCCCTGCCTGAGTTTCGGTTACAATGGGGCCGATTTGAGTCATCTTCCGCTAGGGAGGCAGCCATGCTCATCGGGTACGTCACAAGAGCGATACCCGCCTGAGCGGTTGCCAGGCGAAGCCCTCGTCCCGGGCCGGGTTGTTGGTCAGGTTGATCTGGCGGCTACCGTCCGGGCTCATCGCATAGATCTCCCTGTTGCCGTCCCGCGTGCTCACGAATACAATCTTGCTGCCGTCGGGAGCCCAAGCGGGGTTGCTACCGGATCCGGTAAGCCGGGTTTCCTTACTGCCGTCGGCGGCGATCACGTAGAGGCTACCTTCGGGCCGGTTGTACGCGATACGCTTTCCATCGGGCGACCAAGCGGGGTTCATGCCAAAGACAGATTTGCTTATCTCCTTGCGAAGCGCGACGCTCATGACCCGGACGTGTTCGCTGCCCCGACCAGAGCGGACGCTCACGAACGCGATCTTGGTGGCGTCGGGCGACCAGACCGGCTTGGTGGCGTACATAGCGAGCCACCTCGCCTTATCGGGCGCGTCAGTTACAAAGATCTCGGGGAAGACAGATTTCCCTTTCCTCCCCTCACTCACATAGGCGATCTGGTCACCCGAAGGCGACCAAGCAGGATCCCAGACGGGCCCCGTTCCTCCCGCGCGCCAGGTCGGCTTGCTTTTTCGGTCCACATGGGTCACGTAGATTTCACTGTTGTGGCTCAAGAGGTTCACATAAGCGATTTCGGTGCCGTCGGCCGACCAAACCGGACTCCTGCTAAACCCGGGCGTGATCTGTCTCTGCTCGCTGCCGTCCGCGTTCATCACCCAGATCTCGCCCGCGCCACGCTCGAACGCGATCTTGGTGGCGTCGGGCGACCAGACCGGATTGGCATCGCGTCCCGGGCTGTCGGTGAGCCGAGTGAGATTTCCGCCATCAGCGTCCATGGCGTAGATGTCTTCATCGCCTCCCCGGTCGCTCACGAACGCGATACGGGGGCGCCGTGTCTCAGCCGTTATTATCAACGCTACGCAAGCGCCAAGGAGCGTCATGCCAACGAGCGTCAGAAGCATCGTTCTGGCTCGATGTCGACGATTAGCTGGAGGGAAAAGAAGATCCGCTGCCTCTTGCAACGTTGCGGCAGGGTAGACATGCAGATTCTGGCAGACGAGGAACTCCTTCCCTGAATCATCTTTACGAACTTCGCCGTGGGGCCTAAGCTTATCGAAGTTGGCCGCGGGGATGAGCACCCGCTGTTTGTTCCCCTGGCAAAAGGCCTGGAGCTTTTCGTCAATGGAGTCAACGCCGTCTACGCCACCCTCCGCATTAATCCTGCCGATGAGACCAGTCCTTGCCACCTCCGCTTCCCACTCTGATGGTGATACGTTCCAGAGGAAAGCGATAACAAGTGCCGCGATGGACAGCTCCAAAGAGCGGCCTTCTGCCGTATCATTAAGTAGTTTCGAACCCCCAGCAAACGTGAGTCTCAGTTGAATCCTAGAGTGGTTCGGTTGTTGGATGCGCGTCCGAGCTACTCGCCTCGCCATGGGCAACACGATGTCTTGCAGAGTGGATATGACCTTCGGGGGGAGGTACAGATCTTCCTCAGTCCTGATATGCGTGACGTGATCATGCGAAAAGCCTTCAGCAATAACGTTGATCCCAACCAAACCAGCCGTACCGGAAGGCGTCACCCAAGCCGCTTCCGTGTAGAAGGTCTTACCGTCATCTGACGCTTTTCCCTGAAATCTCAATCTGTCACCCAAGCCGCTTCGGCGTAGGAGGTACCAGACGTTTTTCCAAGATTTGGCGCAGGTACTGCCATCTTTGTTCAACCCCGAAGGTGCGAACGAATTCTTTGAGTTCGCGCAGGCAGTCAAAAAGGGTCGAGTCGGGCAGGGAAGAAACGAGAGCGTACGATGCCCGCTCCCTTTCCGGGTCGGCACCAGCGAGTCGTTGAAACAAACCTTCCCCTTGTCGATACCACATTGAAGCTGGATACAGGTTTTCGCGTGCTTCTATTAACGCCTGGATCTCGCCGGTAAGCGGTGCATCAGAGCGGGGTACTGCCGTCCGAGCGAGCTGCGCCTCCGCGGCGGCGGGCGGCCGATCTTGTGTGGCCACAGACACCGTCGTGACATCCGTGACCGCCACGTGGCCGAAGTTGGCGATGCCGCAGCGGCGCGTGAGCGCAATCTCGCTCTCTTTGCGTGTCCCGGAAGGCTGGGAGGTCTCCACGACTATGGCAGCGCCGGTTATGTCCTCCTTGGCACGGACGGCGACGATGAGCGCGGGGCTGGGACCGAGTGTTTCGAACCATTCGCATTCGAACTCGGCCGTCTCCGCCTGCGCGCCCCTTACCTCTGGGAGCTCACCCGAATCGAACCGTATGCCGCCAATCGGGTGAAGAAAACGCCTCCGCTCCGCCCGAAGTTCGGCAAAAGCGGCCATGGTAAAGATCAGGCGGGCAAGGTCCACGCGGATGACGTTCGAAAGCGCTTCTGCCTCCCAAAGCGATTGGACCATCTGCATGACTTCGGCGCGGCATACGGAACAGCGCCCTGCGCGGAGGTGGTCGTCAACTCCCTGCCACCGTTCCAGGGCGACCTCCTTCAGCATGCCATCACAGTAACCCCACAGGGCTTCCTCTTCCGGGCAGCCTGTATCTCGCCGCCAATCTTCCCGCGCTTCCAAAAACAACTGATCGATGACGTCGAGGTTATCCGAACGCTCTGCCTGTTTCGCCCGCCCATCCTGTATGGCTGCCTGGGCACGCCTGGAGAGCTCTTCTGACAAATTGGGCTGCATGTTCCGTTGTACTCCTTCGCCGCGCCGGCCTATCACAACTCAATGCGAGTCTTCAATAATTGTCGAGCCCTATGTACTCGCCCCTTGGCAGCTTCCGGACTGATCTCTAACTTCTCGGCTATCTCTTTTTCCGAGTAATCTTCCAGAAGCAGTATGAAAAGTTGTCTGCGAGCTTCGGGGAGTGTGCGTATTATCGAACACACTTGTTCCAAATAGACCTGTTGTTCGACGCGCTTTATATCGTCCTTACCAGAAGCCATCCAAGAAGATCGATCGTCCTCGCGCAGCGCGTCGTCTTCAGGCAGGAGATCATCGAGGCGAGAGATAATGGCGTCACGTCTTCGCCTTCGGAAGTACTGGTAACACAGGTTTTGCGCGATACGGTGCCAGTATGTGCGGCGGCGGCAAAACCTCAGTTCGAGGTCGAATGACTGGTATGCCGCCGCGGACCACTCCACGAGCATTTCATCAGCATCCTCACGTGGAAGGTCCTTGAAAAAGACGCCCTGAATATACGGCGCATAGAGGCGGACGAGCTCCTCTTTCAGTTCCTCCTTCTGCTTTGAGGAGTGAACGGGCGTACTTTCGGCTTGTCGCTCGCGTTCTTCGAGGGCAGAGATGCGCCTGTCGAGTTCTTCGAGCCGATCGTTCGGCCAACGCATCAGATCACGTATTTGAGCCATAAGCACTCTACCTAGCGTGTTCACCGTATCCCAGCAGGTACGGGCCCGCCAGGATGATTGCCAGAGATCCCCGCGCAAGATTTCCTAAGCCGGATCCACACCGCTATAAGTCAGCAGTCGCCGCCCGTCGCATGGTCTCTGCCGTGAACGGGATCCTTCACCCTTCTTCCTCACTAAGCTACCAATGAACATAGTGTCGTTCGCCGTCGGAAGGTTACTTCCTTCTTTGGGGAGGGTGCGTTCCATGATTCTGGCAATTTCAAGCAGGCATCGCACAGAAGGGTGCCAAGTCGGGCGGCAAGCGCGAGCGCAGCCCCGCCCGCAGACGCACGATCGCCTCGGCCGTCTCTTGGCGCCAGTGCATCCCCGCCTGATCCAGGCGCTGGGCCACTACCTGCTTGCAGGCCGCCTCCACCACACCACTGCCGATGTGGTAGCCCTCCTTCTGGAAAGTACCGTAGCGCATCCGCTCGGCATTGCTGCGCGCAAGCGAAGCGCAGTGGCCGAACTCTCGGCGCCGCAGGCGGTGCATCTCTCTCGTCTTGGGCTTCCAGGCGGCAATCGCCCGCAACACGTCGCGTAGCCGGTCGGCCAGCAGCTCCGCCTGCCGCGCCTTGTGCCAGGCACGGCTTTCTTGAGTTCCCATCCCCAAGAGCGCATCGGCTATCGTGGCCAGATGCTCACAGGCGTGGAAGAAGTCCACGATCTGCACAGCGCCCGCAAAGTGCTTGGCCGCAAGCTGCCAGATCCACAGAGCGCCATCGCCGATGACCACCCGCTCGCGGGCAAAGAAGAACCCACTGTTGTGGGCCAGCAGCGCCAACTCGGGGCCGAACGCGTGCACGTCGGCCAGCGTCGCGGTGTAGGCGTGCGTGCGCACCCGCTCATCGCCTTTGTTTCCCGCATAGGCTTCATGGGCCACGCCCAGCTCGCACTCGCCGAAACGGCAGGAGAGTTCTCCCAAGCTCTTGTCTTTCTTCCAGGGTTCGCGAAGCGGCACCATCAGCCCGTCCATTCCAATGTAGGCGCGCAAGGGACGCCGCCCCGAAGGCTCGGGCAGGCGCTCTCTTCGGAGCAGATCCGCCTGCCGCTGCTGCTCGTTTTGCAGGTTCTTGCCCACCGAGACGGCGATGCGCTCGATCGTGGCGGCGCAAAGACAGACGCCGGTCAGAGAAAAGAGTGTCTGTGCCCCCTCCTCAAAGGGCTCTCTGCTGGCCAATTCCGCTGCCCAGCCGCGCACTTTCGTGCTAGTGCTGCTGCTGTCCAGGCCCAAAAGAGCGTCCAGAGGAGCGAATCCGGCTTTGCAGTGGGCGCAGTAGTCGTAGGGGCGGACAAACTGGGCCTGCGCATGCGCACTGATCAGAGTGCGCGAGGCCATCGCTTTGAAAGGGGCACAGCGTCCACAGCTGCAGGTGCTCTGGTTGTCTCGGGCTTTGTTGCGGGTGCGCCTGTGCAGAATCTCCTGCTGCAGATCCCCCAGAAGGCCGTCACCGATGCGGGTCAGGGCATCTTCGATCTGGTCGGACGTGGCGCTGTCGTCGGGCAACTCTTTTTCCAGTCTCTTGCTGAGCTTTTCCAGCGTCTGATCAATCAGGGTTTGGCGCTCGGGATCGGGAGCAGTGTTGTCGGGTAGGGCTTTGCGGGTCATGAGCCTCTTTTCCTTCGGAGTTGGTCTGTTGCCAAATTGGCTCCGGGAAAGCGAAATTCATACTCCAAAGCTTCTGCCAGAATCATGGAACGCACCCCTTTGGGGATGAGCACGGTCGTGGGTGGGCGGTGACAACACGCAAGGCGAAACAGGGTGCCCGCCTCTTGGCTACTGCAGGTCACATTAAGCTGGGCGAAACGCTTCGCGTAAACGCTGATGCATACGAGCACGAGCAAAATGACCGTAACCTTCGTGCCCGCAATGTAACTGTGTTCATAAGAGGATTGACCCGTATCCCTGTCCGAGCTCGAACAGCGGCGTCGTCGGACAGCTTTTTCGTGGGCATCAACTCCTGTGGCGCAGGAAAGGGGGCTTTAGGCGAAGTTGTCGCGAGCCGGAACCGCGCCGATCTGTGCCTGACCGTCGTCGAACCGGTCGCGGCAAACCCGGCGGCTGGCACCAATGGCTCAAGAAGCAATCTGTAAACTCTCGCCTCGGACCGACAGGCAGATTCGTTGTGGAAGCAGCCCCCGCCAGTGCGGTGCGGGGCTGGATGTTAACGGAACGCAGAAGGAGAAGAAGATGAAACCTACGCGGTTCATCAAGATCGTTTTCGCTCTGGCTTTTGTTTTGCCGGCCCTGGGCCGGCCGGCAGGCGCCCAGTCGTTTACGGCCGTCGGGGCGCGGGCCCTGCCCAACTACAACGGGAAGCCCCTGGAGGTCCATTTTGCGGGCCTCGCCCCCCGGCAGACCTTCCATGTCGCTCCCTCGGGGAACGATGCAAACCCGGGTTCCGCCCGGCTCCCCTGGAAGACGATCAAAAAGGCGGCCCGCACGCTGCTGGCGGGGCAGGCGGCTTACGTGCACGCCGGCACCTATGCGGAGGACCGGATCACCGCGACGAACGCGGGGACCGCGGCCTCGCCGATCTGGCTGATGGCGGCCCCCAACGAGAAGGTCGTGCTCCGCGGGACCGCCGGCCGCGACGCGCCGTTCTTCGTGCTCTCGAAAAACTGGTGGGTGCTGGACGGCTTCACCGTCGACGCGGCGGGGCAGAAGGGCAACGCCGTCGCGATCCTGGCGAGCTACTGCATAGTCAACCGCGTCCACGCCAAGAACGGGACCGGGTCCTCGGCCATAGGCATCCGGAACGCCCAGGACGTGGCCCTGCTCAACAGCCAGATTCACGACTACCGGGCCACCGAACCCTCGGGCGCCCGCAAGGACAGCCACGGCGTGCTCGTCCTGCCGGACAGCGCCCGCGTGCTCATCCGGGGCAACGCGTCCTGGGGCAACAGCGGGGACGCCGTCCAGTGCATGGGCTTCGACCACACCACGGGCACCAACCACCCCACGGACGTCACGATCGAGGGCAACCGCTTCGGCAGCAGCCAGCCCGCCGCGGAGCCGCAAGCTCTGGAGATCGTGGCCGACTTCGAGAACGCGATCGACATCAAGAGCTGCCACTACGTCACGGTCCGCGGCAACAAGCTCATGGGCTACCGCAACCCCGCGGGCGAAACGTCGGGCGGGGCGGCCATCGTCGCCCACTACCAGGCCCACAGCATTCTCATCGAGTACAACCGGATCTGGGGCTGCGGGATGGCCGCCTCCCTGGGCTCCAAACTCAACTACGGCCTGGGCGACGTCGTGTTCCGCCGGAACCTAGTCTTCGACCTCAAGTCGGAGAATGGGAAGGGCCGCGGGGTCTACGTCGCGCTCGCGCGGTCCGCCGAGGTCTACTTCAACACGTTCTATAACATCCCGACGGAGGCGATCAACATCGGCTCCGAGGGCCGGGTGGACCGGGTGGTCGTCGTCAACAACATCGTCACGGGCGCCGGGTACGGGCTGGCGCTCTACCGTCCCAACACGCCCAACCTGACGGTTCAGCGCAACCTGTTCTGGGAGACGGCGGCCGGCATTCCGGCCGGCTCGCTCGTGGCTGACCCGCGGTTTGTGCCTGATCCGATCAACAACGACTTCTATACGCAGCCCGGATCGCCGGCTCGGGACGTTGCCTTGCCTGCTCCTACCGGCGAAACATTCTACGGCAGCGGTCCGGATCTGGGCTTCCTCGAAAGTCCGTAGAGCTTGGACCCCTTGGCCGAGGCCACTCCCCGGCGTGGGTTTCGAGTTCGACTACGGTGGGTCCGGACCCGCTACGGCGGGTCCGGACCCACCCGGCTCGCGCTCGCCCTGCCCGCCGACGCGCCCCGCGACGAGAACAGCGCCTTCGAGCGGCACCAGGACTTTCAACCGGGCGGTGGTGGCGAGGCGGCCTTGCGCCCGGGCGGGCGGCTGATCCGGGACCGGGCCGACCTCAGGGGAAGCTGGCGGCGCCGCTCCGGACCTGGCGCCCGCCGATGAGCCGGCGCAGGAGCCGCAGCCCCGTCTCGTGCGCCTCCACTCCGGCGTGGCTGGCACAGGCGTCCGCCAGAACCACGGGCTCGATGCCCCGCTCGAAGCCGTCCACCGCCGTCTTGAGCACGCAGCAGTCGGTGTCCACCCCGCACACGAACAGGCGCGTGACGCCTTGATCCCGCACGTAAGCGGCGAACGCGTCCGTGAAGGCCGTGTAGCCGTGCTTGACGAAGACGCGCCCGCGCGCGGCATGGAGCTCGAGCGGCGGCGCCAGCAGCGTGCCCGGCTCGGCCATCAGGCCCGACCAGCCGATCCAGCGCTCGTAGGCGCTGCCCGGCGTGTTCACGAAGCGGGTGAAGGCCAAGGGCACGCCGGCGGCCTTGGCGCGCCCCAGCAGCCCCAGCACGGCGCCGACCACGGGCTCTGTGTGCCGGTTCAGGAAGCCCTGCTGCACGTCGATCACCAGGAGTAGATCGCCCCCACCAGCCATCGGGCTCACCCCTTCCGTCGCGCTCCCTTCGCGGGCGCCGCCGTTCTTTGCGGCATTATACTCTCCTACGGTGCAGCAATCCCCGCGCCCCCTGCCGACGCGCAATCGTGAACCGAAGCGAGCCCTCCGCGCCACCCGTGGCAATGGGCGCCGTACCCCGGGGCCTCCCCCGCGGCGCGCCTTCAGCCGGATCGCCCGGTTGCCCGACGAGCCTTTATCAGAATTATCGGGACGGTATGATAACTCTTTTGCCGGGCCAGACACTATGTATTTGTGCGGGTTCATGCTGGAAGGAGACGTCAGTGTCTGCGAGCGACACGCGACGGGATTGGCAGCGCGACAATTCCCAAGAACTAGAGCGGCTCCTCCCCTGCATCCGCCGATCCGGTTGCTTTGGTTTGCTCAGTGTGGCGGACGCGACCGGCAGCACCGTGCCCGGACCGGCTCGCGATTCTGGTCAGCCAGAACCGAGGCAATGCGGCAGCCGGGCGCGGAACTCGTCAACCTTGGTTGTGTGGCTTCGTCAGCACGCAGCCACCGTCAAGAAAGGAAAAGATCCTCATGAAGTTGTTGGGGGTTGATGTCACAAACCCGCGTTACGTCGTCACCCTGCTCGTCTGCCTGACGGCTCACGGCCCGGCACTCGCGGGGCGTTTCCAGCTGCGCGAAGGCAACGGGGGCACGCAAGGCCACGTCTACACGGTCTCGGATCATCAGAACCGGGTGGTCAGAAAAGGGGACTGGGGTTTTACCAACGATGAGGCGAGGTCGGTGCGCCTCCAGTACGCTAAGCCCGGCACGTGGCTGCGCGTCTTCGACGATTCGGACGGCAGGACGAACGACGACTGGGCGGAGATCTACGTCAGGAAGGCGGCCCGGGACATCGTCATACCGACGTTTCAACAGAACGCGGACAACGAGTACTACTGGATAAGGTATTACAGGAAGAACGGCCTCGACGGCAAAGTCTCGCGCGTCCAGGTCATCGCGGCTCCGTACCCCGCGCGCGGCGCCACCGCCGCCGAGCGGCTGGACGACCTGTTGGCGCCGGCCTACAGCTACTGGCCCCACAAGAAGGGTGAGGCGTACGAGCACACCAGCCAGAACAGCAACTACCGCGTTTGGATCCCGGAGATCTCCGAAGCGCCCGACGGCAGTCTGTTCGTGTCCGCGAAGCTCGACCACATCCGGGGATGGGCGACAGATGATCACGCGATCATCACCCTTCGTTTCACCCGGGATGGCATGCTCCAAAGTGCAGACTCAACGATTATTTTGGCCGATGACAGGGTGTTCACTGCATCCATCGAAGCAGCCAGGGATCTGGCGGAGGTGATAAACAGCAAGGAAGGTCGCATCGCTGTCGCTTCCGTTAAATTGGCCCAGAAGCTCTACGTGGATCTGCTGAGCTTGGGGGAGGGCGGCGGGCGAGCCCACTTCCCTGCGGTGGTCGGGCACCACATCAACCACATCGGGATGGCGGGCGTGGCCGCGACCCGGTAATGAGGTGAACTTGATGAAAAGGTTATCTTGCTTGATGGCGCTGATGCTCCTGCTCCTGCTCTTGAATGGCTGCTTCTCCTCGTCCGGCTCGTCTTCGCACCTCCTGGACCGCAGCCGCAGCGCCGAGAGGCGGGCCGTGCCCTCGGCGGCGTATCCGCTGGCCGGGTTCTTCAAGCCCGACCGGTGCTCGGTCGGCAGGTTCGGCCTGGCGATCGCGCCGGCAGGAGGCGGCTATTACTCGGTGTCCTTCTGCGGGCCCGGCGGCTGCTTCAAGCCCGGCACCTACCGCCCCAACAGCCGCATCGTGGGGGATCGCAGCTACCGGGTGATCAACAAGGACATCCTCGACGTGGGCGGCACGAGCGGCTTCAGCCGCTACGTGCGCTGCCCGTCGCGCTAAGCGGCAGGACCAAGCGGCAGGACTACCGGCGGCCCGACAGCAAGCGTTGCGGCGACCCGGTGTGCTCGCCGCTAAGGCCGGCTTCGCGCCGCTGATAGGGACGCAACGGCGCGGCACGAGAAGAGCTCGCCGCGTTGTAGGTTTGTGCGGCAGGCCCGGCGCTCCGTTGGCCGGCAAAACGGCGCGGTGCGCCGCACCATGCTCTTGAGGAGGCCCTTGGATGCTCCACTGGTTGCGCAAGCGAAGACAAAGGAAGACAAAGACGGGCAGTCACCGCCGACGAGGTGCCGGGCTGTTTTGCTATTGGGGCTTCTACTTGTCGTCGAAGAGGCAGTTCGGCTCGCCCCAGCTCATCGCAGTGCCATCGCTTCTCTTGATCACCTGGTCCACGCGCATCGCCTTGGAGTGGCCGTCCGCGAAGGCCAAGTTGGCCATCTGCTGGTGGCGGGGGAAGGGCCGGCGGTAGTTATTGCTGTCACACGTCGATTGCGCCCAACGCCAGCAGATGTTCCGGCTGGGGTTCCTGGCCGGGAAGTGCATATCGTGATCAACGCTGCCTCCCTCTTTCCAGGTGGACGGGTCCAGTTCGCTCGTCGGGGCCCCACTCAGACGCGCCGCGTCGCCGAAGATGATCGTGCCTGCCGGTTCGGCAATCGCGGCCACAGGCGTGAAATCGAAGGTCTGCCGGTTGTAGCCATAGCTGCTGGTGCTCCCCGAAGTTGTATTGGTCTTGAACGAGGCGCTGGGGCAGTCATTGATCTGTTTGTTCTTCGTGTACGAATGGAACACCAGGACCCATCGCTGACTGGCGCCATTGAGGGAGGCAGGAAACACCTCGTCGTAATCCTGCCCATACATCATCATGCCGCTTGAGAGTTGCTTGGTGTTGCTCAGACAAGCGGTCTGCCGGGCCTTCTCGCGGGCCTGTGCGAACACGGGAAAAAGGATGGCGGCCCCAACTCGCGATACTGACGCAGAGCCGCCGCCGGCTCTCCCGCGGCGAGCAGAAGGCGCATCAGATCTTGATGCGCCTCCTCACGCCACGGGTCGAGCGTCAGCGCGCGGCGCACATAGGCCAGGGCCCGGGACAGCTCGCCGGCACGCTCCAGGAGCCGGCTCAGCCTGGTGTACGGCCTCCAGGAACCGCTGGCCCAGCCGCTCCCGCTCGGTCAGGAGCCAGTCCTCGTAATAGCCGGGCAGCAGCGCACCGGCGTACAGATCCGCGGCCTGCGCCAGACGCTGCAGGCGCTCACCCTCGCCCCGGGCCTGGGCCGCTAAGCGCAGGCCCTGCTCGAAGGCGGCGACATCGGTGCTGAAGGCAGCGGGGCTGAGTTCTACCGAGAAGCGGTCGGCGACGATGACCGAGCCGGCAGGCACGCCCGGGGCTTCGAGCTGGTTTCTAAGCGAGGAAAGCGCCAGGCTCAGGTTGTGCCGGCCGGACTCGGGGCTCGCTTGGGGCCAGAGCAGATCGATCAGGATCTCGCGCGGGTGGCTGCGCCCCGGGTGGTAAGCCAGGTACGCCAGCAGCGCCCCGGTCTTGTGGGTCAGGACGAGGGCGGCTTGCTGGACAGGACACGGCTGTCCGGCGAGCGCCGCTTCCGGCATCGTTTTGGTCTGCTCGCGCGCGGGGGTGTCCGCGCCAGTCGGGCCTTGACGAGGATTCCCCCCTCGATCAGCTCCCCGCGCCCATCGCCCGCCCGCCCCATCAGGACGGCGACCCGCGTCTTCTACGACCTGCCGCCCGGCAAAAGGAAGCAGCAGAAGGGTCGACCACGGGCAAGGAGCGCAGCGACGCAGTGACGGCCAGAAGCACAAAGCTTAGGAGTGGGCCAAGCAAGAGCAGGGCTGGAAGGAGCACACTGAGCCCAAAGGTAAAGCGCGTGTGAAAACGCTAAACTACAGTTCCAGTAACAAACTACGGCTCTGCTAAGGATTGCCGCCCAACGGCACAAGCTCATCAGCACGCAGAACTTAACCTTCGCCAATTGGCAGCTGGCAACATTCGCATCCGGTGCGACGTCTTGTCAGGCCGCCTGGGTCCGTGAGTTTTGGCGTGCCGCCTCTATGCAGGTGGGGCCGCCATAGAGTATTTGAAGGGGTGACAATTACCGCGACATGTGACCCACTAGCATACTCTAAATGTAAAAAATATAATATATATCTTGTTTACTCATGTTACGCGGTCGGGGTGTGGTATAATGGCGGCTCACGTCTTCCTCGCTCCTCTGCGCACGGTAACGTCTGGTATCTTGTGGGTTAACCATTCTGATTCTGGAGAGGTTAGCCTTGATGACACGAGACGAGATAGCAGACTCCGCAAGCCTTGCCGTCAGCGAGCGCATCCGCCTGGCGGTAAAAGCCGTGCTGGAACAGATCCTGGATGAAGAGATGGGCGGGCACGTGGGTGCTCGTCACCGGGAACGCACGCCCAGCAGAACCGGCGAGAGGAACGGCAGCTATGGCCGAGACCTGATCACGCCGGTGGGCAAGATCGAGCAACTGCGGGTGCCAAGAGATCGGGAAGGCACCTTCACCACCGCGGTGTTCGAGGAGTACCACCGAAGCACCGGCGAGGTGGAAGATGCGATCCTGGAGATGTGGCTCCAGGGTATCAGTCAGAGGAAGATCGCTGAAGTTACGCAGAAACTCGGAGCGGTTCGGATCGGCAAGGATGCCGTCAGCCGCATTGCTCAAAGGCTGGAAGGAGAACTGGCCGCCTTTCGGCAGCGGCGCCTGGAGCTTTCGTATCCGTACCTCTACCTGGATGCGACGTATTTGAAGGTCAACTGGGGCAGCCACGTGGGCGACCTGGCGGTCCTGGTGGCGGTGGGGGTCAATGAGGCTGGGTATCGGGAGGTGCTTTCGGTGGAGTCCTTCGCCGGTGAGCGGACAGAGGCTTACCGCAGCCTGCTCAAGGGACTGCTCCAGCGTGGTCTTAGTGGGGTCTCCCTGGTTATCTGCTATGACCATGAGGCCATCAAGAAAGCGGTGGCGATGGAACTGCCCGGGGTGCTGTGGCAGCGGTGCGTGGTGCATTTCATGAGGAACGTCTTGGCCAAGGTGCCCAACAGTGAAGCGGCGGCAGTTGCCGCGGATCTGAAGTCCATCTTCGCGGTCAACCGCCGGGAGGATGCCAATGCTATAGCCGAGGCGTTCTGCACGCGCTGGCAGAAGCGCTTTGCCGGTGCGGTGAACGTGCTCCAGTCTGGGCTGGAATCGGCCTTGGTGTATCTGGCCTTTCCGTCTTCACATCAGCGTTTGATCCGCTCCACCAATGGTCTGGAGCGTCTGTTCGAGGAGGTCAAGCGCCGCACCCGGGTGGTGCGTATCTTCCCTAACGAGTCCTCGGCACTGGCGCTTTCCACGGCCGTGGCGCTGCGGGCCAGTGAGGATTGGGCGCTGCGTCGCTACCTGGATATGGAGCCCTACAACGCCTGGAAAGAAGAGCGAGAAAGCGGCCAAAGATAAACCCACAAACTACCAGACTTGACCTGCAGTGGGTCACAAGGGGTGCGTTCTGAGGGGCTTGGCAGCGTGCAGGAACAATGCGCGAAGGAAGCGGTACACGTCGCGGCGTAAAACCCAAAGTGGGGCCGCTTGTCTACCCGCGCTCGTCTTTGGCGTAACCGTGGAAGAAAACGTAGTCCGCGGCCGTTAACGGCGGGAAGGGGACCCGGCTACTTACGGCGCAGCACCAGATCGGCGGGGGCGGTCTGGCCGCGCTTGACCGTGACGGCGCAGGTGCCGGCGGCGTATCCCGGCGCGCTGGCCGACAGGACGAAGCGGCCCGGCGGCAGGCCGGGCCAGCGGAACCGGCCGGCGGCGTCGGTCACCGGCGCGATCAAGGGCAGCGGCCCCCGGCTGGTCGTCTCTTTGATGACGATCGTCGCCCCGGGCAGCGGGCGGCCCTTGGCGTCGCGCACGGTCACCAGGATGCTCCCCGTGGCGCCAGCGGGGAGGCTGCGGCGGGCGCAGCCTCCCCAAAGGGCGATCACGGACAGCAGGATGATCAGGATCTTATTCATCACTCCTCCTGTCCTGTTGTACCCCTTCTGCGGTCAATTGCCGGTGGCCATCCAGTCGCGGATCGAGTCGTACTTGCTGCCGTTGAGGGCCGTGCCGCGGTTGCTGCTGGACTCTTCGTGGCTGACAACGGCGAACACCTGGCGGTTATTATTCGTGCCGGATATCTCGTAGATGCCGCTGCCGGACTGGCCGGGCATCATGTCGACCTCGGTGGTCACCTGGTCGTCGTTGCGGAATGGCCAGACACTCCACGGGCGTTCGAACCGGCCATACGTGTAGTACAGGCCCAGGCCGCCGTCGCGGTCGCCGGGGTAGCCGGCGGTGTGGCCGGTGACGCCGTTCTCGAAGAAGTTCTTGCTGCCGAGCCAGCCCGTGGTGCTGCCCAGATTCCGGTCCAGCGTGATCAGGGCCAAGTCGTAGTCGTAGTCGGTGTCGCGGGTCCAGCCCACGAAGGTGCGCATGCGGGTAGCCCAGGCCTGGCCATAGGGCATGTAGCTGCCGCTGAGGCCGGGGACAACCCGGATGCTGGTTGCCCAGCCGCCGAAGTTGGCGCTGTAAACGCAGTGGCCGGCCGTCACGACGTACTTGTAGCCGATCATCGTGCCCGACCCGCTGACCGTCCCATTGGGGAAGGTGATGAACAGTTTACACTGGGTGCGCCACGGGTAAGCGGCGGTGTTCAAAATGCGCACGCGGTCGTCGGCGCCGAAGATGCGCTGGGCCCCGTTGCCCCTGCGGTCGAATCCGGACGGCTCCGGCAGGAGTATGGGGACGGTGCCCGGGTTGCCGAGCAGGCCAGACGGTGCGGCGGATGCGCGCAGGCCAGACGCCGGGAACCGGGGCTGAACCGTGGTGCGGCCGGTGGCGAGGTTGTGATCAACGCTGCCGGCGGCGGTGGGATCGCCCGCACGGGCATCGCGCCGGGCGCCGCGATCCGCCTCGGGATCGACCTGGGGCACGGGGATGCCGGGCACGTTCCACAGCGACGGGTCGAGGATGGCGTCCGCGTCGTCGGGCGAGAGCGGCATCGTGATCGTGGTGTCGGTCGCCGGCGCCGGGGCGGGTTGCTGGGCGCGGACCGCGCCCGGAGTTGTCAGGATCAGCGCGGCGGCCAGGGCCAGAAGGGCCGTGCTGCGCGTCGTGATCGCCTTCGAGTTACTCATCTTCTCCTCCTACGGTTAACATCCAGCCCCGCACCGCACTGGCGGGGGCTGCTTCCACAACGAATCTGCCTGTCGGTCCGAGGCGAGAGTTTACAGATTGCTTCTTGAGCCATTGGTGCCAGCCGCCGGGTTTGCCGCGACCGGTTCGACGACGGTCAGGCACAGATCGGCGCGGTTCCGGCTCGCGACGACCAGGAGATTGTAGATAAAGGGTTGATGGAGCCGCCAAACGCCAAGCCCGATCGAACGCCTCTTCGGCGGGTTTGCTGCGCTGCCTGACATCGCAGCAGCACGGCGGCATTCTCTATGTACTATCTGACATGCCGGGCCTTCCCGGCTTCGCCTAAAGCCCCCCTTTCCTGCGCCACAGGAGTTGATGCCCACGAAAAAGCTGTCCGACGACGCCGCTGTTCGAGCTCGGACAGGGATACGGGTCAATCCTCTTATGAACACAGTTACATTGCGGGCACGAAGGTTACGGTCATTTTGCTCGTGCTCGTATGCATCAGCGTTTACGCGAAGCGTTTCGCCCAGCTTAATGTGACCTGCAGTAGCCAAGAGGCGGGCACCCTGTTTCGCCTTGCGTGTTGTCACCGCCCACCCACGACCGTGCTCATCCCCAAAGGGGTGCGTTCCATGATTCTGGCAGAAGCTTTGGAGTATGAATTTCGCTTTCCCGGAGCCAATTTGGCAACAGACCAACTCCGAAGGAAAAGAGGCTCATGACCCGCAAAGCCCTACCCGACAACACTGCTCCCGATCCCGAGCGCCAAACCCTGATTGATCAGACGCTGGAAAAGCTCAGCAAGAGACTGGAAAAAGAGTTGCCCGACGACAGCGCCACGTCCGACCAGATCGAAGATGCCCTGACCCGCATCGGTGACGGCCTTCTGGGGGATCTGCAGCAGGAGATTCTGCACAGGCGCACCCGCAACAAAGCCCGAGACAACCAGAGCACCTGCAGCTGTGGACGCTGTGCCCCTTTCAAAGCGATGGCCTCGCGCACTCTGATCAGTGCGCATGCGCAGGCCCAGTTTGTCCGCCCCTACGACTACTGCGCCCACTGCAAAGCCGGATTCGCTCCTCTGGACGCTCTTTTGGGCCTGGACAGCAGCAGCACTAGCACGAAAGTGCGCGGCTGGGCAGCGGAATTGGCCAGCAGAGAGCCCTTTGAGGAGGGGGCACAGACACTCTTTTCTCTGACCGGCGTCTGTCTTTGCGCCGCCACGATCGAGCGCATCGCCGTCTCGGTGGGCAAGAACCTGCAAAACGAGCAGCAGCGGCAGGCGGATCTGCTCCGAAGAGAGCGCCTGCCCGAGCCTTCGGGGCGGCGTCCCTTGCGCGCCTACATTGGAATGGACGGGCTGATGGTGCCGCTTCGCGAACCCTGGAAGAAAGACAAGAGCTTGGGAGAACTCTCCTGCCGTTTCGGCGAGTGCGAGCTGGGCGTGGCCCATGAAGCCTATGCGGGAAACAAAGGCGATGAGCGGGTGCGCACGCACGCCTACACCGCGACGCTGGCCGACGTGCACGCGTTCGGCCCCGAGTTGGCGCTGCTGGCCCACAACAGTGGGTTCTTCTTTGCCCGCGAGCGGGTGGTCATCGGCGATGGCGCTCTGTGGATCTGGCAGCTTGCGGCCAAGCACTTTGCGGGCGCTGTGCAGATCGTGGACTTCTTCCACGCCTGTGAGCATCTGGCCACGATAGCCGATGCGCTCTTGGGGATGGGAACTCAAGAAAGCCGTGCCTGGCACAAGGCGCGGCAGGCGGAGCTGCTGGCCGACCGGCTACGCGACGTGTTGCGGGCGATTGCCGCCTGGAAGCCCAAGACGAGAGAGATGCACCGCCTGCGGCGCCGAGAGTTCGGCCACTGCGCTTCGCTTGCGCGCAGCAATGCCGAGCGGATGCGCTACGGTACTTTCCAGAAGGAGGGCTACCACATCGGCAGTGGTGTGGTGGAGGCGGCCTGCAAGCAGGTAGTGGCCCAGCGCCTGGATCAGGCGGGGATGCACTGGCGCCAAGAGACGGCCGAGGCGATCGTGCGTCTGCGGGCGGGGCTGCGCTCGCGCTTGCCGCCCGACTTGGCACCCTTCTGTGCGATGCCTGCTTGAAATTGCCAGAATCATGGAACGCACCCTCCCCAAAGAAGGAAGTAACCTTCCGACGGCGAACGACACTATGTTCATTGGTAGCTTAGTGAGGAAGAAGGGTGAAGGATCCCGTTCACGGCAGAGACCATGCGACGGGCGGCGACTGCTGACTTATAGCGGTGTGGATCCGGCTTAGGAAATCTTGCGCGGGGATCTCTGGCAATCATCCTGGCGGGCCCGTACCTGCTGGGATACGGTGAACACGCTAGGTAGAGTGTCCCGCCTCCAACTAGCCTTCTAAATATCTGCTTGGCGACGGTAAGGGAGGGCAACTGACTGGGCGTTGGTAATTGAGCAAACGGATCTAAAGCGGATGCTGCCTGCATCATCCGCGACAAAGCGGAGTTGTACGAGAATCGCGCCGCACCTGGTCAGGTACGGCGCCTCATTGGGGAGGTCGAGCGCTCGAACAACGACGACCGCCTCACAGCCCGGCGCGACATACGTTAGTCGCGGCAATGGCCGTCTTGCGTTACATTCACACTAGAGGAGAGTCAATATGCTGAAAACTGAGAATACATCGTTCACCAGGGATGTGCTTGGCCGCTACATATGCAACGGTCTGGATGAAGCACAGCGCAGCGCCGATCAGACGGCCGTGCGACCGGACGGCCGTCCGCAAATCGAGGCCAAGGACTTTGATCTTATCGTAATTGGCGGAGGAACATTCGGTCCGGTAGTCGCTGAACACATGGCCTTTCGCGACCGGGCACGGACGCACCGCATCTTGGTGCTCGAAGCAGGTCCATTCGTGTTGCCCGAGCACGTGCAGAACCTGCCCGTTCTGGGCCTGAATGTGCCTGGAGCCACGTCAATCCAAGAACTCCGCAATGCTAATAACTTTGGTCCCGATCGGCCGCGCAACGAGGTCTGGGGCCTGCCTTGGCATTCCTCCACCCCCTTTGTGGGCTTAGCCTTCTGCCTCGGCGGCCGCTCGCTCTTTTTTGGTGGATGGTCGCCGGAACCGCTGAACACGGAGCTGCCAGTAGGACCCTGGCCGGCTGCCGTCGTCAACGACTTAACGGCGGCCGCATTGCCTGACGGCTCTCCCGGCTACGTCCGCCAAGCGAGCGACCAGATCGGCGTGACACAAACCAACGACTTCATCTTCGGCGATCTGCATCGCGCGATGCGCGATCAGCTGTTCGACGGCATTGGCCAAGTAACCGATGCTGTTCCACTGGCGAACCTGCCGGATCATCCCACCGTTCGTTACGAGTTCGCGGGTCAGGCGTTAAACCCGGATGCTCGACGAAAGCTGCTGGGACTTGACCCCGGCACGGCCCCCCCCTCCGAAGCCGATACCAAGAACCAGCTTAAGCTGGAGGCGCCGCTGGCAGTGCAAGGCCAGAGCGGTCACGCCGGCTTCTTTCCCTTCAATAAGTTCAGCACGGTGCCGTTGCTAATCAAGGCTGCGCGCGAGGCCTACAATGAATCGACCAACAGCTTTGGACAGGGGGATGACGCACGCAAACGCTTGATGGTCGTGCCCAATTGTCACGTAAACTGTCTTATTACCGTGCCGGACGGCAGCGAACGGCGGGTGGTGTCGATCGAGACGAACCTCGGGAACATCACCGTTCCGGCGGGCGCCAGGGTCATTATCGCCCTGGGGACGATCGAAAGTGCGCGCCTTGCGCTGGTGTCGTTCGGTGCAATTCCGCAGGCTGCGTACGCGCGCATCGGTACCAACCTGATGGCCCATCTCCGCTCTAATCTCGACATCCGCATTCCGCGCACCGCGCTTGCCACTCTGCCGGCCGCGGTCGCCGCCCTACAGGCCTCCGCGCTTTTTGTGAAAGGGCGGCACGACTTCGCCAACGATGGTATTAATGACGGCACCAGCGCACACTTCCACCTGCAAATCACCGCCTCAGGGCTGGGGGCTCTTGGCAACAACTCCGAAGCCGAGCTGTTCAAGAAGATCCCCGACATCGACATGTATAATGCCCACCGCAACGCCAACGACACCCACGTCGTCATCACCATCCGCGGCATCGGCGAGATGCAGCCACAGAACTCGGACAACCGTGTGATACCAGACCCGGAAATGGAATTCGGCGTGCCCCGGGTGCTCGTCCGCATCGCGGATCCGCGAGATCCCAACCAGCGGGCGAACAATCCGCTGAGCGCGAAAGATTTCTTCCTGTGGCAGGCGATGGACCAGGCGGCGCGGGACGTGGCAACCGTGTTTGGCGTTGCCCAACCCCCTAATCCGTCCCGGGACGGATTGGGCACGACGCATCACGAGGCTGGCACGCTCGCCATGGGCGAGGTCGCGAGCAACTCGGTGACCCTACCGGATTGTCGGGTCAGGCATATCACCAATGCCTACGTCGCTGGGCCAGCCTTGTACCCGACGGGCGGCTCGCCCAATCCAATGCTCACCGGCGTAGCCTTGGCGCGCCGTCTGGGTGATCAGCTGGCGGCCTCTCAGCCGTTCGTGGCCAATGACGGCTTCCAGGTCCTCTTCAACGGCTTCGATACCTCACAGTGGCGGATGTCGACCATCCGCAATCAGCCGCCTGGGCGCGATAATCCCGGCCGCATGCGGGTGATCGACGGCACGCTGGAGACGGTCGGTGGCACCGAGCTGGGCCGTTTCTGGTGCACCACGCCGAC
>JAUJNC010000019.1 GCA_030446525.1 Armatimonadaceae bacterium
TCAGGGGACACGTTCGTGGCCGCGGAGTGCGGATGCTCCTTTACGGTCGAGTCCGGCCCCAATGATGAGAACATGGCCACCCAGGCCCCGCGCTGCTGTTGTGGTCACGAGATGGTCAAACAGGGCGCGGGCATGGGCAGGATGAGCATGACCAGCGACAGCATCTCCAGTGATGTGCCGCGGGCGATGCCCAGTTGAACCGGGCACGGGGGCGATAAAAAAGGCGGGGCGACAGTGCCCCGCCTTTTTTATCGCCCTTGCAGCAGCTGCGGGGGGGCTTCGACCAGGCGTGCGGTCGCGGTCACGGTGCGATCGCCGCGGCGCAAGGTCAGCGAAACCGTGTCGCCGGGAACGTGCCCGCGCAGGACGCGCCGCAGATCGCCGCCGCTGGCGATCTCCGTGCCGTCCACCCGGGTGATGATATCCTCGACCCGGATGCCGGCTCTGTCTGCCGGCGAGCCCGGCGCGACCTCCAGGATGACCGCGCCCTGGCGGACCGGCAGGTCCAGGCGCGTCGCCAGTTCCGGGGTGACATCCCCCAGAGCCACGCCCAGCAAGACGCGCCGGACGCGTCCGGTGGTCAGGATCTGCTCGGCGACGTTGCGGGCGAGGTTGATCGGGACGGCGAACCCCAGCCCTCCCCCGGGGGCGTTCAGGATGACGGTGTTGATGCCGATCGCGCGGCCCTGCGAATCCAACAGCGGCCCCCCCGAGTTGCCTGGGTTGATCGCCGCGTCCGTCTGGATCAGGCCTTCCAGCTCGGATTCGCCCAGGCTGCGGTTCACCGCGGAAACCACGCCCGTCGTCACCGTGCGCTCCAGACCCAGCGGGCTGCCGATGGCGATGGCCGCCTGTCCGGCTTTCAGGCTGTCCGAGTCGGCTGTCTGGACTTCCGGAAACCCTTTGCCGGGCACCTGCACCACGGCCACATCGATCGAGGGGTCCCGGCCCAGCACCCGCCCCCGCAAAGTGCGGCCGTCCGCCAGCTTCACCAGGACCTCGGACGCATCGCCGACCACGTGGGCGTTGGTCAGGATGGTGCCGTCGCCGCGGATGAAAAAGCCCGACCCCACCCCGGTGCCGGGGCTGATGCTGACCACGGCCGGGGACACCCGCTCGGCTATCTCGACGGTTCTCTGTTCCGGGCCGGCGCCCGCGACGACCCCCGGCGCCGGCGCGGGGAGTCCCTGCGCCGAGGTAACGGGCGCCGACGTGTCATCGAGCACCTCCCTGCCGATCCACACCCCCGCTCCCAGAGCCAGCAGCACCAGGATCACCGTTGCCGTTCTCATACCCGTCACGTCCCTCGTTCCGGCGAGTCTATTTGCCGTTCCGATAGCGCTCGCCTGAAGTTCATCTACCAGTGCGTTATACCCGACCCTCGGCAGGAAAGTCGCGCAGCGGGTGGAATTTAGGTTCAGCGTTCTTTTTTCCAGGCGGGACCGCAACGATGGCAACTGTCGTGGCACAAGAAAAAGGCTCGGCGAGCCTGTCCGGGAAGGCGCGGGCGACCGGCGTGACGCCCCGCTCGCTCCTGCTCAGGGCCTTCGGCGAGAAGTCCGGCCTGGACGACTCCGACGAGCCCATGTCCTACCGCAGCGCCCTGACCGGCCAGGGGCGCCTCCCGTTCACCAATCTGGTGAGCCTGCTGCGCAACCCGAGCGCCCCCGACGGCCCCGGCATCGGCGCGCTCGGCTTCGGCTTCCTTGTCACGACCCTGCTCATGGTGCTCCGCACCCGCTTCGTCTGGTGGCCGTTCCACCCGGTCGGCTACGCCATCGCCAACACCAACACGATGACAACCACCTGGCTGCCGTTCTTCCTGGGCCTGATCGCCGGCGACCTGGTCGGTGGCGGCCTCTTCACCGCCGTGGGCGCCTTCACCGGCATCAACATCTACCTGATCAACTGGTAGGACCGCGTGACCGGCCCGGTTTGTTTCTGGTGACTGCTCCCCGTGCAGGAGTGCGTCGGAAAATATAATAAGTCCAACATGGCACAATTCTTTTTCGCAGTTGAACCGTTGGGCATGCCGGTCTATCGTGTGGTTGAGCCGGCGAGGGTGAGTCCCGCGCACGGGCGCAGGATTAGCAGCGGATCACGTAAGATCGTGTTGGTCTTGGGAGGGAGTTGCCGCCATCGCTTTCAGGAAGGTGCGCCTCATCTGCTTTCAGAGGGTGACGTGCTCATCGTGCCGTGTAGAACACAACAGACGTATGAACCTGTAGGACAAGGCCAGTCATCGCGTTTGCACACGCTGCTCCTCGCTTTTGATCCACATTATCTACCTCTCAAAGAGCAAGAACAGACACCACCGCTCAAGACGCCGATCGAAGATCCCGCGTTGCAGGAGTCTGTGGAATTTCTGGAAGAGCGTTTCCCTTTGAATGCCCACATACGTCAGGTTTTAGATGCGGCGTTAATGGAAATGGTAGCCCAGATTCGCCAGGAAGCTGATGTGCATCTGCCTGCTTCCCGTTGGCGGATCACGGCTTTGTGCACCAGCTATGTCATACATTTAGCGCGCAGCATCGATCAGAATCAGCCACCCACTTCCGCATACTCCGGAATGACACAAGGCATGTTCCTGGTCAATTGCGCCAAGGAGTATCTGGTGCAGCATCTATCTATGGATGTTCATCTGGACGACATTGCGGAGCATCTCGGAGTGAGCAGTGGATACTTAGCGCGCACTTTCAAAAGAGTGGTCGGCCGTTCGCTCTTTGCCTATTTTCGGCAGTTGCGATTGGAGCAGGCGAAGTTGCGATTGATTAATACGGGCAACAATGTAACCGAAATTGCTGAGGAATGTGGCTTCAGTTCCGTGGCGTTGTTTTGTCGTAACTTCAAGCAATATACAGGCATCTCTCCCTTAGCCTACCGCGACGAATTCAATGCAAAAACCGGGTTGTAGATTATAGGGTTATTGACTTGCGTGTGTTGTTCTTTCTGTTCGGCCCGGCCACTTGGCCCGGTCGCCGTTGTGCTGCTCGACCAGCAGGAAGAAGCGCTCGATCAGGTCGGTCTCGACACGCCGACTCACCCCGCAGCAGCGGCGGGCAAGACCCGACGGGCGCTGGCGCCATTTCGTGTTCAGGCTCTCCACGAGGCTGGTCTCTCCCGAGCCTTTTTCGGCAGGCAGCCCGATGCTGCTCCTCACTTCGCTGGGGGCCTGCCGATTATATAGGACACGGGAAACGGTCATTTATAGTCAAAGAAAAGCAGGCAGAGACAATACGAGATTCGCCTGTCTAGGGAATAATATACTCATGTTACGCGGTCGCAATGTGGTATGCGATCTAGCGGCGGTCTCTGGACCACTGCCCCGTAGCCGTAGCGCGGCTTTACGCGGTATCCTCTCGACGAGTTGTGCACACTGTTGATAGTTACTACCAAGTTGAACGAAGGTGTAGAGAGGAGCGAGGAAGACGTGAGCCGTCATTATACCACACCCCGACCGCGTAACATGAGTAATATAATCACTGGAGTTTTCTGTAATAGCCAATGGCCGTGTCACCGCGCTGCTGTCTCTATGCGCTGCCTTCCTCGGCTTCAGGCGACGGCGGCGTAACTCTTGAGCGGCTCCCGTTCGATGCGGCGGTGGACGATGCTCGGCACCATGCGGACAGGCACGCTTGTGCCGCGCGTGGCGAAACATCTGCGCCAAGACCTGGAACGGGTTGAGTTGAGCCAGCGGGTGTTCGACCACGATGCGGCGGCGCCACAAATGGCGATTGTAGGCCTTTTGCTCCTGCGTCAGCGGGTGATTGCGCCGCGCCTTGTAGGGCTGGTAAATGATCTTGCTCGGGTAGTCCTTCTGGACGCCGTGATAGCCTTTGTCCATCATGCTGCCTTCGTCATCAGCCACATCCGGGAAGACGTCCATGACCGCCGCCGGAGTGCGCAGCTTCTTGCGCCCTTGCCAGGGGCGCTCCCAGTCAAACGCGGTCAGCTGTTCTCAAAAGGGGAGTTAAACTTATGTTTGAAAATCGTACAGCCGGCACGGGAGCGTTGAAAAAGGGGTTTACGTTAATCGAGCTTCTCGTCGTCATAGCGATCATTTCGATACTCGCTGCGATCTTGTTTCCCGTCTTCGCACAAGCACGCGAAAGCGCGCGCCGCACGTCCTGTGTCAGCAACCTGAAACAGATGGGGTTGGCCACAATGCAACATATACAGGACTATGATGAATATTACCCATCGTTCAACTCGTTTTGGGGCGGCCCTGTTGGTGGTCAGCCGGGTGGGCAATGGGGAAATGCTACAACAATATTTTGGCCTCAGACCCTGTTCCCATACCATAAGAGCCTTCAGGTTTTCAAATGCCCTTCGTCAAGCACACTGCAGGTCAACTCTAATCCAACGAATATGGTACGTGGTAACTATGGCGCCAATACCGAGGTATTCGGAAGTTCGGCATCCCCAGTGCATCAAGCTGTCATTGTCTCGGTGGCTAAGACGTACATGATCTTGGATGCAGGGTACTATACAATGGATCCCAATCTTGTTAAGAGCACCTACGTTCCAAGTACTGCTTCTAACAGACCGTACTATATTAGACCTCTTGCATAAGTTCAGTCATTGCATTCCATGTTGTAGATGGCCGCGAAGAGATTGAAGCGCAAGCCAAAACGCTTGCGCCGGTTCCGGTAGCGCTCGGAAAGAATGCGAAACACCTTCAGACGACCGATGATATGCTCGATTAGCAGACGCTCCCGGGACAACTGGCGATTGGCTGCTTTCTCTTCCTGGCTCAAGCGATGATGCTTCGTCTTCTTCTTGGGGGTCTGGCTGTTTTCATGCTGCTTACCAAGACCTTGATAGCCTGAGTCGCCCAGGCATAGCGTCGGGCTAGGAGCACGGTCCGGCTTTCTTTGAAGAGCGTCATATCATGCGTCTTGCCGCAAGAAAATGCCGTCGCTATTATCTTCTTGCTGTTCTTGTCCGCGATCACCTGGCTTTTCTGCGTGTGGCGCTTCTTTTTGCCGCTGTAGTGCCGGTGCTGTTTTTTTTCGGGCGTTCCACGGCACACTCGGTCGCGTCAGTACCACCACGTCCAGGTCATTGTCAGGGTGCAGCAGTGCGTTCTTGCCGGGCAAGTGGAATTGACCAGACCTGGATGAGCACGTTCTCTATTTTGACGAGGGTGCGGCAGACGGTGGCTTCGCTGACGCCATAGGTGTGGGCGATGTGAAACTGCGTGCGGTACTCGCGCCAGTACATCAAGCTCATCAAGAGGCGGTCTGCCAGACACAGTTTGGCAGGTCGCCTGAAGGCACGGATGCCGCGAGCCAGCACGTCGAGCATGGTTTGGAAGGTTTCTTGGTGAACGCCGGTGAGGCGCTCTGAAGTCTTCGGGTTTACTGTCTTTGATGGTATTGTAGAACATAGTGGAAGGTAAACTTGATGGAAAGTGGGATCGCTTTGCCTCCATTTCATCATGGTAAAGCCACTTTTTGCAAGAAGGTCTATTCTGGAGCAGCAAAGGTCGCCAGAGACCGAGGTTTTAATGAAAGTGACCCGGTCGAGAGTGCCATGAAAAGAGATTTCGAGAGAGGGCGGCACCTGGAGGGTGTCAACGTGTGCTTCGCCGATGGACATGTCAAGTGGTACCGGAGTCAAGTAGTCCTGAGCGAAGCGGATAAGTTCAACCGTGATACTCACCCTGAGAGCGCATGGGATCCCAGAGCGCAAAACAATTAGAGGTCCAAGCCCGGTAATAGGGCTGTACGTAGGACAAACAGCCGGAGTTAGCCATGCTGCTCTCTCCGGCTGTTTTTGCACGTGTAAGTCGCGTTAACGTGCGTCCTGTAGATAAAGTACTTAAGGACGTCCATCGCACATAGAAAGTACTTTGGCACCGGGAAATCAGGTCGCTACTATGACTATGGTCAAAGATACATTTCGTCTCGTTATCCTTAAGGTATGTTTTTGCGCTTCGTGTATTTTGGCTGCAGTCAGTTGCCTGCCGACAACGGCGCAAGAAGGCGATGCTGGTGACAGGCCGGCGCCGGGTGTGGCTGCGGAAGAGCGGCGTCATTCAATCAATGGAACAGATACGGAGTTGTCAAACCAACAAACTGCGTCACTGCGTGAGTCAACCGCCTACCTGATGTCTCTTCCTGAGGAGCAGGTCGTGGCCATGGTGCCCAAGCAATCGCGCGGTATTAACTGGACGACTTGCCCGCATTGCAAGAAGCGCTCGCGCACCGCCGTCTGGAGATGGTCTCCGAGCGTCCGCAGGAAGTTACCTGTGCGGATTGCAAGACCACGTACCCTAACGAGCGCTATCCGCAAAACAAATCTGTCGAAGTGGATGCACCCGGCGGCAAGCATCGCTTTCCTTACTATGAGGAAGGCGGCGTGCGGCGTTTCTTCGGTGCAACGGCCGATTACCGCGCGCGCCGCTACCTGGCGCAGCAGGCCCAGGACCTTGGTCGTCTGTATCAGGCGACGGGCGAAGAACGCTATGCATGGCGGGCCTACCTCATCCTGACCGAGTTCGCGCGCGCGTTTTTCCCGGCTATCCGGCTATCGTTGACGGGGAATGGATTAATAAGCCCGTTTCCTTTACTCCCTATAACAGCAAGGAAATCCGGGGCGGCGCACTCGATCGGAGTTATGGTGATATTGCCGCTGTAAAAGAACGCGCCAGCCGCTGGGAATATTGGGCGTTTATGGACATTTCCCGCGAACTTAAATGCCTACGGCAGCCTGGCCGACTGGGCTTACTGGAAAACCGACGCAGGACGCAAAGCCGCCACCTCCATCGAGAATGATCTTTTCGGTGAGCAGATCCGCTTCGTCCTGAGATTCCCGGAGACCTATCAGAGCAACATGTCGATCAGTGCCAAGTGGCCCAGTCTGCTGCATGCGGCACGCGTGCTGAAGACGCCGGAGCTGTTCCATGCCACGATGCGCGATGTCGAACAGTTCCTGGAGCAAAGCTTTCTTTATGATGGAAGCTGGTGGAGACTTCACCATCGTACATGCGGATGATTACCAGCAGTGGGCTCAAGAATATCCCGGCTGCGGCCAACGGCTACTCCGACCCACCCGGCTATATCGATGTCCGGAGCAAAAAACGCTATGACAAGTTAGATTTGAATAGTCACCCGGGGTTCCTGAGGGCCAACCGTGTGGTGACGGGTTCTATCCTTCCCGATGGACGATTGCTTCCGTTGAACGACACCTGGCCTAGCGCGCGCATAGCCGGCGGACGCGACAAGATGGACTCGGTTCTGTTCCCCGGATTCGAGTGGCCCATACTGGGCGGCGGACAGGGCAATAAGCAACTGCACAGCTATCTGAATTTCACCGGTGGCCAGAGCCACAAGCACGCAGATGCCCTCAGCATCGGTCTCTTTCTGTAGTTTAGCGTTTTCCCGCGTCGCTTGCCTCTGGATTCAAGCGGCCAGTGGCAGCGCCTCCTCAATTTTCGCCCCTTCGACCGTTGCCGTAGAACCCGCAGAAATTGTGCACTGCTGCTTCGAGAGCCGCTTCTGCTGAGACAGCGTCAGGTACGATAGCGACTGGCGCCAGTCGCCGTAGACCGGCTCCGGCTTCACGTTCCAGAACCGCAGCCGCAGCAGCGTCTGTGCCCACAGACACAGATGCACGATGCGCACAAGGCTCTTCTCTTTGCGCACCTGGTAAGTCGAAAAGCCGAAGTGCTGTTTCGCATCACGGAATCCCGTCTCTATTGCGAAGCGGGCACAATACGCCCGCACGATCGCCTCGGGCGTAAGCGCCGTGTCGGTCGAGAACAGGAACACCACGGGACGCTCCCCCAGCGCACCGCCACCAGTCGGATGCGCACCTTGAGCGTGCGCTGGATGACCACCCGCGCCTTGAGACAAAGTGTCGCCTCTTTGCCGTAGACAAAGCCGGTGCTCCTTCCAGCCCTCCCTCTTGCTTGGCCCATTCCTGGGCCTTGTGCTTCTGGGGCCATACTTGCGTGGCCGGCCCCTCCTGCTTCTTCCTTCTCATGGGCGGCAGGTCATAGAAGACGGTGTCGCTTCTCAGGCGTGAGAGCACGTGCCGCCCTGTCCCCGTCACCGGCTGCACAAAGCCAGATCGTGCATAAGCGCCATCGACGACGGCGATCACCACCACTCCTGGCGGTGTCCACAGGCCCACCAGCAATTTCGCCGCCAACTCCAGCTTGGTAGCGAAGACCTGCTCCCCTTTACAGGTCTTCGCCTGAAGGTAGAGCGCCGCCCCGATGAACAGGGCCACGAAGTGCTCGGCCTCTTGCTGTGCCAGGGCGGCCAGACAGACAAAGCAGTGCCCCGAAGACAGCCGCTTGGGGTGCTCTTTGTTCATCGGGTCGTGATGCACCCCCAGAGCGTCAAAGTGCTTGCCAAACTTGGCGGCGACCGTGTCATCCAGGGCGGCGAAGAGCCGACCGCTGGCATCGGTGCAGCGCGCCAGGCACAGGCCCACACCTGCTGGCGGACGGCTTCTACCGACCAGGCGCCTGCCTTGAGGAAGCGGTAGAAGCTGGTGTAGTGCCGATCTACCAGCCCGGACAGCACGACCTGTGTCACCCACAGGCGCTGATCCAGATGGGCGAAAACGAAGACGAACGCACAAAAGTAGCGGTACCCCGGTTTGGTGAACAGGGATTCGAAAGGTTCAAGTAGAACCTTCCATTCGGGAGACGGGCGCATTCCAGACACCTCTTACCAGGAGTTATCTGGATATACGCGTCCCGTCTCCTCAAGCCTACAAAACCGCTAAACTACAGTCTCTTTGCAAACGGAAAGGAACTCTTTTCCGACATCGGTTATACCCACAGCCGCTACAAGCGCTGGGCGATCTCCACGATGTCGCACAACACCGTCGTCGTCAACGGTCGTGAAAGCGAGCTCGACACAAATCACACAGGCAACCGTCTGCGCACGTATACAACCGACGGCAACCTTTTCCATGTCGCGTCGGCTGCGAGCAGCGCGGCCTATTCCGGCATCGCGAGCCAGTATCAGCGCACCCTGGCGCTGATCGGAGACAGTGCTTCGGATGGTTATCTGATCGACGTTTTCGATGTGCGCGGCGGGAAGCAACACGATTATCTGCTGCACGGCAGCAGGGATGAAGACTCGACGGCCACCGTTGCTGGAACGAAACTGCAGCCCTTCGCGGGGACGCTGTTGAATCCGGGTGCCAGATTTACGCGTCCCACGCACGAAAGAGAATCGGCCGGCGGGCCGGAAGGCTCTTACGGGTTTGTTCACAGTCTCGAACGCGGCACAAGTTCCGGCGGGCAGACCGTTCTCTCGTTCCTTGTAAAGAACTCGCCGCAGACAGGTTCGCGCTCCACTCTCTTTACGGCGGCAGGCGACGCGGTCTTCCTCGGCCAGGCGCCCAGTATTCGGCGCGCCGGAGGAGCGCATCTCAAGGAAGATGAATCGCTGCTCGATCGTTTCCAGGCGCCTCTCCTGTGCTGGCGGCGGCAGGGAAACGATCTTCAAAGCCGCTTCCTAGCAATACATGAATCTCTGCCGGTGGCGATTCCGGTTCGGTCTGTGGAACAGAAAGAATTGGGAGGCAAAGCGCTGCTGATACGTATCGACCGGGGAGAGGCCGGCGTCGACTATTTCATCAAAGCCTATGCTGCCAACGCGGAAGTCCGAACGACAACGGTGAATGGCTCGCTTACATTTCAAGGCGACTATGGTTTTATAAGGACCGCCGGTGGACAGGTGCGAGAGGCGCGTCTTGTGGGGCAGGGGTATTTGACGCTTGGGGATCATCGGCTGGAAAACAAGACCGGCTGCTATCAAGGGAAGGTCGTCATGGCAGCACACTCTGATCACGCGACTTCCGGAGGTTATTTCGATGTGTCGGAGGTTGTTCCTGCCAACTGGCAGTACTCGGCACTGCAAATAACCTTTCCTGATGGCACCGAGAGAGCCTACAACATTTTGAAAGTTGAGCCGCTCCGCAGTGCTCAGGGAAGCCGCATTTATGTTCGTGAGAAATCGGGCTTTCATACGATGAAGGATCACATAAAAATTGTGTCCTATCCGCAACGAATCATCAAGGGGACAGACATTCTCTACAAAGTGTCGACACTCACCGGGCAACCGCTGTGGAGTCGTCCTTAAAAGAGGATGTGTACATGCTCGGGCATTACCTCCAGTTCAAGGACTTCCGACGGGAGGTCGGCCGCAACCTCAGGCAGAACACAAGATGGTACTTGCACGAGTAGGTCAGGTTCTTGCCGGACTTGCAAGGCTGCTTCACGAAACCATTACGCAGCAAAGACCTGTATAATGTCAACGAAAGGCTATCGTCCGGGCTTTGCCCGACCCGACCGTGGGAGAAGGCTTATATGGAAGAATCCACCAGATATCTACTGATCGGCGGCGGGCCGGCGTCGGTGGCGGCGGCGCAGAACATCCGGGAGCGTGATCCACAGGGGCGGATCGTCCTTGTCGGGGGCGAGGCGCATTATCCGTACGACAAGCCGCCGCTGTCCAAACAGTACCTCCTCAAGGACGACTACACGGCCGATGACGCCAGCAGCAAGTTCGACAACTTCTACCCGGACAACGGCATCGACCTGCGGCGCGGCGTGGCGGCGACCGGGATCGACCGCGCCCGGCGGGTGGTGACGCTGGCAAGTGGCGACACGATCCGCTACGAGAAGCTGCTGCTCGCCACGGGCGCCCGTCCCCGCCGGCTCGAGGTCCCCGGCAGCGACCTGGCCGGCATCTTTTATCTGCGCACGGTCGACGACGCCGAGGCGATACGCGACGCCATCCAGAACAGCCGGCGGGCCGTGATGGTCGGCGCCGGATTTATCGGCATGGAGGTGGCCGCCGCCTGCGCGCAGCGCGGCCTGGAGGTCACCGTCGTCGAGGTGCTGGACCACCCGTGGGCGCGTTACGCCAGCCCCGAAACCGGCCATTTCCTGCGCCAGTACTACGAAGCGCGCGGCGTCTGGTTCCTGCTGAGCGACGGGGCGGAGGCGTTCCGGGGGGACGGCCGCCTGTCCGCGGTCCAGGCGATGGACGAGAGGCAGGTCGCGGCCGATTTCGCGGTCGTGGGCATCGGTGTCGCGCTGAACACCCGGCTTGCCCGGGACGCGGGGCTGGAGGTGCACCCGCGGGAGGGCGTCGCGGTGGATGCGTTTCTGCGAACCTCCGACCCCAACATCTGGGCCGCGGGCGACATCGCGTTCTTCGAGGACAGGGCGCTGGAAACTCGCTGGCACGCCGAGCACCACCTGAACGCCAAATGGCAGGGCGCCGCCGCGGGCGCGGCGATGGCCGGCGAACAGGTTTCCTATGACCGGGTCGCCTACTTCTGGGCCGACGTGTTCGACATCCACATGATCCTGCGCGGCGACCCGCAGGCGGGCAGGAACACCACGGTCCTGGGCGACCGGAACGGCGCGGAGTTCGTCGAGCTCTACCACGACGAGACCGGCCGGCTGCGCATGGGCATGGCCTTCAGCCACGACGAGCCCCGGCTCGACCCGATCTCCGACAAGCTCGAAGAGCTGATCCGCGCCCGGGCGAACGTCCGCGACATCACCCCGGCGACCTTCGGATCGTAGTTCCCCCTTTATTGGGGGCGGAGGGGGCCTGCGACGCCAGCCGGAGCGCGGCTTCTCCTTCGGGGAGAGGGGCGGGGGCAGGAAGGAATCTGCGGCCGAGCCGAGGAAGTAGCCTGACACTACGGTGTACTCGCTGCACCCGTCTGTGATGAGAAAGGACTTTCGATGGCCAACGAGATGACGCGCCGCGACCTTTTAAAGGCGACCGGGGGCGCCGCCGTGGTCGCCGGCCTGGGAGCGGACGTCCTGCCCGCGAGCGCGGAGGCGGCGCCCGCGCGCCGGGTGCCGCCCTCCGAGAAGATCGTGCTCGGCTTCATCGGCGTGGCCGGGCGCGGGTCGGGGCACCTGGACCGGTTCGGCAAGCAGCCCGACGTCGAGATCGGCGCGGTCTGCGACGTGTACCAGACGCACCTGGACCGCGCCGTCGCCAAAACGGGGGGCAGGGCGAAGGGCCACCACGATTTCCGCAACCTGCTGGAGCAGAAAGACCTCGACGCCGTGGTCGTCGCCACGCCGCCCCACTGGCACGCGATCATCTCCGTTCTGGCCTGCCAGGCGGGCAAGGACGTCTACTGCGAGAAGCCCCTGTCCCGCTTCCCCGGCGAGATCCGCGCGATGATCCAGGCCGCCAAGGACAACAAACGCGTCACGCAGGACGGCACGCAGGTGCACGCGACCGAGAACTACCACCGGTGCGTGGACGTGGTGCGCTCGGGCGTGCTGGGCCAGATCACGGCGGTGCGTAACTTCTGCACCATGAACGACGATTCCGAGGGCCTGGGCAACCCGCCCGACTCCGCCCCGCCGCCCGGCCTGGACTGGGACCTGTGGCTCGGCCCCGCGCCCAAGGTCCCATTCAACATCGGCCGCTTCCGCGACGGCATGCACCGTTACTTCACGGACTACGCGGACAGCTGGCTGCACGAGCTGGGCCCGCACATCGTCGAACTCCCGTTCTGGGCCCTGGAGCTCGGGCAGCCGACGGCGGTGTCGGCCTCGGGGGGACGGTTCGCGACCACGAGCATCGCCGACGTGCCGGACACGATGGAGGTCGCCTGGGAGTTCCCGGGCAGGATCATGACCTGGACCCTGATGCAGCACAGCGCCTTCCCCTTCGGCGTCGGCGCGCCCGGCAAGGGTCGCCAGCTCGGCATCGTGTTCCACGGCAAGAACGCGAACCTGCTCGCAAACTACGGCCTCTGCCAGGTCGTAGATAAGCAGGGGAACCCCCTCGAAGAACAAACGTATCCGGTTGCCGCCAAGCGCTCGCCCGGACACGAGCGCGAGTTCCTCGATGCCATCAAATCGCGCGAGCAGCCCAGCTGCAACTTCGAGGTGCACTTGCCGCTGCAGGTGGCCCTGAACCTGGCCCACACGTCCCTGCGGACGGGCCGCAAGCTCCACTGGGACGCCGAGAAGTTCGCGGTGACCGGCGACGAGGAGGCGAACCGCCTGCTGACGCCCCGGTACCGCTCCCCGTGGACCCTGCCGGGCGCGAAAGGATAGACCGGTATGTCCCCGATGGATCGCCGCACCTTCCTCCACCGCTCGGCGGGGGCCGCATTGACGCTGGGGGCGGGCGGCGCGCTGGCGGGCGCGGGAAGGACCACGCCCGCCGCTGTCGCCCCCGGCGCCCCGTTCCACGAATCCTGCCGCTGGATCTGGGACGGGGGGGCGGGGGAGCCCGTCGACGCGTACCGGCTGTTCCGGCGCGCGTTCCCGCTGGAGGCACCGCCCGTACGGGCGCCCCTGCGCATCACCGCCGACCGGGAGTACCGGCTGTTCGTCAACGGGCGTTACCTCGCGCGCGGGCCGGCTCCGAACCCGCCGGCGCACGCCAGCTACGACGAGATCGACATCGCCCCCTATTTGGCAAGCGGCCCCAACGTTATCGGGGTGATCGTCTACCATCTGGGCGTGCCCAGCTGCCCGCGCGGGCTCGGCCGCGCCGGTCTGCTGGCCGGGCTGGGGGAACAGACCCTCGTCACCGACGCGTCCTGGCGGTGGCGGGAAGGCTGGTGGGAGCCCACCGGCGAGCGGTTCTCGCGCTTCCGCGAGTTCACCGAGCATCTCGACGCCCGCCGCGAGCCGGCCGGATGGGCGGCGGCGGGGTTCGACGACCACGCGTGGAAGCCCGCGGCGCCCCTGGGCCCCGTGGGCGCCGCGCCCTGGAAGCAGATCGAGCCGCGCGACATCCCCCTGCCCGAGCATCACGACCTCGCCCCCCAAGGCTTGCTGTTCGTCGGCGCGTGCGGCGGCGAGGTCCCGCCGAAGCGGGAGATCGCCGCCCTGCTCGCCGCCGAGCCGGGGCAGCCGGCCCGGCCCGGGGCGGCGCGCGAGCTCCATGTGCTCTGCGACCCGGCGGACACGGCCGGCGTGGCGACGATCGACGCGCGCGCAGGCGGCGTGGTCCTCGGTCTGGACTTCGGGCGTGAGGTTTCCGGCTTCCCGGAGATCACGGTGGAGTCGGAGACGGACGGGGTGGTCCTCGATCTGGGCTACGGGGAAGCGCTGGAAGAGGGAGGTCGTGTCTCGGCCCACCGGCAGGGCAACCCGGCTGCCGACCGGATGACCCTGCGCGCGGGCGCGCAGACCCTGCGCGTCTTCCACCACCGGGCGTTTCGCTACCTGGTCCTGGCCGTGCGCGGCGGGACGGTCCGGCTGCGCGCGCTCAGGGTGGTGGAGAGCGGGTACCCGACGCCCTTTCGCGGGGCGTTCTCGTGCAGTGACGCCCGGCTCACCCGGGCCTGGGAGATCGGGCGGCGGACCATGCAGCTGTGCATGGACCAGGGCTTCCTGGACTGCCCGAACCGCGAGCGGGGCCAGTACATCGGCGACGCGCTCGCGGAAGGGCCCGTCGCGCTGTATGCCTTCGGCGACACCCGCCTGATGCGGCGCTTCCTGCGCCAGGCGAAGCTGTGCCAGCCCGCCGACGGCCTGCTGGAGCCCGCCTACCCCTGCGACTGGACGGCGTGGCACGGCGAGCGCGGGCCGCACCGCATCCCCGGCTACGGCTGCCTGTGGCCGGTGATGCTCCACGACTACTACAAGACTACGGGTGATCTGGCCCTCGTCCGCGAGCTGGCCCCGACCATGGATCGGCTGCTGCGCTGGTTCGAACCGCTGCGCGGCGCGGACGGGCTGCTGGCACGCGCGCCCGAGTGGAACTTCATGGACTGGGTGAAGCGGGACGAGCGCTCGGGGCTGGCCTGCCTGAACCTGCAGTACCTGATGGCCCTGCGCGCCGCCGCCGCGCTCGCCGAAGCCCTCGGGCAGGGCGATGCGCGGGCCGGCGAGGCCGAGCGGATCGCGGCCGCCTTCGAGGCGGCGCACTGGGAGGAGGCGCGCGGGCTGTACCGCGACGCGCCCGGCGTCTACTCGGTCCACGCCAACGCCCTCGCGCTCCTCACCCTGGAGCAGACGCTGGCGCGGGCGGGGCGCGTCATCGACGCGCTACTGCGCGCGCCCGACCTGACGCAGGTCGGCTCGCCCTATTTCGAGGGGTTCGTGCTGCGGGCCCTGTGCCGGCACGGGCGCCACGACGACGCGCTGCGCCGCGTGCGCGACAAGTGGGGCCCGCAGATCGACGCCGGCGCGACCACCTTCTGGGAGGACTACGCGGGCCGGTGGAGCCTGTGCCACGCCTGGTCCTGCGAGCCGACCGCCCTCCTCTCGCGCGACATCCTCGGCGTCTCGTACGACGCCGCCACCCGGACGGCCACGCTCGCGCCGCGCACGGCGGACCTCTCGTGGGCGCAAGGCGTCGCCCCGCTCCCCTGCGGCGACATCACGGTACACTGGAAAGCAGAGGACAAGGCCCTGACCGCGAAAGTCTCCTGCCCGCCCGACGTATCGCTCGCCCTGGACCTGCCCGCCGCGGCCGGCGCGGCCCTGACGGTAAACGGCGCGCCCGCCGACGCCCAGGTGTCCGGCGGGCGGATCCGGCTGCGCCTCCCCGGCGGGGCGCACGAAGTTTACGTCGGGGGACGGGCTTCGCCGGGCGGGCAGTGACGGAAGCGCCCTGCGCCGGGGCGCAGAAGCTAACATGCTGACATGACGGACAGACCGCCGAACCTGATCTACGTCTTCGCCGACCAGCTGCGCTATCAGTCGGTCGGTTACGCGGGCGATCCGAAGGCGATCACGCCCAACATCGATCGTTTCGCGGCGCAGGGGGTCGATTTCTGCAACGCCGTCGCCTCCGCGCCGGTGTGCACGGCGTACCGCGCCTCGCTCTTCACCGGCAAGTACACGACCAGCCACGGCATGGTCATCAACGAGCTCCGGATGAACCCCGGCCAGCGCTGCCTGGGGCACGTGTTGGCCGAGGCAGGCTACCGGAACGGCTACATCGGCAAATGGCACCTGTACGCCAACGAGCTGGGGAACCACTCCGATCCGAAGAACTCGTTCGTCCCGCGCGGGCCGCACCGGCTCGGCTTCGACGGCGAATGGAAGGCCTACAACTTCCACCACGAGAACTACGGCACCTACTACCACGCCGAGTCGCCGGAAAAGATCTTCTACGGCGAGGGCGTGTACGAGCCGGACGCGCAGACCGACCTGGCCATCGACTTCGTCCGTCGCGCCTCGGCGCGGGATGACCCTTTCGCCCTCGTCCTGTCCTGGGGGCCGCCGCACGACCCGTGGGGGCCGGACAACGTCCCCGTCCGGTTCTGGGACCTGTTCGAGGGCACGCCCTTCCCCCACCCGCCCAACTACAAGCCGACCGACGACGAGCCCTACGCCGATAACTGGGCGCGGCTCTCCGAGGAGCGGCGGGCGCGGCTCGAGAGCTGGCGGCGGGGCTACTACGCCCAGACCGACAGCATCGACGAGAACTTCGGCCGGCTGCTCGGGGCGATCGACGAGGCGGGCGTGGCGGGGGACACGATCGTGGTCTTCACGTCCGACCACGGCGAGATGTTCGGCGCGCACGGCCGGCGGGCCAAGAACATCTTCTACGAGGAAGCCTGCCGGGTGCCCCTGCTGATCCGCTGGCCCGCCGGCGACGGTCGCCCGGGTCATGTCCCCCCCGGCATCCGGTCGGACGCCTGCCTTTCCACCGTGGACATCCTTCCCACCCTGCTGTCGCTTATGGGGCTGGCCGTCCCCGGCGGCGTGGAGGGCATGGATCTGAGCCACTGCGCCCGGGGGCGGCCCGGCCCGGAGCCGGAAGCGGCGCTGATGCAGATCTGCGGCGCGACCGCCGCCTGGAGGGACGGCCACGAATGGCGCGCCCTGCGAGACAAGCGCCACACGTATGCCATCTATCGGGTGGACGGCAGGGAGTTGCTCTTCGACAACATCGCCGACCCGTACCAGCTCCGCGACCTGTCCGGCCATGCGGCGCACGCCGCGACGCTCGAACACTTTCGCGCCCTGCTCAAGCGCAAGATGGCCAGCCTGAACGACACGTTCGAGGCCTGCACCTGGTATCGCGACCACTGGACCGACGGCGACCGCAACATCATCCGCTCGGCCACGAGTGATTTCGGTGGGAGACCGGGTCACGGGTGATTCCGATTCCTTCGAAAAGATGTGCGCCTCCCCGGTGGGTTACCCCCTGCGCGCTATGGGCGCGATCGCCCCTGAACCATTGACGGGTTGCGGACGTGGGTATACTGTGGTAACGGACACCAAACGTTTGGTCTATGGCGTCTGAGCGAAGGAGCAACAGGCACGGTGAAGGTCACCCTCCGCGAGGTTGCTCGCCAGGCGCAGGTGCATTACGCGACGGCCTCGACGATCCTCAACGGCGCAAAAGGCAGCACGCGCGTGTCCGAGGAGACCCGCCGCCGCGTCCTCGACGTCGCCGGCGAACTTGGCTATAGCGCCAACCGCGCCGCCCAGCAGCTTAAGACGCGCCGTAGCCGCGTCATCGGCTTGCTCACGGGCGGCCTCGAAAACCCGTTCTTCGCCCGCATGGTCTCCCTCTGCTCCGAGGCGCTGGAGCGCGAGGGCTACGACGTGATCCTTGCCACGCGCCGCCGGGACGAGACCAGCGACCTGCACCTCCTGGAGGCGCTCCTGTCGCGCCAGATCGACGGCGTCCTCGTGTGGAGCGAAACGCTGACCCAGGCGCGCGAGTGGGTGCGGCGGAGCGCCATGGCGAACGTCGTCGTCCTGGGGCTGATCGCACCGGGCCGCGACAGCGTGGGCGCCGCGCTCGACGCCGGGGTGAGAGAGGCGCTCGATCATCTGGGGGCGCAGGGGTGTGAGCGCATCGGCTACTTCGCGCCGCGCCAGGCGCTGAACCGGCCCGGCAACCCGCGCGACAAAATCTACCGCGAAAGGATGGCAGCGTCGGGCCAGAAGGAGCGCATCTTTACCTTCGACGGCACGGCCTTTGACGTGGCGGCGGCGCGCGCGGCGGCCGAGGCGCTGGCGGACGAGATGGCGCGTCAAGCGCCGGGGGAGCGGCCCGACGCCCTGTTTTGCTTCAACGACATGAACGCGATCGGCGCGATGATGGGCCTGCGGTGCAAAGGGCTGCGCGTGCCGGAGGACATTGCGCTGGTGGGCTGCGACGACCTGCCGCTTGCGGCGCAACTGGACGTGCCGCTGACGAGCATCGCGTATCCGCTGGAGGCGATGTGCCGCGCGTCGGTGCGTCTGCTCATCGAGCGCATCCGGCCGGATTTTGCGGCGCCACCCGAGCCGCTCCCGCCGCGCGCCGAACGGCTGCAAACGCGCCTGGTGGTGCGCGCGTCCAGCACCCGCGGCGGCTCGGTTCTACCCGTGCCGCCCTGCTTCCACGTCAGCGAGGCGGTTCCCGCCGACACGTCCCGATATACAAAGGAGAGCGAGCATTGAGAGAGATCTTCGCCCCGAAAGCCCAGGCCTGCCAGCAAACTATCAAGGAAAACCCGTCCCTAAAAACCTGCGCGCTGAGCGGATTCATTCAGCGTCGCAACATCTTTGATCCGAAGGAGGGTCGTATGAACTCGCAGAAGAAGCACCCGGACCGCTCGGGCTTCCCCGGCCGCGGCATCTCCGCCCTCCACCCCGGAGGGGGGTCCCGGGCGGGGGCCGCCCTCCGCCCCGGAGCGGGGTTCACGCTGATCCATGGCGCGCAAGCGCGCCAGACATCCGCCTTCACGCTCATCGAGCTGCTCGTCGTGATAGCGATAATAGCGATCCTCGCCGCGATCCTTTTTCCCGTGTTCGCCCAGGCCCGCGAGAAGGCGCGACAGGCTTCCTGCAGCAGTAATCTTAAGCAGCTCAGTCTCGCGGTGCTGCAGTACGTCCAGGACTACGACGAGACCTTCCCGAGGGCTTTCAACGTCGCCCCGGGCGGTCCCGTCCCGCCCTATGGCTGGGCGAACGCCATCCAGCCTTACCTTAAGAACCAGCAGGTCTATTACTGCCCGAGCTTCAGCGGCACCAAGAGCACGGACCCGAACCGGACCGGCTTCGTCAACTACTGGATCAACACCGAGGTCACCAGCCGTTCCCTGGCGGTCCTTTCCCACCCGTCCAACACGCTCCTGAACGGCGACGGGAGCCTGGGCCCATTCACCACGTCTCGCTACCGCAACAACGGGTGCAGGGCGGCAGGCGACACCAGGATCGTTCCGGATTGCCCCGCCGGGCAGATAAAGGCCACCGAGCTGGGCGCCGCGGGCCTGCGGCACACCGGGGGCATCAACCTTTCGTTCACGGATGGGCACGTCAAGTGGTACAAGGGCAAGGCCAATAATTCCAGCGACATCATCTACACCGCCGGATCGACGTTCAGCCAATCGGGCAATAATCCCACCTTCAACGAGGACCGGGAGTGACGCCCCGATAGGAACGCATCCCGGCAGTCGGTAGACCACGCCCCGGCGCGGGGCCTTCCGCCCCTCACCGACATTCGGGAAACCGGCGGGTGGCCAAAGGACCGGGAGAAAATCCCGGTCTGTTAGCCTGACTGCCGAGGTGCCCGGGCAGTGCTGCCTGGTAGGAGCGACATCCAAAGGACGCAGACAGGAATAGCTCGACGCGACGGAAGCCGCGGCTCCTTTCCACGCTGCTGGCGATGGGGAGTCTCCTTGCCCTGGGGATCAAACGCCTGCGCCGCCGGCAACGGCGGGGACAGCGCGCGACAGACAAGGCCCAATATTGTCTTCATCCTTGCCGACGACCTGGGCTGGAGCGAACTCGGCTGCTACGGCAACCGCTTTAACGAAACCCCGAACCTCGACCGTCTCGCCGCTCGGGGCATGCGCTTCACCTCGGGCCTATGCCGCCGCCCCGGTATGCTCGCCGACCCGCGCCGCCCTGATGACGGGGCAACACCCGGCGCGGTGGGGATCACGACTATCTGGACAAAAATGACGAGCACTTCCTGTCACCCGGATACGTCACGCTCAACGAGCGGCTGAAGTCCGCCGGCTACGCGACGGGGCTGATCGGCAAGTGGCACCTGACGGGCGACTACGGCAAGTACGCGGCGCCCCGCAGCGCCATGACTGGGACGATATGTCCTCTGCTCGGAGACGAAGTACATCGCCGATGGCGACTACTTTCACCCGTACTTCTTTATGCCGGAAGTGGCGGCGCGCGAGCCGAATGAGTACCTGACGGACCGGCTCAACCGGGAGGCCATGGACTTCATCCGGCGCCACAAGGGCGCGCCGTTCTTCTTGTACCTGTCCCATTACGCCGTGCACACCAAGCTCTCCGCCGCGGGGCCGGAACTGCTCGCCAAATACGCGCAGAAGCTCGGCGCCGGCCAGGACCGCAACAACCCGGAGCGGCAGCCATGCTTGAGGACGTGGATGCCGGCGTCGGCCGGATCGTGCGGACGCTCGACGAGCTAGGGCTGAGCGACGACACGCTCATCGTCTTCACCTCGGATAACGGCGGCGCGCTGCGCGTGACCAAGAACACGCCGCGCGCGCCGGCAAGGGAACGTTTTACGAAGGCGGCATCCGCGCGCCGCTCATCGTCACGTGGCCCAGCCGGATCAATCCGGGAGCGGCCTGCGACACGCCGGTGATCACCACCGACTTCTATTCCACCTTCCGGAAATCGCAGGGGTCCGACCCGAAGACAAACAGCCCGTGGACGGCGTGAGCCTCGCGCCGCTCTTCGCAAGACACGGCTCTTTGCGCCGTGAAAGCCTCTTCTGGCACTATCCGCGTGCCGGGACGAGTCCCTTGGTCGGGCGGTCGGCGGGCGCGGTGCGCAGCGGCGACTATAAGCTGATCGAGTTCCATGACACCGGCGAGACGGAACTCTATGACCTGCGCCGCGATGCGAGCGAGACCCAAAACCTGGCTGCCGCGATGCCCGACAAAGTGTCGGATCTGCGCCAGAGGCTGGACGACTGGCGCAAGGCCGTGGGTGCCAGCAGGGAGCCGATGCGCCGCCGACGGGGGCACTCCCCGGAGGAATAAACCCATCGAAGATACGCGGCTTGACGCTCGCTTGCCCGCATGCTACAATGGGGCAATCTTCGCATCGAGGTGCATAGTGAAAACCTCCCGGTCCCCACGCGCCGCGGTGACCGTCGCCGCCATCCTGAGCCTTGCTCCCCCCGCCCTCGCGGACACGACGACGACGAAGGTGCCGACCCCGCCGAACTTTTCCGGGAAGGGGCAGCCGCCCGCGCCCCCGCCGCCGGCCCCGACGCCGCCGGATCCGGCGACGCCGCCGGTGCAGGTCGGGACGCCGGTGCCGACGCTGTCCGTCAACCCGGCCGACCAGCGCGGCTTCGCCTACGAGAAGCGGCGCATCAAGCGCACCGTCCCCCTCGACCTGGTCTCCGGCGTCGCGGGGCGCTGGGATCTGCTGTACGCCGTGGGCGAGGGGGACGAGCGCAAGGCGGTCTACTTCGACTGGGACGACGACCACCTGTACCTGGCCGGCGAGTCCGCCGGGCCCACCCCCGTGCGCGTCGATCTGGACGCGCGCGGGGACGGCTGGTTCCGCGGCGCCGACAACCTGCGCATCGCGGTCGCGCCCGCGGCGCGGGAGGGCGGGCTTCCCCGTGTCACGGCGCAGCGTTGGGACACCGTGCAGAACAAGAACCGTCCCGTGTGGGCCGAGTCGCCCGTCCCCGTTTCAGCGCTGAAGACCGCCGCCGGGCGCACGCCGGCGGGCACGTACGCCGTGCTCCTGGCGATCCCGCGCACCGAGGCGGCGGGTCTTCCGCGCAAAGCTGGCGCCGGATTCGGACTGCGGATCGAGTTCGGCCTGCCCTCCGCATTAGAAGGGGCGGCCCTGTACCTCCCGCGCCCGCTCCTGGGCCTGGTTCTGGCGGAAACGGTGGAGGCGCGCGGCGAGGGGGTGCGGGTGCGGGTGGATGCGGGTCCCTCCCGGATCGTGCCCGGCGAGGGCGTGCGCGCGACGCTGGAGGTCGAAAACGAGGGCGCCTCGCCGGTGCTCCTCGCCCGCCTGTTCCTGCGCGGGTCGCAGGCGGCGCAGCCTTTCCTGGACGCCGCCACCTTCACCGGACAGACGCTCCCGCCCGGCGAGAAGATCCGGCGGGAGTTCCGTTCCGCGGTCTCGCCCGAGGCGGGGCTGGGGGCGCACGTGGTAACCGGCGGGGCGGAGGTGGAGGGCGGGACGGTGCTGGCGGCGCTCGCGTCCTTCGATCAGGTCGACCCGTTCGCCGTTTCGCTCACCCTGGAAGCCAAGCCGGTGGTCGCCGGGGCGACGGAAAAGCGGACCGTCCTGGTGACGGTGCGCAGCCGCGACAAGCGGCGCGCCGAGGGGAAGATCGCGCTGCAGCTGCCCCCCGGGTGGACGCTGGAAAAGGGGGATCCGAGCCGCGACGTCGCTATGACATTCGCGGGGGAGATAAAGCCGTTCTACTACGAGCTGGTCGTGCCCGCGTCCGCGCCCCCCGGCGAGTACCCGATCCAGGCGGACGTGCGGATCGGGGACCGCTCCTATACGGCCGCCGGCGCCGTGCGGGTGACGCGCGGCGTCGCCGCGCCCTGAAAGGCCGGGGCGGGGACGCCGCCTAGTGGGTCATTCGTCACGCGCATAGCCATTCATTCCAAGGTCTTGGAGGGACGATTCCCGAAGAGATCCCGAGAGCTTGTAGGCGCAGCCAAAGGCGATTTCCGTGGCGAATGACCCACTAGTGGATAAGGGAGGCGGCCTGGACGGGGTAGGACTGCGCCGCCTGCAGGGCTTCGCTCTCCATGGCGTTGATCGTGTCCACCTGGTTGACGTGGGCCACGCCGATGCCGTACAAGGTGACATACGCGACGATGCCGACGCGCAGCAGCGAGTGCGCGAAGTGCGGGCGGATGCGCCGCGCCCACTCCACGATGAACAAGGGCATCGCGCACAGGACCAGCTTGGCGCCGATGAACGCCGGCAGGCCCCCGTGCTGAAGGTAGAAGGCCATCAGGGGATTGCCCTCGGCGGCGTTCCGGTAAGACACCCAAAAGAGGGTGGTCGCCAGATCGAGCAGACAGATAGCGCCGAGTGCGTAACTTTCCAATGCAATGATTCTACGGTTGGTTGCCATGGGTTTGTTCTTTCATCCGTGTCGGGACCGCTGTCCCTGTCAGCTTAATTATGGCTGGACGGCGTCCTGTCTGCACGGTAATTGTTCGGTATTACGCGCCGGAGCGGCGAAGCGGTGACGGGGGCGAGCGGGGCGCTTGCGGCGCAGTGGCGGCTGGTCTGGGGCGGTTTGCTGGACCTGATCTACCCGCCGCGGTGCCTGGTCTGCGAGCGCCACGGCCGTCCGCCGCTGTGCGGCGAGTGCGCCGCCCACTTCGTCCCGGTCCCCGAGCCGGTCTGCGCCGTGTGCGGGCGGCCCGTCGAGCCGGAGGCGCCTTGCCGCCTGTGCGCCGGGCCACCGGCGGGGGGCTGGGGTTTTTCTTCGGCGCGGGCGGCCGCCATCTACCAGGGGCCGCTGCGCCACGCGATCCACCGCTTCAAGTACGGTTGTAGCGAAAGCCTGGGCGAGCCGCTCGGGGCGTTCCTGGCGAACCGCCTGGCCGCGGACGGCCTGCTGGCGCATCCGGTGGACGTGGCTCTTCCGGTGCCGATACACCCGGCGCGCGAGCGGCAGCGTGGCTTCAACCAGGCCCTCCTTCTCGCCGCGCCGGTCGCCGCGATGCTGGGCGTGCCGCTGGAAACCGGCGCCCTGGTGCGCGTGCGAAAAACGCCGCCGCAGGTGGGGCTATCCCCCGATGCCCGGCGCCGGAACCTCCGCGATGCCTTTGCCGTGCCCGGCCCGGCGCGCGTGGCGGGGCGGCGGGTGCTGTTGGTGGACGACGTTTTCACGACGGGGGCGACGGTTTGTGCTTGCGCCCAGGCGCTCAAGGCGGCGGGGGCGCCAGCGGTGCACGTGGTGACCCTGGCGGAGGGCGGCTAAGGACGAGGACCGGCCACCTCTTTCAAGTCTCTTCATCGAAGAAGTGCTCCGTCTTGATCGCCCCTTCGTCCTCCAGATTGCCGCCCGGCGCCCCCGCGAGCACGCCCAGAGAGGCCATGAAGGCCGCATGCCGCGCCAGCCCCGGTCCGCCGGGCGGGGCGCCGACCCGTGCGGAAACCACGGCACGCGGCACCGGGGATGTGGCCAGGAGGGAGACCCCGAAGAGCACGCACCACTGAGGACTTGTCTCTCTTTAACTTAAACATTGATTTTCATTATGCCCTGCTGTATGTCCGCTCCCTATAGCGGCTACGATCCCGTCAGGAATTTCTTCTCCACACTCTGAACCGATCGGCTCTTGGCGTCGTTCTTTGAGCAGAGAGGGACGTGCTATGGGTCGCGCCGCGGCCAGCGATGATGATCTGATGCAGGCCGCTCAGGGCGGAGACGAAGCCTCCTTCGCTCTGCTCGTGCAGCGGCACCGAGACTGGGTACGTGCGCTGATCCAAGCCGTGGTGCAGGATGGGGCGCAGGCCGAAGACCTAGCCCAGGAGGTCTTCTGCCGGATCCACCAGCAGATCGATGCCTATGAGGCGCGCGGCAGCTTTGTCGCCTGGCTCAAACGCATCGCCGTGAACGTCGCCAAGGACTATCTGCGCTATCACCAGCGCACGGCAACGCTGTCACTGGAGAGTCTGGAGCCGGCGTCGCAGGCCGACAGCTCCTTTGATCCGGCAGAAGTATTGGCATCGCGGGTGCTTCGGGAGGACGTGCGCGCCGCCATCGCGGCCTTGCCCGACGAGCAGCGCCTGGCGCTTGTGATGTACTACTTCGGCCAGATGAGCCTGGAGGACATCGCCTGGGCCTTGAAGTGTCCGACCGGCACAGCCAAGTCCCGTCTCTTTCACGCGCGCCGCCGCGTGCGGGAGATTCTCCTACACCGGTGGCAAACACAAGGAGCCGAACCAGAATGAGAGACGAAACGATTATCCGGATGCTTCAGGAGACCTGCCAAGTGCTGTCGCAGATGGGGCACAAACCCTTTCCGCAGGAGTGCCGCTATCTGCAACACTCCTTCGATGCGCTGCTTCAGGCTGCGCGTGCCAACCATCCCGGCGATGTGTTCCTGAACGCCCTGCCCACCATCAGCAGTGGCGAGCCGCGAGGAGCCGAAGAGTCTGCGGAAGGACCGGCCCGCGGGCCTTCGGGGCCGCACGCCCGGCACGGCGGCCGCCGGGAAGCTGTGGAGGTGTCTGCGCAGGAGATGCAGGTCTTGTTCGCTCAGCTGCGCATTGCGCTGGAATCGCTGCAGGACGAGAACGCCGGCTTTGCGGGCGGGGGCAGCCATGCCGCGCTGCCCCCGCCGACAGCCACCCAGAGGTAAGCCCGCCATGGTTACCAGCGGCGGCCAGACAGGGAGATCGCGGCCGCCGTAGTAGCCTTGTTCCTGCTAAGGGGCAATAATGAGATGGTTAGGAGACATGGAGTAGTACGATCCTGGCAGTAACTAGCAGCCAGCTTCGTAAAGAGAACCAAACGTGGCCTGACAGGATCAGAAAGATCTCCCTTTCTACCGGCAGCAGTCGGACGAGCAGCAAGAATCCGCTTCTTTGGGTTTCGTGGCCCGGATGAAGGACCCCATCACGCGGCCATCGAGCGCTGCCTTCTCTTCGGCAGGGAGTGCCGCGACTCCCGGCGAGACACAGGTCGTGGCTTCGAGGTCCGCAAAGGTGTAGTGGCGGGTCGGCTCAATGGAAGCGTCCGCGAACCCGGCAGAGGCAAGCTTTGTGAGATACTCCTCCTTCTCCAAGGCTCCGGCGGCACAACCCACGTAGGCTTCCATATCGGCGCGGACCGCAGGAGGAAGCTCGCCGTCAACGACGACATCAGAGACCGCGAACCGGCCACCAGGCCGAAGTACCCGGAAGGCTTCGCGGAGCACAGCGTCCTTGTCAGTCGAGAGGTTGATGACGCAGTTCGAGATGATGACATCGACGGAGTTATCGGGGAGCGGAATCTCTTCGATGTGGCCTTTGAGGAAGATCACGTTCTTGGCGCCCGCCTCTTCCTTGTTCCGGTTAGCGAGGGAGAGCATCTCGTCGGTCATGTCGAGCCCAAAGGCAAAGCCGGTGGGACCGACACGCGTTGCCGAAAGGAGGACATCGATGCCGCCACCACTTCCGAGGTCGAGCACCACTTCACCGGGATTAAGCTGCGCCAAGGCCGTCGGGTTCCCGCAGCCGAGGGAGGCCAGGAGCGCCGCTTCGGGGATGTCTTTGGCTTCGAGGTCGCTGTAAAGGTTCCCCGTGATGACATCCCCACCGCAGCAGGAGTCACTCGCTCCGCCGCCGGCGTTCCCCCCGCAACAGGCAGCCCCCTTGCCTTCCAGCACGGTCAAGGCCGCAGCGCCGTACTTCTCCCGTACCACTTCGTGCACGTCGTTTCTATCGATGAGCTTCTCGGACATGGCTTTTTCTCCCCGTTGTGTGGCGGGTGGTTCAGGAGCACCCGCAGTCGTTCTCTTTCTCCTTGCCGCCGAAGTAGGCGGCAAGCTTGCCAAGCACCTGCGGGTCAATGCCGCAGACCATGTGCTTTCCTCTTCGTTCCATCGTGATGAGCCCGGCCTGCCGGAGCTCTTTCAGGTGGAAGGAGATGGAGGAGTTGATACGTTCCTCGCCGGTGATGTGGCAGCAGACCTCGCCGGCAGTGGGCCCCACTGCCGGGCTCACCTCTCCGGTCTCCTCGACGTTCACCGGGCAGCAGCACTCCCGGAGGAACTCAAAGATACGCAGGCGTGTCGGGTCCCCGAGCGCCTTGAACATCGCGGCCACTTCCCGCACCCTGTCTCGCTCTGGCATTGGCTCTTTCCTAACGTTTCACAAATTGTTGAAGTAATAATACCACAGGAGGAGCCGTTTTCGCTTACTTATTGCTTAAAATTTCGAAATATATTTTAGGAGGGGATTCTGGAAGGGAATGGGTAAAAGCGTTGCAACAAAAAGAGCCGGATAGCTATCCGGCTCTTTGTTTGTCAGAAACCAGGATGGTCCCGGCCAAACGGAGTGGCCTCAGCACTGCAAGGCACTTGCCCTGGAACGCTTTACAGCGACGCGTCTGCCGAAAGCGCGCGACATCCTGGGGGTTGGCGTTCCCGACAGAGGCCAGCTCGCCCACTTCGTTGACATGGAAAGCGACCGGAACAACGGCGTTCGGCACCAGATTGCCGTGCTCGTCTATTACCTCCACGGTGACAAAGGCGAGATCGTTTCGATCCGCGCGTATGCACTCACGATCCGCCGTCAGGCGGAGCCGCGCCGGTTTCCCAGCGGTCTGAAACGCCAGTGAGGCGATCTCCCGCCCATCGGCCAGAGCAACGGCGCGCAGTTCTCCCGGAGCATACGGTACCTCGAATTCAGCGGTGAACTTTGCCTCCTCGGAAATAGTCCGCGCACTGATTTCCTGGCCGTTCAGTAGTAGACGGATCTGATCACTTGCGGTGTACACCCGTACCTTCAGCAGCACACCTTCAAAACTGGGCCACGTCCAGCTTCGCAGTTCATCCGGCCAGCCCCAGTCGCTGACCTCCTCGGTACGGCCCATCGGCAAAGGCCGCCGCACGGCCATCTCCAGCCTGCTTCGTCCCCATACCACATCGCGGTAGTAGGATTGGGGCTTCTTGTCCCCGATCAGATCAATGTCGCCGCAGTAGGCATTGAACCACGGGAATGGGCGGATGGGAAAGTTATTATCCCCCCTCAGCCGGGAATGTCCAATGCCAGACTCCCCAAGGTAATCCATACCAGTCCATACGAAGTCACCAATCACGTACGGGTGCTTCCGCGCCATTGCCTCGTTCTCGAAGGCTTCGCTGGCGTAGGTCTCGGCTCCAACAATGATCCGTTCTGGATGGCGTTCATGGTCAGTAACGTCCAGTAGGATGGTGTAAAATCAGTGGCCTGAAAGCAGAAAGGGCCGCTCTCCCGCTGGGTAGATGTAAGTCGCCAAACACACATCACCAGAGAGGGAAAGCAGGGCCCCACTTCAGGTTACCCTTGACCCGGAGCTTGTGCACCGGCTCTTTCAAGATGACGGGCTCAGACCGCTCCTGGAGCAGGTCCTCCATCAGGTGGTCCAGGCACAGGTGGCCCAGCAAATCGGCGCGGCACCCCACCAGCGCACCCAGGAGCGGCAGGGTTAGCGCAACGGCTATCGAGAACGTGAGCGGACTACCCGCAGTGATAGCTCCGGGATCCCGAGAAGGCCCCGATCCCATAACGGAGCTTACCGAGGACGTAGTGCACGGTCCTCTTGTCACGGACCGGCGCTCGGAAGCGCCACACGGCGCCGGGCCTCAGGCCGTGCGTCTCCACGCTCGTATAGCCGGACCTGCGCGGGGCCATCACCCGGACTGCTTCCTGCGACAAAAGCATCGCCCTGGCGGTTTTTCTGGAACCAACGTGGGCGCGCCGTGGTTGAAGCGCACTGAAAGCAGAAAGGAACGGAAAAAGATGACACCAACGGATTCGGACGTGACGACCTGGCCGCAGCTCGCCGAGGGGCTGTACAGCTTCCTGACCGGACGCGGCGCGATGATCGAGTATGCCTTCGACAACATGGAGGTGATGGTCCCGCGCGACACCGGACCCGAGGCGCCCGGCGCGAAGTGGCGGATCAACGGCACGCTGCGCATCCGGACGTCCGAGCCGGGTCACAACGGCAACGGTTAAGCGAGCTTTGATGCACTCCGTCGAAGGCGCGCTGGACCTCCGGGTGGACGGGGTCGATGTTCACGTCGAAGCGCGAGGCAATTATTTGCGCCTCGACGTGGACCGACCCCGCGCCTTTCTCCGGGCTATGGCCGTGCCACGCGCGGGCCGTTTGAGGCGGCTGAGGAGACTGGCGCGGTTTTTATTCGATCAGGGCCTGACGCTGCGGGTCGTCAGCCGGAACCGGCAGATCGTGGTCCTGGGGCGCGCCGCGCCGGCGGGAATAGCGACGCGCCTGCTGGGCGTCCCGCACATGGCGCTGGGGAAAGGCGCAGATCTGCTGCGCGTGTTGGCAGGCTGACATGAAACCATTGCGCGTGCTGGTAACGGGAGCAACGGGTTATATCGGCGGGCGCCTTGTGCCGCTTCTTCTGGCCCGCGGCTACCGCGTGCGTTGTCTGGCGCGCGATCCGCGCAAGCTCGCCGGCCGCTGGGCCGGGGGACCGGTGGAGATCGCCCGCGGCGACGCGCTCGACCCGGGCAGCCTTGTCGACGCCCTGAAGGACGTGGATGCGGCGTTCTATCTTATCCACGCGATGGGCGGCGGGGAAGAAGGCTTCGCGCAGCGGGACCGGGAGGGCGCCCGCGCCTTCGCTGAGGCTGCCGCACAAAACGGCGTGGGGCGCATCCTCTATCTGGGCGGGCTGGGGCGGCGACAGGGACAGCCCTCCGCGCACCTGCGCAGCCGCCACGAGACGGGAGACGCCCTTCGCTCCGGCCCGGTGCCCGTCACCGAGCTGCGCGCCGCCATGATCGTCGGCTCCGGCAGCGCCTCGTTCGAGATGCTGCGGCATCTGACGGAAAAGCTGCCGGTCATGATCTGCCCGCGCTGGGTGGAGAACCGGACGCAGCCGATCTTTATCATCGACGCGCTGGCCTATCTCGTTGCCGCGCTGGAATGCCCGGAGTCGGCGGGTCACATCCTCGACATCGGCGGCCCGGACATCCTGACCTACCGGCAGATGATGGAGGCGTTCGCTGAGGTACGCGGCCTGCGCCGCCGGATTTTCACCGTACCCGTCCTGACGCCGCACCTGTCGGCGTATTGGATCAACCTGGTCACTTCTGTCCCCGCCTCGATCGCCTTCCCGCTCGTGGAGGGGCTGAAGGCGGAGACCGTCTGTGAGAGCGACGAGGCGCAGAAGCTACTGCGGGTTCCGCTGACGCCGTTCCACGAGGCGGTTGCCCGCGCCCTTGCCGCGACCGATGCGCTGCACGTCCCCACGCGCTGGAGCGGCGCGGATCGCGGCGCCCTGCCCCGACTGCTGGAGGAGACGCCGCTCCCCAAGCGCGGCGTCCTCAAAGATGAGCAGGTCGTAACCACCCGCGCCGCCGGCCCCGCGCTGCGCCGCGCCTTCTCCCGCATCGGCGGCAACGTGGGCTGGTACTACGCGGACCGGCTGTGGGACATACGCGGCGCGATCGACCGGGTGCTGGGCGGCGTCGGCGTTCGGCGCGGCCGCCGCCATCCGGAGCACGTGGCCATCGGCGATGCGATCGACTTCTGGCGCGTTGAGGACTACGGCCTTGATCGGATGCTCCTGCGCGCCGAGATGAAGGTGCCGGGCCGCGCCTGGCTCGAGTTTCGCGTCCGCGACAACGGCGACGGGACGCGCGCTCTCGTCCAGACCGCCTACTACCTGCCCGGCTCCTTCTGGGGCTACCTGTACTGGTACGCGCTGCTGCCCGTCCATCTCTTTGTCTTCCAGGGGATGGCAAAGGGCATCGTGCGCTGGGCCGAACAAGAGGAGGTGCGGGCGTAGAAGGTCCACACCGCTGTTCATCAGCGACCGGCGCGATGAAAAGTCGGAACCCGTGAAAAGACGCCTACTTAGCGATCCCTTCGAGGGAGGAGAGATGTCTACCATTGTTTGTGCCCAGCCCTGGGGCGGGTACCTGGACCAAGCAGAGACCGAAGCACAAGCAGGAGTTTCATTTACCAAGCCGATGTTTTGTTCCAGTACGGGAGCGCCCTACGGCGCCCGGCCGTATGCCGCGGCCCGGCATCCAAGAACCCTGAGCCTTCGCTGCCTTGCCGGGATCCTGTACCTGGTTCTGGTGGTGCTGGCCGTACGCTCGGTGGTGAGTCGCCCCGGCGGGCCCGGTGAACCCGGCGAGTCGGCACGGGTAGCGGCGCTGCCGAAGGCAGTATCAGGGGTATTTCCCGCGGTGCAGGCCGTGCCAAAGCCGGCCCGCCCCCAGCCGCCCGCGCCCGTGGCAAGGGCGCCGCTCCCGCTGGCTTCGCGCCACCGGGAGGTGCCTCGGGTGTCACCCCGTACCCCCGGTCGGTCGGCCCGGTGGGATGATAACCTGCACGCACACCCCCGGAAGGGGCAGTTCCGCCGGTTCTTCCGCATGAAGGCCACCGCCTACACCCCGATCAACACCCGCATGGAGGGGGGACGCTACACGAAGACGTCCAAAGACGGGCGCTCGGCCCACGGCGTGGCTGTGGACCCGGACCTGATCCCGCTCGGCTCCCGGCTCTGGATCCCCGGCTACGGGCACGCCGTCGCCGATGATATCGGCGGGCGCATCCGGGGCCACCGAGTGGACGTGCGCGTGCAGGTGGGGGACAACATGTACGACTGGGGGCATCGGCCCGTGCGCGTGTACGTGCTCCAGGACCCGTCGGGTTCTTCATCTGAGTGACGACCGCCGCAGGCGGCGCTCCACCAGCCCGGGCTCATCTCGTCTGGGGCACACGCGGTACCGCCCCGAGGAACGAGACAGGGCCACCAGGCGGCAGGCGCGGCGCTCGCAGCAGCCCCGCTGCTGGGCTAGGTGCCGCGCCGCCCTCTTCTGGGGAGCGCCTCCCCATTTTTTGCGTTGATCTCCTTGAGGCGATCGATATCCAGGTCCCGCTCGGCCAGCAGCTTCTTGAGCCGGGCGTTCTCCTTCTCCAACTCTTTGAGGCGCTGCACCTCACGGGTGCTCATGCCGACGAACTTCTTGACCGCCTTCTCACCCGCTGGGACGCCTCGCGCCGCGAACACGGCGCATTGACAGTTGAAGATTTGACAGAGATCGTTCAGCTCACGGACGTGCAGCTGGACGCGGTGGCCACCGCGAAAGGCGCGCGGGCTTGCTTCACTCGCGTCGCTGTGCTATCGTAATGATAGCGTTACCCCACCAGGAGAGAAGTCATGGCGCAGGTACTCGTACGCGAACTCGAGCCCGCGGTGATCGAACGGCTTAAAGAACGTGCCCATCGGAATGGCCGGTCGCTGGAAGCGGAGCTGCGGCTTGTCCTGCAGCAGGCCGCGGGGGACAGCACCGCACAGATCCAGGCGGAAGTCGCCCGGGTACGGGCGCTGTTCGCCGGGCGCACCTTCTTCGACAGCGCCAAGCTGTTCCGAGAAGATCGGGAGCGGTGAGCCACCCTGTGGTAGACGCCAGCGTGGCTGTTGACACAATGATTTGGAGACGCCGGTGTGACAGCCGCCAGAACCCTCGGGTCTTCGATTATCTGCGAAAGGGGTGTCGCCGTGAGGTTTAATGGCGCTCATCGTGTGTAGGGCTGTGCCGTCACCAGGCCGGGGACAATGCGGTAGTGCTTGACGTTGAAGGTGCAAAGCGTCGCGGAAAGTCCCACGGCACAAGCGGCGATGAGGGCGTCGAGCAACCCCAAGTTGTGCGATAGGTGGTAGGTCGTGAAGTCGGACGAAGCGCGGGCACAGTCAGCCTCGGTCGGCCAAACTAAGGTGCAACGAGCCGCAACGCTTGGCGCACCTGCTGCGCGTTTTGGGCGTCTTGAACCAGTTCCATGATAACCAGGCCGGGGACGGACGGCAAATCGGCGAGGCTGGCAAACCATGCCACGGCGGGTGCATGGCCGCGCTGGATGTCGACCAGAACATCGGTGTCCAACACGTGCATGGGCGCTGCTTACGAGCGTAGACGGGTTTGGGCCGTGTGGCGCAGGTTGCGGGCATGCGCCTGACTGTCGTCGATATCAGGCCGCGAGCCGATAACTCCTTGGCTTTGCCAGTAGGCCACGAGATCTGCTCCGGTCTTGGGCGTGTTGCTCACGGTTCGCCCTGTGGACAGGACGCGCAGGACATACTCGGTCAGGGACAGATTCAGCCGCGTAGCTTCGGCGGAGAGTTCGTTTTCCAGCTCTTTCGGCAGATCAAGCGTGATGCTCACGGTGGTTCTCCTGTTTGGCGGGCGTCTCACATCCATTATATCTCGTATCTCGGCCTGTGGAGTTTGTAAGAAGAGCAGGGAGCAATATGTTGGGATTTGCCGCCTGCCTCGTCTAATGTAAGCGGGGGTACGGGAGGGGACGATGCAGCAGGTCAGGATGCAGGGCTGGCAGGCGGTGGGTAGGCGCCAGAAAGAACCGGCAGGGGAAGGCGCGCTGCTCAGGGCGTGGCGGGCGGGCGACGGCGAAGCGCTGGAGCGCCTGCTGGCGGAGCACGAGCCGTCCCTCCTCGCGCTGTGCCGCGGCATGCTCGGGAACGCCGACGAGGCCGAGGATGCCGTCCAGGAGACCTTCTTTCGCGCCCTGCGCGCGCTCGCGAAGTTCCGCGGCGATGCCAGCCCGCGCACGTGGCTGACGCGCATCGCGGTAAACCTCTGCATCGAATGGAGGCGCGCCCGCCGCCCGACCGAGCCGTGGAGTGAGAGCGGGCTTGCCGCCCGGTCGCGCGAACCTTCCCCCGAAAGCGCCGTGGTGCGCCGCCTGCGTGTGGTCGAGGCTCTGGGCGAGCTGCCGCCCCGGCGCCGTGCGGTCTTCCTGATGAAAGAACAGGAGGGCTGGAGCGTGGCCGAGATCGCCGTGACCCTGCGCTGGAGCGAGCGCCAGGTCCGCAACGAGCTGTTTTACGCCCACCGCGATCTGGCCAACTGGCGCCGGCGCGAGATGTGCGAAGGAGAAACGGAATGAACTGCCGGTACGCCGAACGGCTGCTGTCGGAACAGCAGAGCGGCCCCCTGCCCGAGCACAAGGCCCGCGGCGCGAGGGCGCATCTGGCCGCCTGCCCGGCCTGCCGCATGTATCAGCAAGCCTTGCGCGGCGTCCTCGGCGATGTGCGTGCTTCCCTGCCGCCCTCGCCGCCTGGCAGCCTGCTCGCGCGCCGCGCCGTCGCCCGCTGGACCGTGGAGCGGCAGGCGCGGGGCGGCGTGCGCCGGCCGCCTCGCCCTCGCGCCGCTGGCCGCCGGGGTGTTGCTGGCAGGCTTCGGGCTTCTCCCCCGGGAGAGGACCGGGGCGCGCCCGGCCGTCGCCGAGCGTCCGGGGGGGCCAGTCCGTCGCCGCGCTCGCGACAGCATCTGGCGAGCGTACCGCCTCGCCTGGGTCGTGAGCCGGCGGAAAGCGCCGCGCCGCGCCCGGTGTTCATGCTACCCCTGCCGGAGCCTGCGCGGGATCCGCAAACGGCGCAGTGCCATCGCGCCCAACACCGTCCCGCCGGGCCGGGTGGGGGACGGACTGACGTACATCAACGCGGATCCCGCTGCCTTTCCGGGCCCGTCGGGACACAGGCCGGGGGACGAGGCGGCCGGTTTGGAGGCGCGCCTGCGCGCGAGGCGCGGCGATGACTTCGTTCTCATCCCGTTCCCGCGCGTCGCCGCCGGGGATAACCGGATGATGGCCGAAGCGGTTGCCGCCTACCGGCGCGAGGCCGCCGTGGTGGACGAGCGCCTGGCACGCAAGGTCACCGTCGCCGTCAAGGCGGCCGCGCGTTCTCCGACCTGTGCCAGCGGCTGAGCGAGGACACCGGCGTCGAGGTGAAGGCGGGCAGGGGCGTGGCCGGCGACAAGGTGACCGTGTTCTGCAAAGACCGGCCACTCAGCGACCTGATGCGCCAGATCAGCCAGGCTCTTCGGCTTCACCTGGGAGCGCAGCGGCGAGGAGGGCGCCTACAGGTACCGGCTCACGCAAACCCTGCGCGCCCAGCTTCTGGAGGAGGAGCCCTGCGTAACAAGGATCGCAACGAGGCCCTGCTCGCCCTCGACAAGGAGATGGACAAGTACCGCAAGTACCTGGGCCTCTCACCGGAGGAAGCCAAGGCGCAGGCGGAAGGGGCGTCCGGCCCCGACAAAAAGATCCTGGAGTCGCTCGCCGGAACGGGCTGGGGCCCGGCGCAGCTGTACGCGGGGCTCTCGCCCGACGAGTTGGGTGCGCTCAAAAGCGGGCAAGCGCTGACCTTCAGCTCGTCGCCTGAGGCCGACCAGCAAATGCTGCCCGCCGAGCTGCGGCAGAGCGTCCTGCATGTCGCGCAGAACATGTCGGATGCCTACGTCGAGACGGCCCCAGACGGCAAAGTCTGGGTTCGTCGAGGTAAAGACCCCGCAAAGCTGAAGGGAGTTCCGCTTATTGCCTCCCCTCAGGCGCGCGCCGGGGTCAGGCTTTCGCTCGACACCACCGACCTGGGCCGGGTGATGCTCGTCGGCTCTTCCGGCTACTTCGTTAAGGGCACCAACGGCGGTTATGCTTCCCTTTACGGTGACTCACTTGCGGTCGCGGTCAGCCCGAGCGTCCAGAACCCACAGAACGCCGAAACCAACGCCCGCCTGAAGGCTGACCCGTCGCTTCAGGCACACGCCACCTGGAAGCCCCAGGCGAGCTGCCCCATGATAACCGCACCTGGAGAGCACCCGAATGGCAAGACCATGGCGGCGCACAAGGTCACGACTGCCGATGTTCTGGAGGCGATCCACAAGGCGACGGGCAGGGACGTCATCGGCGACTACTTTACACGCCTGTACGCGCCGGAGGCGGTGTCCGCTCAGAACCTGCGGCTCTTTGATGCGCTGAACCAGGTGGCCGATACCCTGCGCCTGCGCTGGGGCAAGGAAAACGAGTGGCTCCGCTTCCGCAGCGCCGGCTTTTTCAACGACCGCCCTCAGGAGGTGCCGAACCGCCTGCTCACGCGTTGGGCCGCCGCACGCCGAAAGCAGGGCGCGCTGACACTTGGAGAGTTGGCCGAGATCGCGCAGCTCAGCGACGCCCAGCTCGACTCGTCCGCGATGGCGGAAGGCGCGCGTGCCTGTTTCGGCCTCGCGGAGTGGGACAAGGCGCGCAGCAGGCCCCTGCGCGCGCACTGGCGTTTCCTCTTGACCTTCTCCCCGGCGCTGCGGCAGGCGGCCGCCGGCGAGAAGGGGCTGGGGTTCCGGCAGATGTCGCTCGCGCAGCAGCAGCAGTTCCTCGCGCTCGCCTTCGGGCCCGAGGCTGAGAAACTGCAGCCACAGTGGGCCGATCTGGCGGGGGCGACCCTGCGCGTGGACTACGACATGGCGGCTGCGAAAACGGATAAGGGGGCAAACACGCCGCCGACCGCACCCAGCAAAGATCCGGTCTTCCTTTACCAGTGCGAGGGCCCGAACATTGGCACGTTCCGCAGGGAGGTCAATGCCGTCGGCGGGGAGAGTGCGAACCGCTCGAACCGCCCGAAACGCTGAGCGTGGCGCCGTGGCGCATCCGCTTCACCCCGCGCGGCCGAGACGCTCTTTGGAAGAACGGCGTCGGGTCGTGCAGGTACGAGAACACCTTGGGCAGATCGGCGCCGGGCACGCACAGACGGCGAGGGTTCGGGAACGTCCCCGCGCAGATGAGCAGGAACCGGGCCTGGCGCTCCACCGGCTCCCCCTCGCCCGCCCCGCGCCGCTCCGAGCGCACCCGGAAGCGGCCCCCCAGGGGCGGCTCCCCGACGCGCTCCACGGCCACGACCTCCTCCCAGGTGGCCAGATCCAGGTTCCGGGAGGCGGCGACCGCGCGGTAGTAGGCGAGCGCGTCCTCGCGGGTCGGCTTGTGCCCGCCGCGCATAAAGAACGGCACGCCGCCGATCGCCATCTCGTCGGCGGGCGAGAAGTAGCGTATCTGCTGCGGGTGCTCCACCAGGGACTGCACCGGCCCGCGCCGCTCCACCACCACATACGACAGGCCCGCGTCCTGCGCCGCGCACGCCGCCGCCAGCCCCGCCGGCCCGGCCCCGATGATGAGAAGGTCTAACCAGTCATCCACGCGTGGATTGTACCCGCGTGGGGGTCAACCAAAAAGGCCGCGCGGCATATGCCGCGCGGCCCTTTATCTGCGTAGACCTGGTTTAGCGGAGGTAAACGGCTAAGCCGAAAACGAGCCCCCAGGCGTCGTCCCCCTCTTCGATGTTGCGGTACACCAGCTGGCCGGTGAAGGCCACGCTGGAGTTGAGGAAGTATTTCACGCCCCCCTGGGCGCCCCACGAAATATCACCGTCCCCCTCCTCCGCGTCCGTATACCCGAGGAAGGCACCGACGAACGGCAGTGACGCCGCGGCGCCGGGGAAGTGGTAGTTGCCTTCGGCGCCGAGCGACCAGGCAGTATCGCCGTTGCCCACGACGTTCAGCACACCCTTGACCTGGAAGGTGGGGTTGAGGAACGGGCCGTAGCCGACGGTCAGATCGTACGAATCGTCCGGCTCGATGGTGAAGTTGCCACGAAGTTCGATTTCGCGGGTTCCCTGAACGGGGAGCAACGGGTTGATCGGAGCCTGGGCGCGGCCGGCGGTCGCGAAACCCAGGGCGAGCAGGGCGGAAAGGGCCACTTTGCTCAGAAAACGCATCTCAGCTTCCTCCTACCGAAGTGTTTTGCTAGCGGCGCAGCGCTCTGTGCGTCCTGCACCGCCGCAAGCCGGCCCATTTTACCGCATTCCTACCGGGCTTGTAAACAAAAATCATTGTTTACCTGCGCAAATAAGCAACAGCGCCCATTTCGGTCGCGGCGGCCGACACGAGAGTTATCTGCTTAGAAAGCGCATAAACCCGTTTGTTTCAGGTTGTTTCAGGTAAATTTGCGGGCCGCGCCCCGCGTTTTCCGCTTCCCGTGATAGTCCGGTGCGCCTGAGAGGGACCTCAGGATACGCCCAGCAGGATGTCGAAGAGCCGCTGGTCCAGCCGCTCGTAGGGCAGGGCTTGGCGGCGAGCGCGTCGGCATCGAAGGCGCGCGCCTTGAGCGCCTGCGCTCTGTCCTTTGTAGCCCGACAGATGCGCCTCCAGGCTCCGGGTCGCCAGCGTTGATCTGCGCCAGGATCTCGCGCACCTCCGGGTCGGCGTCGAACCGGGCGGCCTTCTCCCGCAGGATCAGGTACGAGCGCATGCAGCCCGCCGCGAACGCCCACACGTCCTCCGGGTCGGACGTCCGCAGCGCGTGCGCGTCGAAGTGGCGGGGCCCATCGTAGCCGCTCGTTTCCAGCAGTCGCACCAGGAAAAAGGCGATCTTGACATCCTCCTGCCCGAAGCGCAGGTCCTGGTCGAAGCGGCCCGGCTTCTGCGCGTTGAGGTCGATGTGGAACAGCTTCCCGGCCTCCAGCGCCTGCGCCACGGCGTGGTAGAAGTTGAGGCCGGCCATGGTCTCGTGCGCGACCTCGGGTTCACGCCCACCATCTCCGGGTGCTCGAGCGTGGCGATGAAGCCCAGCATCGCGCCGGTCGTGGGCAGGTAGATGTCGCCGCGCGGCTCGTTGGGCTTGGCCTCCAGGGCGAACCGGTAGCCGTACCCTGCTCCTGGTTGTACGCGCAGAAGAAGTTCATCGCGTCGCGCATCCGCTTGACGGCGGTCACGGCCTCTTGAGGCGTCCACCTCCGGCGCCCTCGCGCCCGCCCCAGAACACGTACGTCCGCGCGCCGGGCCGGCCCCCAGGTCCATGGAGTTCAGGACCTTCTGGTAGGCGAGCGCCCGCACCTGGGGGTCGTTGCTGGTGAAGGCGCCGTCCTTGAAGACCGGATGGTAGAACAGGTTCGGTGGTCGCCATCGGGACCGTCATCCCGTTGGCGTCGAGGGCCTGCTTAAACTCGCGCACGATGCGGTCGCGCTCCTGCGCGCTCGCGCCGAAGGGGACCAGGTCGTTGTCGTGGAGGTTGACGCCGTAGGCGCCGAGCTTCGCCAGCTTCTCGACCGCCTCGATGGGGTGACGCCTTTGCGGACCGCGTCGCCGAAGGGGTCGCGCCCCGGGTTGCCGACGGTCCAGAGGCCGAAGGTGAACTTGTCGCTCTTTTGCGGTTCGTATGCCATATCTGCCGCTCCTTCGCAGGGATTACCCGCCGTGTTCGTTGGCTGGGATCGTGTCGCGGGCAGTATAGCAAAAGGACCGACGGCGCGTCAAGCAAGCGCGGCCCGGCGCCCCTAACCCCTAACCTCGACGGAAACGGTACGTGCACCTCGAACGGCCCGAACCAGTCGGCGAACGCGCCGTCCTGGGCCTCCACCGTGCGCGGGCCTCGAACAGGACGTCGCCGTGGCCGGCCCAGGGCGGCAGGCCGCGGAACGTGACGTTGACCGTCGCCCCTCGCGCTTGCAGGCCAGCAGGGAAAGATCGTTTCCCACCTCGCGCACGCAGAACTCGACGTCGTCCGCGCCCGACACCGCGATCGCGCGGCGAATCCGGGGCGACCAGCGCGGGGTATAGCGGGCTCTTGTCGCCGATCTCCTCGACCACGGGCCGCAGGACGCGGTCCCAGAAGCGCCAGTTCCACCCGAGCCTGGCGTCCTCGGCGGCCATCGCCCGCTCGATGTGGCCGCCGAAGAAGATCAGGCCGCGGGCCCCATTGATGATGGCCTGGTAGGTCATGAACCGCTCCTGGGGGAAGGTCGGGAAGCGCAGCGTCTTGCCGGGCTTGATCACGCCGCTCCAGGCGATCTGCAGCGTCATCCACACCGGCATCGCCTGCCCGGACGGCCGCCCGCCCGCCGCCACCTGCCGCATCGTTTGGGTGTAGTCGCCCACCATGCTGATTTCCTTGTTGGGGCCGAGCGAATGCGCGCCGGGCGGATAGCCGACCGGGTAGATGTCGGCGGCGACGATGTCCGTGGTGACGTTGTAGGGCCGCAGCGTTTCCACCGTCCCGCGCGGCGCCTGCGTCACCTCGATCGGGTGATGGGGGTCGAGCTCGCGGAGGATCCGGGTGGCGCGCAGCATGGCCGGGACGGGCTGTTTGCCCCACTCGGGTTCGTCCACGTGCTTCCACACGCCCAGGGCCGGGTGACCCTTGAACCGGTCGACGATGCGGCGCAGCATCGCCTCTTTTTCCGAATCATCCGGCCCGAGGACCGCCGTTTCGCGCAGGTTGACCAGGCAGTACATGCCGTAGCGCGCCGCCGCGTCCAGCCACCGCTGTTCCTGCCCGATGGCCTCCTCGTCCCACGGCCGCGCCATCACGCCCGTGCGCAGAAAGGTGGCGCCCGCGCGGCGAAGCTCCTCGATCCCGTTCCTGCCATTCGGGGCTTTCCCGTCGGGCGGCGGCGGCATGGTGAAGCCGATCGGGAACACCTTCGTCCCATCGATCACGAGCACCGTGTCGTGGTTGATCGTCACCCGGGAACCGCTTTCCATGTCAGCCCCCATGCCCTCGGTGAACAAAGCGGGTTTTCTCATTTCTGGTCCTTGTTCTCCCTTGTCGAGGCGGCGCGCTTAGGCGTGTAGGCGCCGCCGGGCAGGTCGTCCTCGGTGCGGATGGTCCACAGGAGCAGTTCCTCGACCAGCTCCCGGCGCACGTCGCGGCAGGAAGGATCGCCCCACAGGTCGCTTTGTTCGGCGGGGTCGGCTTCCACGTCGTACAGTTCGCCGCGCCCCGTGTTGTCGAAAAGGAGTTTCCAGCGTCCTTTGCGCACCATCTTGAGGTTGCCGCTCTGGGTGACGCTGTTCAGTTCGTCGAAAGTCGGCCCCTCATACGGGAAGTGGAGCGGCGGGCGCTCGTGCTCGTCATAGGGCAGGCCGCCGAAGCCGTGCTCGGCGTACACGGAACGAAACGCGTCCGGGGCCGTTTCCCGTCCCGTGAGCAGCGGCCACAGGCTCCGCCCCTGCACGCCGTAGGGGATCTCGGCTCCGACGGCTTCGCAGAGCGTGGGCAGGATGTCCACGAGCGACGCGAACTCGCCCCGCGGCGCGGGGCGCGGGGCGACGCCCGGCCCGGTGAAGAGCAGGGGGACGCGCAGGAGGCACTCGGGCATCTCGACGCCCTTACGCTGCAGGCCATAGTCGCCGGCGAAATCGCCGTGGTCGGAGCAGAAGACGAGGAGGGTGTTGTCCCGTTCGCCGATGGCCTCCAGATGTTCCACGAAGCGCTTGATCTGGTCATCGAGGAGGCGGAGCATGCCGCAATAATCGGCCCGGTAACGCCGCCACCGGGCGTCATAGCCGGGCCGCTTCTCTTCCATGAGCCGCTGCATCCAGCGCCACTTCGGGCCTTTGGCGCGTCCCTCCTCGGGCCCGGCCCGGCGCTCGGGGATCTCGTCCTCGGGGAAGAGCGAGAAGTACGGCTCGGGCGCCTGGTACGGGTTGTGCGGTTCGGGGAACGAGAGCCACAGGAAGAACGGCTTGTCGCGGTCGCGCCCGTCCACGCACTCGATGGCGTCGCGCACGATGCGCCACGGCAGCTGGCACTCCAGCGGGAACGGGGCCGGCTCCTCGGCCACGCCGTGGCCGAGGGCCTGGAGATAGGCGTCGAAGGCGGCCTCCTGCTCCGTTTTCCGGTCCTTGCGCCCGCCCCCGGTGTGCATGTAGAACGCGGCGAAGTCGAAGTCGTCGCCGGTCAGATACGTGTGGTTCTTGCCGCTCAGGTTGACGGAATAGCCGCGGGCGCGCAGGAGGTCCGCCAGGTCCGGCAGGCCGTCCGGGCGGAACACGTTCCTGGCGGCGCTGTTTTGCCGGACGCGGGTCGCCTTGGGGAAGCGCCCGGTGAACAGGCTGACGCGGGCGGGCACGCAGGCGGGCATGGGCGTGTAGGCGTGAGAAAAACGCGCGCCCTGCCGCCCGATCCGGTCCACGAAGGGCATGGTGTCCAGCGCGAAGCCTTCGCTGCGGAAAAAGTCGGCCCGCTGCTGGTCGGTCATGATAAGGACGATGTTCGGCGTGTCGGTCACTGCCTGCCCTTTCTTTCTGTGGCCTGCGCGGGGATCAGCAGGCCCGCGGCTTCGTACAGCGTCAGGTAAACGTCCACGAACTCCGCCAGCGCCCCGGTCCTCGAGACTTTGTTTAGCTCCGCGGCTCCACGAGGTGCTCGGCGTATTTTTCGCGCAGCGCCTCGGCTCCTTCGGCCCGGTCTGTCGCCTCCAGCCGCTGAAGGTATTTGGGCAAGGGACTGCGGCCCCGCTCATGCAGGGCGTGGAACGGGCCGCCCTCCCGGATCACCGTCCAGAGGGGATCCGTCACATCGCTCATGGTGCGCGCCATCTTCTGCATCTGTTCGTCGTGCCAGCGGGCAAGACGCCACGCGCCCTCACGGCAAAGCTCCGGGTGCCGCTCGGCGAGGTTCTCCTGCTCGTACGGATCCGCTTCGAGGTCGAAGAGCATCTCCGGCGGGAACAGGTGGAAACCGTCGTGGTAGGTGCGCATGTAAAGCCATTTGTCCCAGCGCACGCTGCGCTGGCAGACATGCGCGCACTGGCTGATGACCAGCTCCTCGCGGCCCTCCCTGGCACCTCCGGTGACCGCGCCGGCGTAGCTCCGACCGTCCCAGATCGGCTGCTGCCGGCCGCCGAGCAGTTCCATCAGGGTCGGCGCGAAGTCCACGTTGTAATGGAGGCCGTCGTCGGTCGTCCCCTGCCGCCCGCCGGGCCACTTGACGATCATCGGAATGCGGCAGGTAGCGAAATCGGCGGTGCCGTGCTCGCTGTAGATGCCCAGTTCCCCCTGGTTCTCGCCGTGGTCGGCCGAAATGATGATCGCCGTCTCCTCATAGACGCCTGCGTCCTTGAGGCGCTCCACGATCCTTCCGACGTAGTCATCGACATACCGGATACCCGTGTCGTACCCATCGATGTGGCGGCGCAAGGAGGCGCGATCGGTGATCTTGCCGGGCTGGCGGGGAAACTTCGGGTTCTCGCGGTCATCGTACATGCTGATGTCCAGCGACGTGTGCGGGCCGGTCATCCGGTTATGGCGGCGGATCACGTCCTCGTCGTCGAGCCAGGCCGGGAGCGGTTCGCCCGCGAACGGGTCGCCGTATTCGACCGGCACGCGAAAGGGCGTATGCGGGTCCCAGAAGTTGATGTGCAGGTACCAGTTATCGCGCGCGGTGTTGCCCTCCATCCACCGATCGATCACCGGCCAGACCTCCTCGGCCGATTCCATGCCGCCTTTGCCGGTGTTGTGGATCTCATGGAAGCCGGCGTAGAACCAGTGCGCCGCGTGGCGCTGGCCGAACGGGGAGATCATGGCGGTGTGGAACCCGAGTTTCTGGAGCTGGCGGGCCAGCCCCTGCTCGTCGAAGCGGTCGCGGAAGCCGCGGTATTTTCCTTCCACCTTCGGCTCCGCCGCCGAGCCGCCGTGGCCGACGACGCCGGTCTGGATGCCGAAGCGCCCGGAGTAGAAGGCGGTGCGCGACGGCAGGCAGGGCGCGTCCGGCGTGTAGCACTGCCGGAAGAGGACGCCCTCGCCGGCGATCCGGTCGATGTGGGGGCTGGTGCGGCGGTGATAGCCGTAGCAGCCCAGATGGTCCGGTCGCAGGGAATCAATGTCGATGTACAGGATGCGCATGGCAGCTGTCTTTCCGTCCGTGTTGTTTCGCCGGACGGGTACTGTTTATCCACCGTCTTCCGGTTCTCCTGCCCGGCGAAGACGAGGGGCATCGCCTGCAGCGTGGGTTTTCGCCCGCCAGGCAGGAGACGCGGGGTTGTCTGCCGAACTGCACTCCCATGCAGCTGCAAAACCCCTACCTCAGTCAGGACTTCACGTGGCTGCGTGGCAACCTGCACACGCACACGACCTTCAGCGACGGCGTGTCGCCGCCCGACGAGGTCATCGCGGGGTACGAGCGACAGGGCTACGACTTCCTGGCGATCTCGGACCACGACGTGTTCGTGCCCCCCGGCGAGTACCAGGCGCTCACGAACATGACCCTGCTCGCCGCCGACGAGGTGACCCGTCACGGCCCGCACATCCTGTGCGTGCAGATCGGCGCGGCGCTCGATCCCGTCGCCGACCGGCAGAAGGTGCTTGACGAGGCGGCCGCGCAGGGCAGTTTCGCCATCCTGAACCACCCCAACTGGCAGAAACATTTCAACCACTTCCCGCAAGAGCTTATGGAAGGATTGACGGGGTATGCGGGCATCGAGATCTACAACGGCGTGATCGAGCGGCTGGAGGGCAGCGCCCTGGCCACCGACCGCTGGGACCGGCTGCTGGCGGGCGGGCGGCGCGTGTGGGGTTACGCGAACGACGACTCGCACCGCCCGGGGGATATCGGTCGCGGCTGGAACGTGGTGCAGGCCGCGGACCGCGGCGCGGGCGCGATCTGCGAGGCGCTCCGGCAGGGCCGCTTTTACGCGTCCACGGGCGTGGACATCACGCGCATCGAAGTCGGCGAGGGCACCGTCTCCGTCGCGGCCCCGAACGCGCAGCGCATCCGCTTTCTGGGCGCCTGGGGCAAAGAGTTCCGCCATGCGGACGGCGCCGAGGCGAGCTAACAGGTCAGCTGCGAAGAGGGCGGTTACGTGCGGGTCGAGTGTTACGGCGAGGGCGCCAAGGCGGCGTGGACACAGCCGTTCTTTTTTGACCGCCCGTGAGGAGAACAAAAAGGGGAGAGATGGCGACGCATCATTTCACGCCGGACCATTACCACACGGCGATGGGGACTTACGAGCCCGTGCTGCGCATCGCCGACGGCGACACCGTTGTCACGACCACGGTGGACGCGGGCGGGCGCGACGCCGCCAACAACCGCGTGACCCCGGGCGGCAACCCGCAGACGGGGCCGTTCCACGTCGAGGGCGCCGAGCCCGGCGACACGCTGGCGGTCCGCTTCGACCGTTTATGGCCCAACCGGGCGTTCGGCTACACCAACACCGTCCTCGCCGCGAACGTCGTGGACCCCGGGTACGTGGCCGAGTTCCCCCGGGAGTGGCAGCGGGGCGAGGGGGAAGTGGATCTTGAGAGCGGGGCGGCGACGCTGGTGAAGCCCGAAACGAAGCTCGGGCGGTTCACGCTGCCCCTGCGCCCGATGCTGGGCTGCTTCGGCGTGGCCCCGCCCGGCGGCCAGGCGATCTCCACCGCGACGTCGTCCACCCACGGCGGCAACATGGACTACAAGGGCTTCGAGCAGGGCGTCACCGTCTACGTCCCCGTGTTCGCGCCGGGCGCCCGCCAGCGCGTCGGCGACGGCCACGCCGTCCAGGGCGACGGCGAGATCGTCGGCACCGGCATCGAGATCTCGTT